>NZ_JAMYMK010000002.1:0-482295 GCF_040318565.1 Mesorhizobium sp. M1142
AGGACCTGTTCCAGCGCGAACCTCTGGCAATGGCCGCGGTGGGCCTTGCCGTGGGCACCGCCATCGGCGTGATGCTGCCTCACACAGCCGCGGAAGACGCGCAACTCGGCCCATACCGCGACAAGCTTCGTGACAGTGCCGAGGAAGTCTTTGAGGAAGGCGTCGAGCAAGCCAAGCAGGTCGCCGCCGAAGCATATGAGACTGTAAAGGAAGAGGCTGACCGACAGGGTTCCAGCGGCGACGCCGAGACGTTGGTCGACCGCGTCGAGAAAGTCGTGAAAAAGACGGCAAGTAAAACCGAGGAAGCCATTCGCGATCGTTTGCCGGAGACCGACGAGGCTCCCAAATCGAACGAGTCTCCCGAAACGACGTGATTGCGCTGCGGTCGTTCGTGGCGACTCCGACCGCGATCGCCTCGCGGTTGGAACATCGAAGTCGGCTAGGAGCCCGCAACCTTCCGCTAACAAATGTGATCGCGGCGCTCAAGTCATTAGCCGAGGCGCTCCGGTCCGTTCCGATTCTTCGCTCTAAATCCGTTCGGTTCTTCGGCTCCATGAGGCGTGTCCCCACGGCGTGGCACGCAATTCTCAGCAGCACTGTCCAATTCTGAAAAAACAACCACCCCGTCAATTCGACTGGGACGACGACGTCGAGATTGCACTCGGCCCACTCGCCAAAGAAGCTGATATCCGAGATGCCCGCGAAACAATCCGCACAGCAGATTACCGGCATAGCGGCGCTCGGCGATGTCCGACGTGATCGCGGGCAGCCTCGCCGATGCGGGCCGGTTCCGAAAGGTTCGTCGGCAACTAAGGCATCGAGCCGAAGGCGGTGACGATTGCCGGTCCCGGCAAACCGGCATCGGTAGACCGCTGGGAGGGTTTGATCTCGACTAGGCGAGCAACGATGTCATTTCATCGAATAGAGATAGGCGGCGATATCTCGCGCCTCCTGCTCGGAAATTCTGGTCGAAGGCATTGCCGTGTGCGGATTGATCTCTCTTGCGGCGCGTATCCAACGGACCATGTTTCGCGGGTTGTTGGACAATACGCCGCCGATATAGACCCGGGTGGCCAAGCTGGCGTCGAGGCGTGGACCGACCAGTCCCTGCGCGCCGGGCACGCCGGTGATCGTGTGGCATCCGGCACAGCCATTGGCCATGATGATTGGTATGGCGCGGGCGCCAACACCGCCGGTTGCATTGTCGGCCTTCTGCTCCACTCGACGGCTTTGCTCGAAGTACAACGCGATCCCGGCCAGGGCTGCAACAAGCACGACAATTGCCGCGGCGCCGAGGATGGGTCCGGACGGAGTGAAGCGCGATGTTGCGCGCACGCCGATGCTGCTAGGAGCATTGTCCGTCTTATCCGCGACCCTGATGAGGCGCTCCGGCCACAACGTCAGCGCCGCCCAAGCTGCGGCCAGCACGGCAATTGCCGTCCCGGCACCAATGACCAGCTTAGACAGCCTGGAGCGCATGCGACGTCTCCCATCTTCTCTGTCCACTTGAGCGAATCCACAGACCGGCCAGCAGCAACGCGGCTCCGCCATAAATCAGGCCGGCCGGAACCCACATCACCAAGCCGGCGAGCTGCTGGTCCTCGAGCGGGCTAAGGCTCCACAATTCCGCGCCGGCTGCGTTTACCGGGTACCACAGCCTTGGCGAGACCAGCAGCAGCACCCCGAGCAGGCCGGTGTGCAGCGAGGTGAAAAAGAGGTGCATGACTGCGCTGCCGTAGGCTTGTTCGCGGCCTGAACGCGGCAGCAGCACCCACCAGAACAGCAGCCCCGTACCGAAGAAGCTGGCATGTTGCGCATAATGCAGGACACCCTGTGCAAGCGCCGCCTCGAACAGCGCCGGAACGTGCCACGCCCATATCGCGACGCCGTGCAGGAAGGTCGCGGCTAGAGGACGGCTGACGGCGGCCCAAACGGCTCGAAGCACCTTCGCCTGCCCGGCTGCGCCAAATGCCAGCCGCAGCTTGATCGGCAATGCCCACATCATCGCCGCCGCCGGACGGGAGGCGACCAGCAGGGGTGCCGCCACCGCCATCAACAGCTCGTGCTCGATCATGTGGGCGGTGAAAACGCGCTCACCCAATGCATGGAGCGGACTGACCAGTGCTGCCGCCAAAATGGCCCAGCCGGTCGCAAACAGCAGGGCTTGCCGCATCCGCAACGGGCGGCTGCGGGCGCTCCGCCGCCACAGCCGAAAGGCGCCTGCTGCGTAAAGCAGTGCGACCATGGTTAGCGGCAGCGTGATCGGCAACGCCAGCGTCCAGCCGGCCTGCGGGGCACCGGCACCGTAGCAGATCGAGGTCGAGAAAAGCGCGTCGAAGTTCATCGCAGACAGCCGTCGAGAATGAGCGAGGCGGCGCCTTGCATGACGATTACCAGCGCAAACAGCAACGCGCTGAGAATGCCGATATTGGCGACGAAACCTTCAGTGCCGCGCGCACGGTCCGGTTTAAAGGCGGCGCCACCTTGCTGTCGCGCCCGCCACGACAGCGCCCCGCCGAGCAAGGCCAGCACTGTCAGCATCAGCGCAACGACCGGTATGACAGGAATGCCGTGGGCGCACTGCCACTCCACGACCGCGTAATTCAGCTGCGTCGACACCGCCCAGGCCAAAGGCCCGGACAACAGCCCGCCCCATGATGTGCCCAAGCGAAGCGCACGCATCTCAGTCAAGCCTCGGCATCCAATAGATCAACAGATAGATCGGGATCCAGGTCGCGACCACGAAATCCCAGTAGAAGACGTTGTCGCCAACATCCCCGAAACGCCGCCCGCTATAGCCATGTCGCGTGAACATCAGGACCGTCAGCACCAGCGTGTCGCCGACGTCGGTGATCAGGTGTGTGGTGTGGAGGCCGAGCAGGACCCACAGCATTGAGCCGTACGCATTGGTATCCCAATAGATGTTGAGGGCCGGAAATTCGAACCACCGCACGACAAGCGGTGCGATACCGAGCAGCGTCATGACGATCAGGCCGATGCGCACGGGCACCATGGCACACGCTTCGGCGTAGCGGTTCAGTATGTGATTGGGCACCACGCTGGCGAGCAGCAACAGCGTGACGATGGTGCCCGGCCAATGGTTGGGCGGCGGCACGCCCAATGGCCATTCGGGCGACAGATAGGCGAGGTAAAGATAGGCGCCTGCGGCGAGCGCGAAGCCGGTGCCCTCCAGCGCCATGAAGGCGAGAGTGCCCCACCAGGTCGGGCTGCGCGGTCCGATCCCGAAGGTCGGGAGTTTGGAAAGATCGGCGGCAGGACGCTGTTTCATTCCTCATCCTCCGGATCGCCTTTCGGCCAGAACCAACCGATCAAAGTGATGGCGATTGGCCCGGCTCCCCAGACCACCGCCCACGGGCTGAAGATCGAATAAAGAAAGGTGGCGCCGACGGCGAGCGCGGCGAACAATGGCCAGATCGACGGCGTCGCCGACTTCTCGCGCACATCTGGATGCGCTTCTGCCACAGTCGAAATGACAAGTTCGCGCGCGTCGACGCGAAGCCCGGTCGCGACAGGCAGCGTGTCACGTTCGGCCCAGAGCGGCTCGGAGTGGGTAACCACCGGAATCCGAGCGAAATTATAGCTCGGCGGCGGAGAGCTTGTCGCCCATTCAAGCGTGCCCGCATTCCAGGGATTGTCCCCGGCCGGGGCGCCCCTCGAGGCGCTGTACACCAGGTTTATGGTGAACAGAACGAAGCTTAGGAACAGAACGACCGCGCCGGCTGTGATGAACAGGTTGATGTTGCCCCAGCCGACCTCCACCGGATAGGTGTAGACTCGGCGCGGCATGCCCCACAGGCCGACAATGTGCATCGGAAAGAACGCCGCATTGAAGCCTATGAAGGCAAGCCAGAAATGCCAGCGTCCAAGACGCTCGCTCATCATCCGGCCGGTGATCTTGGGGAACCAGAAATAGGTCGCGCCGAGCAGCGGGAATACGGACCCGCCGATCAGCACGTAGTGGAAATGCGCGGTAACGAAATAGGTGTCGTGTACTTGCAGGTCCAATGGCACCGACGCCAGCATCACGCCGGTCAGGCCGCCCGCGACGAACGTGAAGAAGAAGCCGAACACGAACAGCAGCGGCGTCCTGATTATCGGGCGTCCGTCCCACAATGTCGCCAGCCAGCAGAAGATCTGCAGCCCGTTCGGGATGGCGATCAGCATGCTCGAGGCGGTGAAGAAGCTCGCGCCGAGTTTGGGCAGGCCAGTTGCGAACATGTGGTGAACCCACAGGCCGAACGACAGGAAGCCGACCGAAATCAGCGACAGAACCATGCCCAGATAGCCGAATACCGGACGCCGGGCGAAAGCGGCGATGATCGAGGACACCATGCCGGTGGCCGGCAGGAAAATGATGTAGACTTCGGGGTGGCCGAAGAACCAGAACAGGTGCTGGAACAGCAGGACGTCGCCACCCTCGGCGGGATTGAAGATATGGGTGCCGACCAGACGGTCGAGGATCAGGAAGGTCGACGTGATCATGACTGCCGGCATGGCGAACACGATGACGAAAGAGGTGACCAGCATCGCCCAGACATAGAGCGGAATCTTGTCCAGCGACATGCCCGGCGCGCGTTGCTTCAGCACGGTGACGATGGTGGCAACCGCGACCGCCAACGACGACACTTCGGTATAGGTGATCATCTGCGCCCACACGTCGGAGCGTTTGCCTGGCCCGAATTCAGGACCGGACAGGGGCACGTAAGAAAACCAGCCGACGTCGGGCGCCATGTCGAGTGCAAACGACACCCAGGCGAAGAGGCCACCGGAGAGATAAATCCAGAAGCTGAATGCATTGAGGCGCGGAAAGGCGATGTTGCGGGTGCCGACCATCAGCGGCACGAGATAGATGCCGGTCGCCTGAACGATTGGCACTGCAAACAGGAACATCATGGTCACGCCATGCATGGTGAATAGCTGGTTGTAGCGGTCCGGCCCGATCAGCCCGCGCTCCGGCCCCGACAGTTGGATGCGCATGGCAACGGCGCTGAGGCCACCGAGGCACAGGAAGACGAAAGCGGTGATCAGGTACCGCCGCGCGACAATTTTGTGGTCGACGCTCGAGAGCGCACCGATGATGCCCGGCACGGTCTGCCATGTCCGCGCCAGCCTGCGCTCGAGGCTGGCGTCGTCGAGGCCGGTATCGCGAGGGCCGTCGCGCTCGGGAACCAGGTCACCCTTTTGTGCTGCGGCGCGTTGCTGGGCGAGGTCTCGCCCATGGGCTAGGTCGGCGCTACTCATTTCAAGCCCTCGAGATAGGCTACTATCGCATTCAGCTCGTCCCCGTTCAGTCCCACCACGGGCATGCGGGCACCTGGCTTGATCCCTTGCGGATCGGCTATCCAGGCTGCGAGATTGCCGCGGCTCATCGCCAGCGTTCCGGCAGCGAGCGTCCGCCGGCTTGCGATATGTGTAAGGTCGGGAGCGACCGTGCCGCCGGCAATGGTGCCGCCGATCTTGTGGCACATCACGCATGGCCGTTTGAGGAACAGGTCGTGGCCGGTTTTGGCCTCGGTCGACACGGGGGCAGCTGCCGGCCGCAGCTGATCGTTCAGCCATGCGTCGAAGACGGGCCGAGGTTCGGCGATGATGAAGGTGCTCATATTGGCGTGCTGCGCGCCGCAGAACTCGGCGCACTGGCCGCGATAGACGCCGGGCTTGTCAGCCTTCAGATCGAGAACGTTCTCGTGGCCTGGAATGAGGTCCAGCTTGCCCGAGAGGTTCGGCACCCAGAAGGAATGGATGACGTCGGTCGAGGTCACTACAAGCCGCACCGGCTCGCCCGCCGGGATGTGGATTTCATTGGCGGTCGTCAGGATGCGGTTCGGCTGATCGTTTTCGTAGCGCACCTCCCACCACCATTGATGCCCGGTCACCCGGATCGTCAGCGCCGCATCCGAGCCGATGGCGGCAAGCGTCCGGTTAGCGAAGTAGCTCAGCAGCGTCAGGCCGACCAGGATCAGGGCGGTAGCGGCGAGTGCGGCGACGACAATTCGCATCTTGCCGCGCTCGGCGGCAGCGTCGAGGACAAGCGGATCGCCGACCGGCGCGGGGCGTCGGGCCAATGGCAGGATCAGCACGGCCATCACCAAAAGCCAGACCACCGTGCACAGCGCTGTGAAGAACCAGATCAGCCATGCAAGCTCGCCCGCGGCCGGGCCTTTTGGGTCAAGCGCGGATTGCCAGCCGCTGCATCCTGCAAGGAGCAGCATGCAGGCTGCGCCGCAGCACACGCTGCAAACAAGGCGGTTCACGGCGACTTCCCCAGAGTCGCGGCATCCGGCAGGCGATTTTCGGACGGATGGGGCATCATGTCGTCGTCGCGGCTCGGCGCAGCCGATTTTGGCGCGTTGCCGCTCAACGCGCGGACGAAGGCGGCAAGCTCCCAGATCTGGTCGTCCGGGATCTTGTCCCGAAAGCTCGGCATGCCGTTTGGCCGCCCGTCCCTGATCGTGGCGTGGATGCTTTCGATCGAGCTGCCATAGAGCCACTTCTGATCCATGAGCGCCGGGCCCATGCCGCCACCGCCATTGGCATGGCAGCCGGAACAGTTGAACCAGTTGAACAGACGCTTGCCCTCGCTGAGGTGGAACGCGTTGGCCTCGAACACTCCGGCCTTGTTGTTGGACGAGGCTGGCCGCTGGCCGCCCGGCTCGAGGGCCGTGACGGCTGCCGGTTGGTCGCCCGAGCCGAGCGCCGACTGTGGACGCGTGTCGCGTTCCTCACGCTGGCAAGCGGCAAGAACGAGCATCGCCGACAGCACGCATGGAAGGCCGCGGTTCATCGCGCTGCCGCCCCGGCGACGTCGAGGCGAGGCACGTCATATGCCGCCAGGATTGCATCGATCTCGGCGCGGTGTTTGGCGAGCGCTGCGTCTACCTCGCTGCGCAGCGCATCGTCGTCGTGGCGCACGCCCATCGAAATGTCGTAGATCATCGGCAGCAGCGGACCGTCGATTCGCGGTGTAACCGGCGTAATCCGCAACGGTACTTTTTGCCTGGCACCGAAGTAGCCGGCCAACGGCCCCCAGACGACGGCCATATCGATGTCGCCATTCGCGACCGCCTCAATGATGCGCGCTGGCGGGTTTGGCGCCGAATAGTCGCCATAGACGGGGAAACCGACGAGATGGCCGACGATGCCGCGACTGCCGAGCGCCTGGACGGGTGGCGAGTTGGCGCCGTCGTCGCCGATCAGCTGGACGCCGATGTGCAGATCGCGCAGGCGAGGATCGTTGAAGGACGCGATTTCCGGCGCATCTCTGCGTGTCACGAAGACGTAGGAAGACCGGTAGTAGGGCGCGGTGGTGCGCAGCATCTCGAGATTGGTGGGCGTGCCGGGCACCAGATCGCACAGGCCGGCTTTCAGCGTGTTGCGGACGAAGCCGCGCCGCTGTGCCCACCACGTGTAGGAAACAGTCGCACCCAGCTCCCGGGCGACGAGTTCGGCAATCTTGTTTTCAAAGCCTTCCCGGGCGGCATTGGAGAACGGCATGTTGTTGGGATCTGCGCAGATCCTCAACTCGCGCGCATCGGCAACGGCGGCCACAAGCGAGAGCGCCAGTGCGCCAACCGCGGCGGCAAGCCGCCGCGAACGCGTTTTCCGTGAGCACATAACGCGGCCGATCGTCTCAAGGCAGCCGGAACACATACAGCGTACCTCCCGCCGTGGTTACATCCTTCAGATCCTTCATGACGTTGACGAAGCCGAGCGCAGCGGTGGCGTCGCGCGGGTCGAGATCGCCGGATACGATCGCACCGGCCCAGCCGCCGACGCCCGAAAGAACCGCAACATATTGGTGCCCGTCCGGGCCGCGATAGGTGATCGGCTGGCCGATGATGCCGGACGACGTCTTGAACTGCCAAAGCAGTTCGCCGGTCCTGGCGCTGACCGCCTTGAACCAGCCTTCCATCGTGCCATAGAATACGACGTTGCCGGCGGTGGCGACCGCGCCGCTCCACACCGGAAAGTTCTCCTTCAGGCTCCACGCCGGCTTGGCGGCGGCGACATCCCAGGCAGTAAATGCACCGCGATTGCCGCCCGGCCCGGGAATCATGCGCACGTTCATGCCGACATAGGGCGTGCCGGCGATGTAATTCACCTCGACGCCTTCTTCGTCCATGCACATGTTATTATGCGGGATGTAGAGCAGGCCGGTCTTGGGCGAGAACGCCGAAGGTTGCCAGTCCTTGAGGCCCGATGCGGTGGGACAGATGTCGCGGACGACCTTGCCGGTGCCGGTCTTCTTGTCCGGATTTACAATCAGCCGGCCGGTCTTCAGGTCGACGCCCTTGCTGGAATTGACAGGCCCGAACGGCACTGCCGACAGTACTTCGCCCGTAGTGCGGTCCAACAGATAGACGTAGCCGTTGCGTTCCGGTCGGACCAGCACCTTGCGGGGCTTGCCCTGCCAGGTCATGTCGAGCAGCACCTGTTCGTTGATGCCGTCGTAGTCGTGCAAATCGTGCGGGGTCCATTGATAAAACCATTTTGCTGCGCCGGTGTCGGGATCGCGGGCAAAGATGCCGGCGGTCCATTTGTTGTCGCCGGGCCGCAGATCCGGATTCCACGGACCGGGATTTCCGGTGCCGTGGAAGATCAGGTTGAGGTCCGGGTCATAGGAGATCCAGCCCCACACATTGCCGCCGCCGATCTTCCAGGCGTCGGGCGGCCACGATGTCACCCCGAGATCCTTGCCCTTGTCCATGTCGTAATGCGGCTTGAAATCGGGGCCGATCAGCACCTCGGCGTCCGGGCCGGTATTGTAGGCCGTCCAGACGACGTGCCCGTCGCCGGCGTCGAGCGCCTTGATCCAGCCGCGTACGCCCATTTCGCCGCCGGAATTGCCGACCAGTACCTTCCCCTTCACCACCAGCGGCGCCATCGTGATGGTCTCGCCGATATTGATGTTGCCGATATGGGTGTTCCAGACCGGTTTGCCGGTGGCCGCATCGACGGCGATGGCATGACCATCGAGCGTATTGAAATAGATGCGCCCGTCGAAGAAGGCCGCACCGCGGTTGACCACGTCGCAACAGGCAACGCCCTGCGCGGCGGGCTCGGGGTTGGGCTCGAATTTCCACTTCATCGGCGCGCCGGGCTTGGTAAGGTCAAGCGCATAGAGGATGTTGGGAAACGGCGTCACGATGTACATCGCGTTGCCGACGACCAGGGGCGCAGCCTCCTGACCTTTGTTGACGCCGGTCGAGAAGGTGAAGGCCACCTGCAGGTTTTTGACGTTGTCTTCGGTGATCTCCGCAAGTTCGCTGTAGCGGGTCGAGGCGTAGTTCTTTGCCGGCATCGCCCACTGGCCGTCGTCGGGCGGAGCAGCTGCGGCCGGCGGATTTATCGCAGGGCCTGATAAAGACTGAGCAACCGCCGCCGTCATCAGTGCAAACCCCGCCAGCAGCGTCCATCCCAACCTCGCAGCCATTGGCCTGTTTCCGCCTTTGGCTGACACACGAGTTTTCGCCGCCACCTGTCGCCCTTTCCTCATTTGCGCATCGAGCCGCCGACCCCGGCGCCAAGCTCCGCCGCCACGTCCGCCTCGCTTCCGGCACACAATGGATGGCCCCAGCCGGAGGCGCTCTTGCCGCCGGGATCGAGGTCGTAAATGATAGCGTCCTTGCGGTTTGGGTTGACGCCTGCCGGTACCTTGTCCAGCCCGAGCGCGGCGCGCACACGCCAGGCGACATTGTGGTCGGCACAGGAGGAATCGCCGCTTATCCCCAGGGCCCCGACGATCCCCTTGCCGTCGTAGAGAGCCAGGCCGCCGCCAAACACGACGACACCGCCGATAGGCTTTCCCAGCAATGGATCACTGGAGCTTCCAAATGTCGAAGGATCGCCGGCATAGGCCACCGCTGGATTGACCGGATTGGTGGCCTGCAGGCCGAATAGAGGACCGCCGGGCTGCACCGGCGCGTAGAGGTTCGCGGTGGACAACGCCATGTGGGCGAGGCTGAGCCCGTTGGCGGTATTGGCTTTTTCAGCGGCGATCAGCCGGCTGCCAGGCCACTGGGCGTCGGCGGTCGGCCCACTGAAGGCGACGGCGCAGACAGTTCCGTCGCGAGCCACGACTGCCGCCCATTCATTAGTGTCGAAGCCGCCATTGCCGGGACCGCCGCTGGACTTGACGTTGGCCTTGAGGGCGGCCAGCAACTTGTCATGGTCGGCCGGGCAAGGTGCTTGAGCCCAAGCCTTTTGCTGGACGGCGCCGATCGTAAGCAGGAACAGACATAATGCTACCGAGACAATCCGATGGCGATCCATTAGCTGCGCCGTCTTTGTTGAACACTCTCCAACGCGTAGGAGGCGCAGAAGTGCCAAAGGGAACGAAATAAATATCGGATTCGGTCGGACAAACTCGGGGACCGGAACTCGGGACAGCCGATCTGGGTGTTGGCACTCAACCGGAAATCGGAGTTATTCTTGCGATGGTCCAGGCGCCGTCGGAACAGAGCAGCACTTCTGGCAGTTGTGTCGAATGGTGTCCGCAGTCGAGCAACTGGCTCAATCGGTGAAAGAGCGACGAGCTATCTTGTTCGTTGGAGCCGGGGTGTCGATGAGCGTCGGCTTGCCGTCTTGGCAAAAGCTCATCGAGCACATGCAAAACGAGCTCGGCCTTGACGAGGACATGATCGGCGCACCGGAGGCCAGCTATCAGGCGCTTGCCGAATATTACCGGCTGAAGCAGGGGAGCCTCGGCCCTTTGCGCAGTTGGATGGATCGTGAATGGAGCGTCTCGCGGGAAGAAGTGCAGCGGTCGGCAATCCACAAGCTCATCGTATCGCTCGATTTTCCGATCATCTACACCACCAATTATGATCGCAACCTCGAGGTTGCCTTCGAGATTCATGGCCGGCCCTTTGTGAAGGTGGCCAACGCAAAGGACTTGCCCAAGACGACCGGCGAGGTGACGCAGATCATCAAATTCCACGGCGATTTCGACGACGACAAATCGCTGGTCCTGGCGGAGACCGACTATTTCGACCGGCTTTCGTTCGATTCGCCGCTCGACGTGAAGTTTCGCGCCGACGCACTGGGGCGCACCCTCCTGTTCATCGGCTACAGCATGTCTGATATGAACATCCGTCTGCTGTTGCACAGGCTTTGGCAGACCTGGCGGCGGTCGGGCTACGAAAAGAGCCGCCCGAAATCCTTCATCTTCATGTCGCAGCCGAGCATCGTCCAGGAGGCTGTTCTCGGCCACTGGGGCATCGATATGCTGACCGAAGAGGCCGACGATCCTGAGGACGCGCTGCTCGCGTTCCTGAACGAACTCAAGGATAGGGTGGGCCGGCCAGACAGCGCGTGAGAAAACCTGCGGAAAGTGGATTGGTCCGGCAGTGGAACCGACTGATCCGATGTGAGTTCGGGAAGACTAACGTATCCGGGACCGAGCCTGAATGGGCGCACGCAAACACAAGCGAAGAATGCATGCCAAACACGACCTGTCGGCCGAGTTGGCCTATGAGATCGATTTTTTTGCCCGCAGGTGCGGCCTGACGAGGGACGAAGCACTCAAGACGATGCGAGATGCCGGCCAGTTGAAGGACAGCGCGAAGGCATCTTACGAAACCGGGGCGAAGTAGCGGCGTGGATCCCGCTTCGTGGACGGCTTTTGTCGGAACGGTCATCCTGATGCAGATGCCGCCGGGGCCCGACAGTCTGCTGGTGATTGCGCGCGGCATCGGGCAGGGCCGTGATATTGCCCTGTTCACCGTCCTCGGAATGACCCTCGGCGCCGGTATGGTCCAGCTGCCGCTCCTTGCCCTCGGCATATCGTCGCTGCTCCAGGCATCGCCGCTTGCCTTTGCCATGCTTCGCTGGGCGGGTGCAGCTTATCTCGTTTGGCTTGGATCGCGTCTGGTGCTGTTGCCGTCAGCCAGCGTCGCCGTCGAGGAGGCGCGCAATGTCGGACCGCTTGTGGCCGCACGCGAAGGAATGATCGCCAATCTGATAAATCCTTGGCCGATAACCTTTATGGTGGCATTCCTTCCGCAGTTCGTCGATCCTGCTCGCGGATCGGTCACGCTGCAATTGCTGCTGCTCGGTGGCACCCAGAAAATGACCGGTGTGCTGGTGCTGGGCACATATGCACTCGCATCCGGCACGCTCGGGGCCTGGATTATGAAACGACCGAAGGTAAGGCTCTGGCAGCAGCGGGTGGCAGGCTGCGTCGTCGTCGGTCTCGGTATCCGCATGGCAGTCGGTGGTGGCGCGCACCGCTGAGGATCGAGCGATGCAGCGGCCGCCGATGGAACATCCGCCGACAATTTTCGTTGACATGCTCCACAAGGCGAAGAGGTCGAGCATGTCGAAGTTCCAAGCCGCTACCCCGGAGCGTTTGCAGCAGCTCAGGCTTGAGGCAACGGCGCACTTTGCGCCACTCATACTGCGCCAGGCGCTGGTGCGTCTCTGCCGGGCCTGCGGAAGCGATAGCCTCGAACGTTTCGAGAAGACCATGGTCGACCAAATCGAGGCATTGCGTGACGAAAAGGCCGATTTCGACACGATGAAGGAATTTGCCATCGAACAGCTCTATGGCTGGATTCGAGAAGTCAGGTCTTCGCCGGACATGACACAGCCGCTGGAGAGCGTAGATACCCGAAGGACCCCCGGCCGCTCTGAAGAGCCGCAAACGCTGGAAGACCAATTGCAGGCAGGCCTGGAAGATTCCTTCCCGGCAAGCGACCCACCGGCGGTCGTCTCCACCGCGATCCCGGGCGGATCGAAGAAGCTCGTCGGAACCGACGAAATCCTCAGGCAGCAGCGCGAGAAAAAGGCCGAGGACGCCAATCATTCGCGATAAACCAAGCTTTGGGCGGAACTTCAGGGAGGCAGCCTGCCGCTTCACCCGCAGTCCGATATGAAGGCTGTCGTGGCATGCCCATCATGCGGCTCGCCTTCGACAAGAATGTTTGCCTCCCACGCGGCGTCGACAAACGCTTGCCGCGCTTTGCCGGCCGTAATTTCACCGGTTCGGGCGCGATTCAATACATCAGCGGCCGCCAGCGCCAGTGGGGCATTGCGCGCCGGCCATTTCTCGCTTTTCAGGCAATGTACTGCTTCGAAAACGGAACTGACCAATCGCGATCGCCCGGGCTTGCCGAAATAGATGCAAACAGGTGTATCGAACTCTATTCTCTGCACCGTATTCCTCCCGGTTCAAGCAAGGTGTCGCTTCAAGCAAGCTGCGTGTCTTCAGGGTCTACACGACTGTCCGACGGGCGTTTCAGCCAAACGTCGTAGGCCTTCGCAGCTGTTTTGGCGCGTGCTGGTGTTTCGGCTGCGATATCGTAGGCCAGAATGCCCACCTTGCGGGCGAATTTATCGAACGCCGCGCGCACCGTCTCAACGTCGACCTCGTCAGCCAGCCCGGCGCGACAGGCGTCGAACGCCGCCTTGTGCGCCGGACCGCGGCTCGGCCATTCATTTAAGACGTCATAGGCCTGCCAGATATTTTCGACATAGCGGGGGAAACCAAGGCCGACGAGAATTGGAACCGGGCGGCCAAACAATTTTTTTGTCATCTGTGTCTCCGCGAAAGAGCCTGTCGCATCAACGCCCGGGGCGGACCCGAGGCTCATGCTCTTTAACGCGGGATTGCTGCACGGGTTGCAGCAGGTTTGTTCGATCGTGCGCGGCCGGTCACTTGTTGGTCCGCATCTTTTGCCGAGGATTGATACCGCCTTGCGGCGTCGTGTCGTTCTCGACATCGCCTTCGAACGTATTGGTGCCCTGATCGAGCCGGTCGCCCTCCTTGATCGTGCCCCTGGAACTCCCGATGCCGGGATCGTTGGCAAGATCGCTATCGGCCGGCGTTTTTCCTTTGGCGTGCTTGTTTCCTGTCATGGACTCCTCCTGTTTCTTGAGGTGGCAGGCCGCCCTTGAGGTCGCGGCCAAGGCTCGCTGCGACATCGCATTTCGACGCGCCAAATGGCGGCCCCCGAATTGTCGGACGACCTTGATTTTGAACTCCGCGATCCCGATGGTTGTTCCGTCAAAAATATCGCCGTCGGCCGGGATTGCTCAGCCAAGCCCTCTCCGGTTTTCTGGAGCCGGGTGATTTTCGCCAACCGGAACGATCTTTCGCCCAATGCATTTAACTGGTCTGCGCTCGCGAACTCATTCTGGACGGGAGCTGGACCATTGCCACCCACAGCCTACGCCTTAGCGACCCGCGAAACCGAAGACGTTTCCATCGTCGACCTCATACCCGCTTTGAGGGCTTTCGCCCGCACCTTCTGCCGCACTCCCGATGATGCCGACGACCTGGTCCAGGAGACGCTGACCAAGGGCCTGGCCAACATTGACAAGTTCGAAGCTGGAACGCGTATGAAGTCATGGCTCTTCACGATCATGCGCAACACCTACTACACGCGTGTCAGGGCCGCCGTGAGGGAAGCGCCTGGCCTGCTCGACTGTGCTTCGCTGCGGCCGATCTCGGAAGCGACGCAGGAATGGTCCGTACAGGGCAAGGAAGTCCACCAGGCCATCCAGAGCCTTCCCGAGCATCAGCGCGAGGTTCTGATGCTGATAGGCGTGCTGGGCGTCAGCTATGAGGAAACCGCCGAAATATGCGGTTGCGCGGTGGGAACCGTGAAGAGCCGGCTCAACAGGGCCCGCGCCGGCGTGCTTGAATACCTAGGCGAAAGTTCCTCGCAAACCCTGATGGAAAGGCGCAGCTATCTGTCCGAAGGACAACTGGACTTCGAAGCCGAGAGGCGCCGCTAATATATGTCACGTTAGTTACTGGTTCCGCGCAAGCGTCTTTCGATAAGCGCATGCTGCAATTCGATCGCAAGTTTGGTCAGCCGGTCAGGAACCCTTTCCTGCTCGATTGCCGCAAGCAAGGAAGCGATTTCCCGGTCTATCGTCAGATCGGCGCGCGTGCCGACGGAATCTTCCCTTGCGCGAGACATCGCGTTCTCTTGGCAAATGTTGGTCCCTTCGTCTCACTCTGGTGGCAACAGTGCGAGTTTGCAAGAATTTGCAGGCCATCCATGCGACCGGCTTCGGTCCTTGCACAGCTTCGTCAGCGGTTGGGCTCTCGCTGCGTTTCAATTGCTCACCGGCTGCAAGCCATATGCTGCCGCAACGATCAGTCTTCAGGCCGCCGATCCGCTGAATGATCCTGGTACTGCTCGGATTTGACCCGATTGCCGTCGAGCCCACGCTCCTTGGTGTGCTGCTTCTTGTCTCTGTTGGACAGAACGGCGTTCTCTCCGATCTTGTCCTTGGGAAGATCGGTCATCGCGCCAGCGCCGGCGCCTTTGCCGTGACTGCCGCGACCGATGTGCTTCTTGCTGCCGGACGCCATCTCGTCCTCCTTCCTGCTGTCGAATAGCGGCTTTTCCCGTTCGGCATCCGAACCTGCGTTGGGCCGCAATGTTCCGCCGGAAATCGTAAGCAGGAAGGCATCGCCATCCCAGTGCCGGAACGGCTTTTCGCCGTCGACGACAACTTGCATGCCATTTGCGTTGGCGAAGTTATGAACGTCGGCGCGATCCAGCGCCGGCGATTCGCGATATGAATAATTCAAAAGCACGGCCATGCCTGGCCTCTTCAGCACGCGTGCGATTTCCACGAAATGTCGTTCCGCGAGGCCGGCCAGCACCAGATAGGGAAAGCTGTCGACGGCCAGCACGCGGTCGAAGCTGGCATCCTGAAAATCGGCAAGATCGAAACCGCGGGTAGGGCGGAATTCTACATTGCCGAGCCCGGCGCATCGCCGGCGGGCGATCGAGATCATCGCCGGGGATATATCGCTGCCGACGATCCGGTGCGACAGAGCGGAGAGCGCCTGTTCGAACCGACCGATGCCACAGCCGATATCCAGTATGTCGCGGCCGATTCCGGTAAAGCCTCGCCTCTCCAACCATGCAACGATTTCAGCCGTAGCGGCCGCGAGCTTTTCCTCATCGCCCAGCGACGACAGCTGGACGCTCGCCGCCGGCGAGATCGCCGCCGCCGCGTCAAACCCTGCCGCCAGCCGCTTGACAACCGCATCGTCGGTCTCGCCACCGCCACGCTCATGCCGAACGGCAGCACCTGTTTTGCGCAGCGTGGCGAAGATCTCGGGCCTGCGCTGAAGCAGGTCCGCAATCCGTCGTAGTTTTGCCGTCTTTCGCGGATCGGCCGAATGCGTGTTTTGTGCAATCTTCGCCAGTTCTGCGGGTTCGATTCCTGTCTCGAAACGGAGAGCCAGCCTGGCGATGACGGCTTCGACGCTGGCACCGTCTGCCATGCAGTCCTCCAGCACCCGCCTTGCTGATGTCGACCGCCGAGGTCCTGACTGGGTCGCGCTCATTGACCTTTGCTCCGCGTCCAGATCTTGCGCATCGTCCACCGGTCGACGGCGCCCCAGCTGTATTTGTAGGCCTCTTGTCCGCGCAGAAAATCGAACTCTCCCGCGCCTTCGCAGATCGCCTGCCTTATCGCCTGGCCGATGAGCAGCGCGCCGGGACTTTCATCGGCATAGGCCGGATCGAAGCCACCGAGATAAGCGTAAGCGCGGCCCCGATCATGGAACCCGTAATAGGCGCCCACGATCACGTCACCGATGGTGATGAGCCAGCATCGGGCAAGCACTTGTACGACCAGCTGCGGCAGCGCCTGACGGTGGAATGCTTCCACGCGGGAATCGGACAGAACGCCGTCGCCGTGTCCGGCCCAGCGTGCGCGGTGAAGGCGGATCAGGTGATCGAGGAATGTCTGCGGATCGGACAAAGCGGGTTCGATGGAGACCCTGCCGCGTCTCGACGCGGCCCTGTGGGCGCGGCGCAATTGGCGCCTCCGCCGCGCCGGAACACAGCCTTGAAGCGTCTGGTCGCCGGCGAGAGCGAGCACCGGGCAAGCAGCATGACTGACGGCTTGGCACGATTCGAGCGCGGCATGCCTGATGGCAAGGCCGGCGCCGCCGGGAGGCAGGTCCTGCAAGATCCACTGCGACCAGCCGAGGGAAAGAACCGTGTCGGCGATGGCGACGGCGACCGGTTCGGCGGTTTCGGGAATACAAAGGACGTCCAGATAGTCGCTCAACGAAATGCCGAGCGGAAGCAGCCGCGCGCCGGCGTCCTGGCGTTCCAGATAGAGTGGCGCCAGGCCGACCAGATCGTCGCCACTCCAAACGGCGACGGTCGCTACCTCGCCGGGAGCGAATGTCCGCCACCATGGCAGTAACCATGCGGGAGACTGGAACGGCGTCGCCGAGGGACTGCGCGACCAGAGTTCCCACCAGTGTGGCTCAAGGGCTTCGAGGCCGGCCGGATCGTCGATGATCTCACCGCGGAGCATGTCCCGCTCACTTCGCCGTCGCGAGCTGCCCGCTGTCTGTGCCGAGCCGTGCCAGCGCCCGATAGGCGTCCATGTAGGAGGAAACCATGCGGTCGAGTGAAAAGCGCCGCCGCGCCTCGGCCCGGCAGGTCTCGGGATCCAGGCCGGCCGCGGCAAGGATGGCTTGCGCCATCTCGTCGACATCCCCGACCAGATACCCGGTCTTGCCGTGCTCAACCACATCCGGCAGTGCGCCATTCGGGAAGGCCACCACGGGTGTGCCGCAGGCGAGCGCCTCCATGGCCACGAGCGAACTGGTTTCCGCGGCGAGGCTCGGGATGACCAGGCATCGGGCTGTGTTCAGCAGGTGCCGCTTGGCGACAAAGCCGACCGGACCAAGGAAGCGGCGCCGGTCGTCCAGCCGAGGTTCGACCTCGTCGCCAAAATACGCGGTGTGGGTTTCGTAAGGGTAGACTTTGCCGCCGATGACCAACGGCACACCGGCCTTCTTGGCTGCGTCCAGCGCCAGATGGATGCCCTTTTCCGGGCAGACGCGGCTGAGCACGAGGGCAAAGTCGCGCTTGGCCTGCCGCTCGCTGAGCGCGTCGATGTCCACTCCGTTCGGGATCGGTTCGATGAGCCTGGCTCCCGGCGGCGCGGTTCTTTGCTGAGCCGCTGATACCGCATGCAGCCACAGATCCTCCCGTGTCGGATTGAGAGCGTCGGCCGGATACCAGTCGAGCGGCAAGTGCAGGGTCACCAATGTCGGCCCGTCGCCCGGCAGATAGGCGTCGAAATCGATGCCGTGCAAATGAACCACGTCGATTGGCCAGCGAGCGCGTGCGGTAGCGATTGCAGCGCGATGAGCACGCTGCGCCCGGCGCTTCGCCGCTTCATCGAGCACGCCCGGTTCGGCCGGCGTCTCGATGAGAGTGCCCGCAGCGCTCGAGCCCTGGCAACCGATCACGATCGAGCGGTGTCCGGCCTGTACGAGCGCCTGGTCGAGCATCGACAGCACCTGCTCGGCACCACCGACCGCATCCGGCCCGACCGGGGCGAGGGGATAGGCGACGTTGAGGACGGTGAGCGTCATGGCGGGAGAGCCGAAGCTCCTCACGCCGCGGAGGCGCGTAGCCTGCCGACGGAGGGGGCAGCGATGCTGCCGGCATAGCGGCGCGTCATTGCCGCGCAGAACTCGGCGAATTCCTCCGGCACCAGCGGCGGACTGCTGTGGTGCGGCATCATTCCGCGATGCTCCGGCGTGAAGCAGAAAGTAACGGTAACGTCGAAGTCGGCCAACGCCTCCATCTGCCGGTCGAACCAGTCAAGCGCGTTCGGCCTGAAGCTGTCGGCCCAGGAAAGTCCGGTACGCAGATTGGTGACGCCGAGGCGTTTCATCCAGGCAACGGCGTCATCAAGCCGGTGATCTTCGAAATGGAACCACTGCACCAGTCCTAATGCCGGCGTGTGGTGCAGGAACTCCTCGAGCGCGGGCTTTGGCGTGCCGTCCTGGCGAAGCAGGCCCATGTAGAAATGGCGATAGTAAGACGAGCCTTCCGCCTCGCGATGGCGCGTCGTCGCTTCCCACTCGCGCGGCAGGTCGTAGAGGCTGTACCATTGGATGCGCGGTGCGTTGCCGATCAGCAATTCCGCGGTCCGGCGCAGGCCCCAGACCTGTACCTCCTCGGCGCCGAAGGTCGACACGCCGACCTCGCTGACCCATACCGGAAGATCGGTGACAGCCGAGATCTCGCCGACCTTCTGCGGCCATTCGTGGATCTGCCAGAGGTTCCAGTCGAGCGGAAAGCCGTGTACGGCGACCGCGTCGACGTGATCGAGCACGCCGAATTCCTTCATCCGGGTCATGAAGCCGGCATCGATCGGCGAGATGCCGCCCAGCACCTTGGTCAAGGCGGGATTCTCCGCCGCGATCGCGTCGGCGGCCAGGATTGCCGTAGCGGCGAAGCGGCTCCAGTCGGGGTCGAGCTCGGGATCCCAGTGGGATTTGTTGTTGGGCTCGTTCCAGATCATCGCGGCTTCAATCATTTATCTGTCCTTTCGACGGGTAGACGGCGCCGCCGCCGGCCGGCACGTCGGCGGTGCGGCAGAAATAGACCTCCTGTTCCGGTTGCAGCACGATCTTGAAGCCGGCGCTGCGAAGCATGGCTTCGGTGCAGGCGCGATTGGGAATCCACCAGTTGGTCGGGTCGTCGGCGTAACGATGCTCGATGAAATGCAGCTTTGGGAATTCCGGCCGGTCGAAAAGGTCGTGGGTCCAGAAATGATAGTTCTGCTCGAGCGCCGGCACGTTGGTGCTGCCGCGTTGCATCGACTGGAAGATCATCAGGTCGTCGGCGACGTGCTCCCGGATCAGATCGAGTGCGAGCAGAGGATGGCGCAAATGGTAGAGCACGCCCATGAACAGCACGATGTCGAACCGCTCATGCAGGGCGCCAACGTCGTAGACCGAGAGCTGCCGGAATTCGATGTCGCAGTCTGCGACCTCGGCGGCAAAGCGCGCCTGCGCCAGGTAAGCTTCATCGAAGTCGATGCCTAGCACGCGGCCGGCGCCGCGACGTTTCATCTCGATCGAGTAGAAACCCGCATTGCAGCCTATGTCGAGCACCGCCTTACCGGAAAGATCGGCGGGAATCGCGCCGGCGAATTTGCGCCATTTGATCAGCGGATAGTTGCCAAGGAAATGGTCGGGAGCGGTTTCGATGCCGGCCAGCTCCATATTGTGGAACCATGGGCCGAGCGCATTGATACGGCGGCGGATCTCGGCATCGGAATGCAGCATGGCTAGCCTCCTTCGCCTGCGAGGATAGGGACGTGCTGGTGGCCGGGCAGCGTAATGGCGGCTTGGTCGTCCTTGGTACCGGCGGCGCTTTCAAGCAGCCGCAATGCGGTGCGGTAGCCGTTGAAGGTGCCGACGTCGACATAGGCGGTGCCAGCCTTGATGCCATAGGCTTCGCCCCCGGCGGCGAGATAGGCGTTGACCAGTGTGCCGATGTATTCGTCGCACCGGTCCCGTTCCCGCCACAGCGCGGCGAGCTGATGAAGGGTGCGGCCGGGCATCTTGAACGCACCCCAGATCCAGTTCGATGCGGCATTCTGTTGCTTGACCTGGATTTGCTTCACCCGGCCGTCCGGGTCGACAACGACGGCATCGAAGAACTCCGGCTGGTCCACCGGAAACAGCAGGAAGGACAGGCCGTCGTCCGGGAGGGCCAGGAAGCCGTCTTCGGGAAACCAGATCGTGTCGGGCAACCCGACCAGAACGGTCTCGTCGGCTGCGACGAGCGGTGCGGCGCGGAAGATGGCGTCGCAAAGGCCGACCGGAGAGGGCTGCACCACAAACAGAGCGGCCGCGTCGGCATAGCCGGCAGAATAATATTCCAGGATATCCGACTTACCCGAGCCGATGACGAAGCAGATCTTGTCGGCCCCAGCGCGGACCATGCGGCGCACCAGGTATTCGCTGACCGCGCAAGGCCGCTCGGTGTTGCCGTCGATGCGGCTGCCGACCGGCAGAAGCTCCTTCGAAAAGCCGAGCGGCTGGATGCGGCTTCCCCGTCCGGCTGCGGGCACGATGCCCAACATCAAACTGCCTCCTTCAATGGCTCGCCATGCGTGGAGCCGTGCAGTGCATCGGACAGGATGCGGTCGAATTCCTTCGCGCGCCGCGCCGAGGTGTGTTCGTCCAGCACCCGCTCGCGCGCACGGCGGCGAATCGCGTCAAGCTCGGCGTCGGACAGGTCGAGCGCCGCGACCACGTCGTCGGTGCTGTTGGCCACGACGATCTCTTCACCGGGCCGGAAAAAGGCCTCCAGTCCGGGCCATGTGTCGCTCACCATCGCAGCCCCGCAAGCGGCGGCTTCGAACAGCCGGCCGGAAGGACACCAGCCCCGTTCGGCCATCGCCTCGCGGGTCACGTTCAGGGTCAGTCGTGAAGATGAAAAGAAGGCGGGGTGGTCGGCCGGCGGCAGATGCCGGACGAAGAAAATATTGTCGCTCCACGGGAATTCCTGCGGATATTGTGCGCCGCCAATAATGAAACGGCGATCCGGCAGGCGCGCAGCCGGGCTGACCAGCAACCTTTCGACCCCGGCCTGGCGGTCTGCCGCATAGGTTCCAAGATAGGACAGGTCACCGGCAAACTCCGGCCTGGGCGGGGCGGGCCGGTGTCGCTCTGGATCGACATGGCCGTAGAGCGGCATGACGCGGCGTGCACCCAGCGTCGACCTCAATGCGTCGATCGCGGTTCCTCCCGTGTAGCTCAGCACGAGATCGAAATCGCGAAGCCCTTCCGGCCCGAAATAGGCCGGAGGCTCGCCTTGTTCGATCCGCGCCAGCGTCACCGGCGTGTCCAGATCGTAGAAGACCTTCAGCCCGCGACAGGCCTGGTGAGCAAGGCGGGACGCGCTCACGGCATCGGGACAATAGGAGGTGACGATGACGACATCGGCCTCTTTCATCGCCTGCTCGGCAACGCGTTGGATGTCCTCCCAATCCGGGTAAAGGACAAGGTTGCCGCCATCCAACTGGTCGAGATCGCGTGTACCGGCATAATAGGGGGTGTTGCGTTCGAAGAAGGTGATGGACCAGCCCAGCCCGGCCATCGCCCGGATCAATCCGCGCCACAGCGTGGCGTGGCCGTTGCCCCACGACGATGTCACGGTAAGACCGAAAATGACCATGCGCATCCGGCAAATTCCTCGTCAGGCAGCTTCGTTGAGTCTGATCAGCTTCGACCCCCAGTCCCCCCAAACAACCGTGGTGATCGACGCTGGGTCGATATCGAAGCGAAAGCAGTTCCCCAGCGACAGGCCGAGCACTTTGCACACCGCGGCCTTGATGACGTCGGCATGGCTGACCAGTGCAACGCATTGGTTCTGGTAGGTGCCGCGGACCTGTTCGATCAGCAAGACGACGCGTTGCTGCACGTCTAGCATGGTCTCGCCGCTCGGCGTTCTCGCCTGCTGACGCTGGTCGTTCCACGCTCGCCAGTCGGCATCCTTGTTCAGCTCCTCGAAGGTCTTTCCCGACCAGGTGCCGAAGTCGATCTCATCGAGTTCCTCGCGGATCACGATTTCACCGGCATTACAGGCGAGCGCCATCGGAGTCGCAGTCTCCTGCGTGCGTTCGCGCGGGCTGCAGAAGATTGCCGCTACCGGCTCGCGTGCCATACGGTCAGCCAGATGCGAGGCCTGTGCCCTGCCGGCCTCGCCGAGGCAAACGCCGGCCATCCGCCCGGCAAGATAACAGCCGACATTGTCATGCGCGGCGTGGCGCACCAGAAAAAACGTCGTCGTCATTCCGCCGCATCGAGCATCGGCTCGTCCTTGCCAGCGATGAAAGAGAGTGTGCGCTGGCGGGCTTCCGCGTCGGTGAACTGCTCGGGCGGCGATTTCATGAAATAGCTGCATGGGCCGGTCAGCGCGCCCGCGATGCCGCGGTCGAGCGCCAGCTTGGCGCAACGCACCGCATCGATGACGACGCCGGCCGAATTGGGTGAATCCCACACTTCCAGCTTGAGCTCGGCATTCAGCGGCACGCCGCCGAAGGTCGTGCCTTCAACCCGGATATAGGCCCACTTGCGGTCGGTCAGCCACGGGACATGGTCGCTCGGCCCGACGTGAATGTTGCCGGGCTCCAGGGGAACGTCGATCTGGCTGGTGACGGATTGCGTCTTTGAGATCTTCTTTGATTCCAGCCGCTCGCGTTCCAGCATGTTGAGGAAGTCGGTGTTGCCGCCGAAATTGAGCTGGTAGGTGCGATCGATGCGCACGCCGCGCTCACGGAACAGGTTGGCGAGCAGCCGGTGGACGATCGTCGCACCGACCTGGCTCTTGATGTCGTCGCCGATCAGCGGCAGCCCGTGCTGCTCGAAGCGCCGGCGCCACTCCGGCCGCGAGGCGATGAAGACTGGTATGCAGTTGACGAAGGCGCAGCCCGCCTCGAGCGCGCACTCGGCATAAAAGCGTGTTGCCTCCTCCGAACCGACAGGCAGATAGGACACCAGGATCTCGGCGCCGCTTTCGGCGAGGATGTTGCCGACATTGGCGACCGGCTCGTCGGCCTCCTCGATCTCGTCGCGCAGATATTTGCCGATGCCGTCCAGCGTCGGTCCGCGTTCGACGCGAACGCCGGTAGGCGCAACATTGGCAAAGCGGAAAGTATTGTTGGGCGCGCTGTAGATCGCGTCTGCCACATCACGTCCGACCTTGCCCTTGGCGACGTCGAAAGCGCAGACCACCTCGATGTCCTTGACATGGTAGCCGCCAAGATCGGCATGCATCAGCCCGGGTATGGGCTCATTGCTCCTTGCGTCGCGGTAATAGGTGATGCCCTGAACAAGGGAGGAGGCGCAGTTGCCGACGCCGACTATTCCGATCCGAACTTTCTTCGATCCCACGAAACCGCTGCCTATGCTGTTGAAGGTAAGTTCTTCGTGCCAAACCGCCTGCCTCCCGGATTGTTCCTTGCCGGCTGTAAAAATCGTGCAACCGACGGTGGATCAAAGTAGCGCCCGCCGAGTTGTGCAGCCGGGGGGTGAGGCCAACCGGGACGAGACAATGATCGTCTATGGCGACCACAAGCAACCTGAGAGCGCGCGATATGTTCGCGCCTCGGCTCGAGACGCGGCCGGGCACATCGCGGACATGCCAAGCGGGATCGGACGGCACGCAGCGCTGGTCGGCCTGTTCATCAAGGTTTCGGAATTGGTCCAGGGCCTTGCCGATGCGGAATTCGCGGCCAAGGGCATGGACAGGAATTCCCCACAACGGATCGCTGGCGCAAATCTCCTGGTCGGCTTGGCCCGGGACGTGGGCAGATCGTGGAGAGCCGGATTCGCCGTCGACGGCCCGGTCGATGCCGAAGTGCCGCGAATGTTGGCCGAACTCGAATGCGATGGCGACATTCTGACCGGCGCGGCTGAGGGCTACGCTCACTACGCGCTTTATCCGGAGAGCTATTTCGTCGCCGCGCGGCAGTCGGGTCTCGATGCGAACACATGCGTAATCGGCATCCGCAGCATCGGCCTTGGGCTTGCAGCGATGGTGGCTGCAGCCATCGGCGCGCCAGCACCCGTCAGCGTCCGTCCGACCGGCCACCCGTTTCGCAGGCGGCTTGCCGCCGATCCGGAGCTGATCAGGGGCTGGATGGCGAAGCCGTCGGCCCGCTTTGCCATCGTCGATGAGGGCCCGGGTCTGTCCGGCAGCTCGTTCCATGCCGTCGTCGCATGGCTACAAGCGCTGGGCATCGATGCCAGGCGCATCCATCTGTTCCCAAGTCATTTGGGTGGCCCGGGCCCCGAGACGTCGGCGGACATCCGTGAGGCATGGACGGTGTGCCAAAAACACACCGCGGATTTCGAACGGACTTTCCCCGCTGGATCCGCTCTGCCGGCGCTGCGGGATTGGGTGGCTAGAATGATCGGCCGCACAGCGGTCAGCCTGATGGAAATATCCGCCGGAGAGTGGCGTCGCTTGCATTATGGCTCGCAGGATCAGTGGCCGCCCGTTCATCGCGGCCTCGAGCGGCGGAAGTTCCTCGCTTCCGCCGGCCGGGAAAAATGGTCGGTCAAATTCGTCGGCCTCGGTGAAATCGGAATGCACAAGGCCGAGACCGCCAGGAGGCTGCACGACGCAGGCTTTGGCCCGGAAGTCGCCGGGCTGTGCCATGGCTTTCTGGTCGAACGCTGGATCGACGGCACAACGCTGGACCGGGCAACGCTTTCGAAAGAAAAATTGGTCGCTCACCTGGCGCGCTATCTCGCCTGGCGCGCAGCCAATCTGCCCGCCTCGGAGCCAGGCGCCTCGCTGGAGGCGCTTGCCGACATGGCCGTGCGGAATACAAGTGAAGCGCTGGGCGAACGCCGCGCGGCGGAGCTGCAGACCTGGTTCTCGAAACAGGCTCCACCCAAGACCATGCAGCGGGTCGAGATCGACGGGCGGCTTCATCCGTGGGAGTTCATCCTTTCGCGCAGTGGAACGCTGGTCAAGACGGACGCCCTCGATCATTGCCGATCGCACGATCTGATCGGCTGCCAGGACATCGCCTGGGACATTGCCGGCGCCCGTGTCGAGTACAGCCTCTCCGACCCGGCGACTGGGGCGCTTTGCAAGGCTGTGGAAGTGAGAGCCTCACGTCCCGTCGATGCCAATCTGGTCCAATACTATGAGCCCTGCTATCTTGCGTTCCAGCTTGGCTTGTGGAGCATGGCTGCACGATCTGGCGATGATCGGGAACAGATCCGGCTGGCGGCCGCGGCAAGACGTTATACCTCGATGTTGCTTCGTTTCCTGGAGAACCAAGGGGAACTGCGGCCCTTCGACCAGGATCAGTCCAGCCGGCGAAGCATATCCGCTTCCTTTTCGAGGATGGCGACTACCTCCTCGCGCTGAAGATGCGTCATCATCAGGCTCACGCAACATTCCAGATAGGTGATGGAGGCGCGCCGCAGGAAGGCAGCCGTCTCCTTTGCGGCCATTTGCTCGATGTCTTTGGCGGATCGCTTCGGATGCACAATCGTCTCCATGCCGGTACCTTGGCAGAACCAGAAGCTGGACGGGTTGTTCCCGCGACGAGAAAAAGTGACGAAATCCGAAACGACCGCGCGATCGTGCAGCGGCCAGACGCTCCCCGCCTCAGGCGGGCAGGTTTTGCAGCCGGCCTGAGGCAGAACGCACGGTGGCGGCAATTCGACGTCTTCTGTCGATCATCTGCGCCGTCTCAAGCTCGGCAAAATAGCCGATCGTGCGCATCAAACCTTGCCTGAGCGGCACTTTTGGCGACCAACCGAGAAGCTTCTTTGCGCGGGAAATGTCGGGTTGCCGACGACGAGGATCGTCTTGCGGCAGCGGCAGGAATTTCAGGCCCGATTTGGTTGCGGTCATGCTTCTCACCAGGCTCGCCAGTTGCAGGATGGTGAACTCCCCCGGATTGCCCAGATTGACCGGCTGGCGTGGATTGGGATCGACCTCCATCAACCGGATCAAGCCGTCGACCAGATCGGAAACGTAGCAGAACGACCTGGTCTGCAGCCCGTCGCCGAATATGGTCAGCGGCCGTCTCTCGAGTGCCTGCATGATCAGATTGGAAACGATCCGTCCGTCCGCAGGGTCCATCCTGGGGCCGTAGGTGTTGAAGATGCGCGCGACACGGATATCGGCTTTTCCCATTCTCAGATAATCGAAGCATAAGGTTTCGGCGGTGCGCTTGCCTTCGTCATAGCAGGCGCGGGGGCCGATGCAGTTCACGTGGCCGACATAGTCTTCCTTCTGCGGATGCTGTTCGGGATCGCCATAAATTTCGCTGGTGGACGCCTGCAGGAAGCGGGCGCCATCACGGGCGGCGAGCTCCAGCAGATTGAGCGTCCCGATGACACAAGTCCGCGTCGTGTGGACCGGGTCGGCCTGGTAACGCGGCGGCGAGGCCGCGCATGCCATGTTGAAGATGCGATCCACCGGTTCGCCAAGCTCCAACGGCCGGCAAATGTCTTGCTTGATCAGCCGAAAATCCGGACGATCGGCGATCGATGCTATGTTCTCCATGCGGCCGGTAAGGAAATTGTCGACGCAGATCACGCGCCAGCCGGCCTGGAGCATTGTCTCGCAAAGATGCGAACCGAGGAAGCCGGCGCCGCCGGCGACAAGCACGGTCTTGGTCCGTTGCGCCTTTCTTGATAGCTGCATCTCTATCTTCTCCCGTCTGCGGGTCATGCTGCGCTCTCGACGTCCAGATCGAGAACAGAACGTGGCGATTTGGCTTGCGCCAGCAGCGCAACGAATTCGCGGGCTCTTGCGATGCTTGTGTGAGCTGCCAGGATGAGCACGCGCGCCTGCTTGGCCATGGCAAGCCGGGCGCCGTCGGATTCTCCAGACAGGATACCGATTACGTCCTCGGTTCTGCGCGCCGTGTGGATCGTCCGCCCTGGAAACAAGCTGTCCAGTCCGGCCCAGCAATCGCTGATGATCGCCGTGCCGCAGGCGGCTGCCTCGAAGAGTCGCACGCTGGGCGACCATCCGGCCGCGATCATGGAACTGCGCGTGACGTTCAACGTGTAGCGTTGGCGGCTGTAAAAGGCGGCATGGTCTGCCGGCGGCAGGTGTTCGATGCGATCGACATTGTCCGGCCAGGCGATTTCGCGCGGATATTGCGAGCCGGCAACGACGAAGCGACGCTCAGGCATGCGACGCGCCGGTTCGAACAGCAGGGCCTCCAGCGTCGCCTGGCGGTCGGGGCTGTACGTGCCGAGATAGCCGAGATCCCAGCGGATTGGGTCACCGGTTCCGTGATGCCGTTCCGGGTCGACCGAACAGTAGAGCGGCTCGGCCCGCCTCGCGCCGAACTCCGCCGTCAGACGGACAAGCGTCGGCCCGCCGGTGAAGGAGAAGTAGACATCGAAATACGGGACCTGCCGTCTGGCAATATACTCGCAATCATCGGTTGAAAGCTTTGCCAGCGTGACCGGCGTGTCGATGTCGTAGAAGCAGAACTGACCTGTGCACAGCGATGCCACGACGTCGATGATTTCAGGACCTTCGGGGACGAATGAGCCGACGACCACGATATCGGCATCGCGCAGGCAGCGCGCAAAATTGCGGCGAAGATCATCGGTCGTTTCATAGTAGCGCAAGGCGCAGAAATCGGGGTCGCGCAGATCCCGGTGACTTGCGTACCACGGCACGTCGCGTTCGAGAAAGGTGACGCGGTGACCGAGTTCGTGGAGACCTTTAAGCAGCCCCCGAAAGGTGGTGGCGTGGCCGTTTCCCCAGGACGAGGAGAGCGACAGCCCAAGAAAGACGATGTCGAGCGGCTTCGTCATTCGGCCGCCTCCACGGTCGGACGCTCGAAATGGCGCCTGAAAATGGCGTCGGCCAAAACGGCCCGTGTCGTATAGGTATGTTCGCCAAGTACCCGCCGAAGCGCGGATGCCCCGATCGCCTTGGCCCGTTCGGCGCTAAGGCTTTGCATGATCTCGGCGACATCCTCGCCATCGCGCGCGACCAGGATTTCCTCGCCGGGTTTCAGGAACAGGTCCACACCGAGCCAGGCGTCGGTGATGAGGCATGCGCCGGCGCCGGCTGCCTCGAACACGCGCGTCGCCGGTGAGAAGCCATTGGCCGCCATGCTGTCGCGGCTGATGTTGAGCACCGCCTTGGCCGTGACGTTCAGTGCATTGTGGTCACGCGTGCCGACATGGCCGAGCCATCGGACATTGGCGGGCATCTGCTTGTCGCCCCAGCCAGATCCGCCGAGCAGGAAGCGCTGATCGGCCGAGCGGCCGGCCGGGTCGAGGAAGAAGGCCTCGACGCGCGCCTCGCGGTCCGGCAGCCGGTTGCCGAGGAAGGCGAGATCGCAGGCAAAACGCATATCCTTGCCGACCGGATGATGCGTTTCCGGATCGAGCGCATTGTAGATCGGCACGCATTCGGCCGCCCCCATGGCCCGATAGGCCCAGACCACCGGGTCGCCGCCGCCATAGGTCAGCACGAGGTCGATTTCCTGCAACGCGCGATGCAGCGGATGGTCGGGTTCATCGCGCAACTGGCCGAGCGTCGCCGGCGCATCGACATCCCAGAATACGGTCAGCGCATCGGCACGGGCGTGATCGAGCACCGCCCGCAACAGCGCGTCGTCGGCGAAACCGACGCCACTCGCCTTGACGACGATATCCGCCTCCGCCGCCCGCGCGGCCACCTGCATCATGGCATGCGGGGTGGCCTCGTAGACGACCACGGCACACCAGTCCGGCGCCTCCATGTCGCGGTTTTTCTGGCGATCGTAGACGTCCGGCTCGTAGAAGGTGATGTCATAGCCGAGCCTTGCCAGGGCCTTGAGCAATCCGCGGTAATAGGTTGCCGCGCCGTTCCAATAGGACGACAGCAGGCTCGATCCGTAGAATGCGATCTTCATTCGGCGGCCTCCTTTGCAAGGATCGTGTCGGCGGCTCGGCGGTGCCCGCATTCGGCGAGCACGCCGAACAATTCATCCGCCCGGTGCCGGCATGTGTGCCGCAGGCGGATGGTCTCGAGGCCCGACGTCGCCAGAGAAGCGGCGAGATCCGCATCGTGCAGCACGGCGCGAAGATGACGCCGCATCTCGAAGCCATCATTTGCAAACAGGAAATCGGTGCCGGGCCTGAACAAGCGTTCGACATCGGACCAAGGCGCCGAAACGAGCGGAATGCCGCAGGCGAGCGCCTCGAACATGCGGATGGTCGGGATGCCGGGCAGGCTTTCGCGGTATGGACGCCGCGGGATGTGAACCGTGATGCGGCTCGCCGCGAATGCCTTCGGCACGTCGGCATTGGCGATCCAGCCTTCGTAGCGCAGGCCGGCGGCCGCAAGGTCGGCGAGCGCCTCCCGCGGATAGCGAACGCCGTGGACGGTTCCGCTCAGGCCGAGCTCACGTACCGGGCCGACCAGGAACTCCCTGATTTCAGCGCTGCGCTCGTCGTCGCCCCAATTGCCGATCCAGATAAGGTCGGAACTACGCTCGATTTCAGGATGCGGCTGGAACAGGTGGTCATCGGCAGCCTCGTGCCAGGTGAAGACCCGCTTGCCCCATCCGGCGCGGAGATAGCTTTCCCGCAGCGCCTCGCCGAAGGCGAGCACGCCGTCATAATGTTCAAGCCGCAAGGAGGAGATCGCTTGCGTGGCCGATATGGCGCGATGGTGCGTGTCGTGGAACAGCAGCGTGAAACGCCCGCCATTCGCTTTCGCCCTGCCCAGCCGCGCGACAAGATCCGGCTCGGTCCACTCATGCACGATCACCACATCGGCATCGGAGATCCAGGCTTCGTGGTCGAAGGCGGCGTCATAGGTGACCGGCATCAACTCGGGAAAGTCCTTCCGGAATCGTTCGATCGCGAAGGATCCTTTCTCGGCCAGCAGGTTCGACCGGCTCCAGCCGTCGGCGGGCTCCAGCGCGATAGCCTGGTGCCCGCGCACGACCAGCTCACGCATGATGCCGCGCAGGAAATGTGCGTTGCCGTGGTTCCAGTCGGAAACGATCGAATGGGTGTAGAACAAAAACCGCATAATCAACTATCCGCCATGGTGGCCAGGGCCGCCTTGTCGTAGACGCCGCGCATGGCGGTCGCCTGTCTTGCCAATGAAAATCTGCGGCTTCGGCGGGCCGCTGCCTCACCGAGTTCTCGCCGGCGCTGCGCGTCGCTGCAAAGGCTGCTGATGCATCTGGCGAGATCGCCCGGATCGCGCGCGTCGTAAAACATGGCCGCGCCGTCCCACAGTTCGCGATAGGTCGAAATATCGGCGAGCACCAAAGGCGTCTTCGACATCGCGGCTTCCAGCGTGGCCAGGCCGAACGGTTCGTAGAGCGACGGCGATACGAAAATGCCGGCCCGCGCCATCAGCAAGCGCACTTCCTCATGCGGTACCGGCCCGACGGGAACGGCGTGGCTGAAGCCAACATGCTGGCCGTCCGGGCCTTGCAGCGAGCCGGCGACGAAGATCGGCCATTGCGTCAGGGAGGCGGCCCGGTCCAGCATCGCCGCATTCTTTCCTTCGTCCCACCAGCGCGCGGCGGCGAAAACGACCGATTCCCGCCTTTCGCTCTTCGGCCCGGGCTGTGCACCGTTGCCGACGACGCTTAGGCGGGCGATCGGCCCGTAGCAGGTTTCAAGCATGTCGGCATGGCTGCGGCTGGGTGCAACGACCATGCCTGCTTTGTCGAAACCGCGCCGGTTGCGGTCCTTCTGCCAGGCCCATTCGCCGTCCGCCGCCTGTCCTTTGACGGCGTGGAACCATGTCACCACGCAGGAATGCGACACCGCCACGACGGGGCAGGGCACGTCGAGCCCCGCGGCCTGCGTCGGCGCGTTGAGATGGACGATTTCGACGGCGTAGTCACGTATGAGCGGGTGCAACTCCTGCTGCAGTGTGTCGAGGTCGTGCTCGTTGCGGGTCATCCAGTCCGGCGGCGTGTTGAGCCATGTCAGCGCCGCAAACGACTGGGCCTCCTCGGCCTGCTGCCTGGACGGTTCCGGACCAAGCCCGGCAAGCACGACGCTGTCGCCGCCGGCGACCAGTTGCCTGGCCAGATCGAGCGCATAGCGCCAGACGCCGCCAACCGCATCGACAGTCATCAAGATACGCCGCGGCCGCGGGCTCAGTGTCCGCAACATGTGGCCTCCAATTCGGCCAGCGGACGCGGCCGCTTCTCCTGGATGTCGCTGAACGTTCGGAAGGATGCGAGGTAATGTTCATGCGCGCGCTCCCAGGCGAGGTCGTCCGGCTCGCCCCAAAGTTCGCGGTAGCTGGGCGAACTCGGATAGGGATAAAGCGGCACCGGTTCGTTGGCCCAAACACCGTTGTCGATCAGGTGCTTTCGCCAATAGTCGACCAGCGCGGGATCGTCTTCGACCACGCCGATGAGATTGGCCTGAACGAACGGCACATGGCGCCTGGCGTCGACCAGCAACGCAGCCAGTTCCTCGGTGCCCAGCCTGCAGCGTTTTGCCAGCATGGCGCGGCCTTCCACCGTCAGGCTTTCGAGCCCCGCCTCGATCGAGACGCAGCCGGCGGCGCCGAGCAGTTTCAGCAGTTCAGGTTTCCAGAGGTCGATGCGCGTCTGCACGCCGAACTTCACATCGCGATCGACCAGCGCTTCCAGCAATGCCTTTTGCGGCAGGAATATCTCGTCGATGAAGTAGATGTAGCCGACGCCCTGTGCGATCAGCCGGTCGATCTCGGCGATCACCGCTTCGTGGTTCCGGCGGCGATAGGCGTCGCGGAAATCGATCTTGGCGCAGAAGCTGCAATTATACGGGCAGCCGCGCGACGCCTCGACCTCGGCGCCAAAGCCGACCTGGTTGTCGTCGAAGCGGTGATGGTGGTGCGAATGGGCGGCAATCCAGTCCGATGGCCATTCGAGCGCCGGGTGATCGATGAACGAGCTCGCATGCACGCCGCCGTTCGAAACCAGTTCTCCATCCTCAAAATGGGCGGTGGACGGCACAGCATTCCAGTCGTCGCGCCGGGCGAGTTCCGCGACCACTTCCTCGCATTCGCCGCGCACGACAATGTCGACGCCAAGCTTGCGCAAAGTCGGCGCCGGCGTCGCCGAGCCATGCGGCCCGACGGCGACGGTGCGGCCGCCGCACCCGGCAAGATGGTTGAGGAACTCAGCCGGCACGCGCAACTCGGGCGGTGCGCAGCGCCAGAACAGGTAGGTCGGCGCGGTGCTGACGACGGTCATATCAGGCTCGAAAGCGGCGACGCGATCGGCAAGCGCGGCGTTGCCGAGCTTCTGGATCTGCCCGTCCAGCATCAGCACCTCGTGGCCGGCGGCTTCGAGCAAGGCTTTCGAATAGCCGAGTTCGAGCGGCAGATGCGGCTGGCGGCAGCCGAAATAGATGCTGTCCTGGTAGGTCCAGGACGGATTGACCAGAGCGACCTTCATGCCACGTACCTCGCCGGTTCGGGATGCGGGTCGGCGCGATGACGCTGCAGCCAGTCGGCGAGGTCGCGGATGCCGTTTCGCCACGAGACATGCGCTTTCCATCCCAGCGCCGCCTCGATCGCGCGTGTGTCGGCGACGAAGAACGGTTGGTCGCCGGTGCGTTCGCGGTCGTAACGGATCGAAACGTCCCGTTTCGTTATGTCGCAAATCTCCTTCAGCAGCATGCGCAGGCTGACGGCGTTTTCCGGTCCGCCGCCGAGATTGAATGCCTGGCCCTTGATTTCCTCGATCCGGTCGAGCACCGCGCGGTAGGCCGCGACCGCATCGGCAACATGCAGGATGTCGCGCACCTGCTTGCCGTCGCCATAGATGGTGATCGGCCGGTCGGAGAACGCGCTAAGCAGGAAATGGGCGACCCAGCCCTGATCCTCCGTCCCGAACTGGCGCGGTCCATAGATGCAGCTCATGCGCAGCACCGCCGTCGGCAGATCGTATGACTTGGCGTAGTCGAGGACATACTGGTCCGCCGCGCCCTTGGAGCAGCCATAGGGCGTGCAGAAATCAAGGCCGCGCGTCTCGTCAATGCCGTGCGCCTGGATGCTGGCGTCGCAAGGTGCGTATTTGCCGTCGTCTTCGCGCATCGCAATGTCAGCGAGCCGCCCATAGACCTTGTTGGTGCTGGCGAAAACGACGGGGATGCGTTTGCCGCTGCGGCGAGCGGCTTCCAGGACGTTGAACGTTCCGCGCAGGTTGATGTCGAAATCCTCGTCCGGCCGAGCCAGGCTCGTGGTGACGGCGGTCTGCGCGGCAAAGTGGAAAACCGCCTTCGAACCAGCCACCAGCGGCATCAGCGCCTCGGCCTCGCGGATATCGACGATTTCAATGGTGAGACGGCTGCCGTGCTTTTGCGTCAGCCATTCGAGGTTCTGCTCAACGCCGGGACGGCTCAGATTATCGATGACCAGCACCGGTTCGCCATCCGACAACAGGCTGTCGGCGAGGTTGGAGCCGATGAAGCCGCTGCCGCCGATAACGGCGACGGGCGCTTCGCGAAAATCGGGTGAATCCGGTCTCATGATACCAGCCCTCGCGCTTCGAGTTCCCGCTTCATCTCGGCGCTGCGATCGATGGCGACGGTGTTGCGCACCCATGCGACGAAATCGCCGAGCGAATGCTCCAGCCGGTATTGCGGCTGGAAGCCGAGCAGTTCGCGCGCCTTCGATATGTCGGCAAAGCAATTGCGGATATCGCCGGAGCGTGCCTTGCCGAGGATTTCCGGCTGGCGGCCAGGCACGCCCATTGCTTCGGCGAGCAGCCGGGCGACGTCGCTGACTGCGTAGGCCCGCCCGCTGCCGATGTTGATGACGTGGCTGCGTGCCTGGGGCTGCTCCAGCGCCAGCCGGAAGGCGCGGGCAACGTCGCGCACGTGCACGAAATCGCGCTGCTGTTCGCCGTCCTCGAAAATCAGCGGCCGCTGGCCATTGGCGATGCGCGAGGCGAAGTTCGCCAACACGCCGGTATACGGGTTGGAGAGTGCCTGTCCGGCACCGAAGACATTGAACAGGCGCAGCGCCACCGCATCGACGCCATAGGCTTCGCCGAAGATCAGCACGGCTCGTTCCTGGGCATATTTCGTCAGCGCGTAGATCGAGGCGAGGTCGACCGGTTTCTGCTCGTCGGTCGGCAGCGGCAACAGGACTTCTCCTTCCGGCGAGAGGGGATTCCATTGGCCGCTGCGGATGTCGTCCGGCTGCCGTCTTGCATTGTCGATGCGCCGGCCGTCCGGCGTGGCATAGAGACCCTCGCCATAGACGCTCATCGACGACGCAACGACGATCCGTTCGATCGGCCGTTTGATCAGTGCCTCCAGCAACGTGGCGGTGCCGAGGTCGTTGGCGCCGACATAGCGGGCGATCTCGTACATCGACTGGCCGACGCCCACTTCAGCCGCCAGGTGAATGATCGCGTCGACATCGTCGACCGCCTCTGCGATGGCGTCGCGATCACGAACGTCGCCTTTGATCAGCTTGGCGCCTGGCGGCAGGCTGATTGCCTCGCCGCCATGCACCTGGTCCAGCAGCGCATCGAGAATTGAAACCCCATAGCCATGTTCAACGAGTTCCTGGGCGACGTGGCGGCCGATAAAACCGCAGCCTCCCGTGACCAGTATACGTTTCACGACAACTCCTCATACGAATGGCTTTGCCGCCCCAAACTTCCGGGCGAAAGGTTTGTTCCCTTGCTTCAACAAAGTTCCCGAGCGCTGCGCTCCGGAAGCGACCGCCTTGGGCTGGGCACGGGAACATCGAAGCGCGCTTGGTGTTAGGAGCCATAATCGACCAACCGCGCGCATATGCTCGGCAGAAATGCATCTGCTGGTTGTACGAGGCAGACCGGGATCTCGCGGTGTGCGGTGGAATCGAAGGGAGATTGGAATGTCTGAATCGAAGACGACCACCGATCATGATGAAATCCGCCGTTGGGCCGAGAATCGCGATGGCCGGCCGGCGGTGGTGCGCACCAAGGGCGAGGGCGGCATACTGCGCATCGACTTCGGCGAGCCTGAAGAGACGTTCGAGCCTGTCGAATGGGACGAGTTCTTCAGGATATTCGATGAGAAGGAACTGGCCTTCCTCTACCAGGAAGAGACCAGCGGCGGCAAAACCAGCCGCTTCAACAAATTCGTCGAACGCAACCGGAAAGGCTGACCTCGTCTGATTGCCGGCAGCTGCCGCGGTCAGTGCAGCAGGTTCGCTCCACGTGCCCTGACGATGTTTCGCATGATGCCGTTGAGCCAGTCCTCGGTGGAGGAGCCGGATCGCCTGCTGTCGATCTCGCCGATCGCCTGCTCGAGCGTCCGCTCGACCAGCCGGTCGGAGGCCTCGACATCTCCCAGCAGCAGGCGCGCCGCGAGCCTGAGCTTAGGCAGCAGCGAAAATACGTCGTCCGAGGGCTCCGACGCTCGACCTCCTGTCGATGCCGACGTCTCGGCTGGAAAGAGAGCGTCGAAAACAGCCTGGGCGTCCGAGGATTTTCGGAGGCTGCTGGCATACCGAAGCCGCTCGGGAATAACGATGTCTTCATCGCCGCTGAAAAACACGAACGGCACGCCACGGCGCATCAGTTCGTCGGCGATGGGAAATACCCGTCGTCCGTTGAGATTGATGTCCAGGATCGCGGCTTCGGCCTCGTCCGTATGTTTCGATGCCTGTTCCACCGTCGCTACCGGGCCAAGCACCACGGCGCCCATCTTGCTGAAATAACGTGCAAGATCCCCCGCCAGCATCCATTCGTCCTCGACGATCAGGATATGCAGGCCTTGCAGGTCGCGCACCTCATTGTTCCTTCTTTCTGCGGGATCTACGCTTGTCGGCGCGGACTTCTGCAAAGTGGCGCTCCAATACCTCTTGCAACCGCTCCGCGAGCGCGAGCAGGCGAGCCGGAATGTTTTCAGATACCGGGAACTTGGTCAGATCCGGCGAGGGCAACAGAATTCGCTTGGCCGGCTTTATTTCAGGTGATCGTTTTGCCATTGGAACCGCCTCCAAAGTCAAATGTTAATGCCCATCGGCGGTACTTTGTTCCGTTGGTGGACTATTTACTGGCCTCAGGCTCGGCCCGGTCTTAATCTGAGGCGCGATTTGGGTCTAAGGCCCGATTTGACGGCTTTGTGTTTGCGGCTGTTACCAGGGGCTTGGCGTGGCATCTCAGAATGGAAGATTTCCCATAGTCGGGGTCGGCGCATCGGCCGGCGGCATTCCCGCGATGGAGGGCCTGTTCAAAGGGCTGACCGGCGACACCGGCATGGCGTTCGTCGTCGTCACGCATCTCAGCCCGGAGCGGGAAAGCCTGCTGCACGAGGTCATCCGACGTTACACCGAAATGCCGGTCTTGGTGGCCGAGGAGGGGGCAGCGGTCCAACCCGACCAGGTCTATGTGATGCCGCAAAACGTCGTCCTCACCATCCGTAAGGGCGCGCTTTCGCTGCGCCGGCCGAACACGCTCAACCGCGAGCGCAAGCCGATCGATATCTTCTTCAGCGCATTGGCCGAGGACCAGGGCGAGTATGCCGTCGGCATTATTTTGTCGGGTGGCGATTCGGACGGCACGCTTGGCGCCAGGGCCATCAAGGAGCATGGCGGGCTGACCATTGCCCAGGCCTCCAACGGTTCCGGCCCCCGCAATCCAGATATGCCGCAGAGCGCGATTTCGAGCGGCCTGATCGACATAGCGGCGCCCGCCGAGCAGATCGGTGCAAAGCTTCAGGCGTTTGTCCGCGGTTTCGACGTGCTGAACGGCCTGACCGAAGCGGACGACGAACGCAAGGCCGAGATAGATCGAGCCCGCGATGAAATCTACGCCATTCTGCGCAGCCATTCCGGTCACGACTTTTCCGGCTACAAGGCCAAGACGTTCCTGCGTCGCGTAAAGCGGCGCATGCAGATAACGCAGCTACAGTCGATCAGCACCTACATAGAACGGCTTAAGAGGGATCCCGACGAGGTGGCGAAGCTGTTTCGCGACCTGCTCATCAATGTCACCAGCTTTTTTCGGGACGCCGAAGCGTTCAAATTGCTGGAGGACAAGATCATACCGCAGATTTTCGAGGGCAGGAACGCGTCCGATGCGGTGCGTGTCTGGGTGCCCGGCTGCGCCACCGGCGAGGAGGTGTTCTCGATCGGCATGCTGATGCGCGAGCGCATGGAGAAACTTCCCGCGCCGCCACGCGTCCAGATATTCGCGACCGACATCGACGAGCCGGCGCTTGCGGTGGCGCGTGCGGCGCGTTATCCCGAAGCGCTGCTGCACGGGCTATCGCCACAGCGCAGGCAACGCTTTTTCCACAGCGACGGCGAGAGCTATGTGCTGGCCAAAGAGGTGCGCGAACTCTGCATTTTTTCCCCGCACAGCGTCATCCGCGATCCTCCGTTCTCGCGTATGGATATGATTTCGTGCCGCAACCTGTTGATCTATTTCGGCCCGCAGATCCAGAACCGGGTCGTCCCGATCTTCCACTATGCGCTGAGGCCGGGCGGTTATCTGTTCCTCGGCACCTCGGAAAGCGTCGGTCAGCACGGCGACCTGTTCGCCACGGTCGATAAAAAGCAGCGGATATTCCAGGCGCGGGAACATGCCACGCCGCGACCGCCGGTCCTGATCGGCAATGGCTTCACAGCTGCCCTGCCGGCGGGACGCCGTGGCTCAAAAAACGATGGCGCGAGCCATTCGCTGCGCCAGGCAATCGAGGCTCAGGTGCTGGAGCGGTTCGCCCCGCCTCACGTGCTGGTCAATGGCGATGGCGACGTCGTCTACTATTCGGGGCGGACGGGTAAATATCTGGAAGCGCCGCAAGGTGCCCCGAGCCGGCAGTTGCTGACCTTGGCCCGCCGCGGGCTGAGACTTGAGATGCGCGCCGCGTTGCGGGAAGCAGCAACGACGCGCCGCACGGTCGTGCGGGAGAACATAGCGGTCGAAGAAGACGACGGACAGCTTCAGTTCATTACACTGACAGTCGAGCCGTACACGGAACGCAGCAATGGCGAGCCCCTCTACCTCGTCCTGTTCAATCCGGTGGGGCAGGCCCAGATACGCTCCGATCCGGCCCGCGAAAGCCGCGGCACAGACGACGCGGCCGATCTCGAACGGGAGTTGCGCGACACGCGCGAGCGGCTGCAGTCGACCATCGAGGAGTACGAAACCGCGCTGGAGGAAGTAAAATCTTCGAACGAGGAACTCGTCTCCGTCAATGAAGAGGCACAGTCGACGAATGAGGAGCTTGAGGCCTCGAAGGAGGAAATGCAGTCGCTCAACGAAGAGCTCAACACCATCAATGCGGAACTGACCGGCAAGATAGAGGAACTCGATCGCGCCAACAGCGATCTCAGAAACTTGTTCGAAAGCACGGAAATCGCCACCATCTTCCTCGACCGCAACCTTGTGGTGCGAACCTTTACTCCTGCCGCGTCGTCGTTCTTCAACTTGCGTCCGTCAGATGTCGGCCGACCGCTGACCGATCTTTCGAGCCAACTCGACTACCCCGAGTTGAAGCGGCACATCCAGGCGGTGTTCGAGACGGGAGAGACCCTGAACCATCACCTTGCGCGCGACGACAAGGGCCGGTTCTACCTGGTCCGCATCAACCCTTACCGGGACAAAGGCGGCAGCATCCAAGGCGTGGTCGTGACACTGATCGACGTGACGACACTGGCGCAGGCGGAAGAGCGTCAGCAGGTGCTCATCTCGGAGCTGAACCATCGCGTCAAGAACATGCTGGCGGTTGTCGCCAGCATCACCAACCGGACGCGGGAATACTCGGCGTCAAAAGACGAGTTCGCTGAAGCTTTGATCGGCCGTCTGCATGCAATGTCACGAGCCTACAGTCTGCTCTCGCGCGAAAGCTGGACGGAAGCCTCCGTCGAGGAACTGCTGCGCCAGGAGCTTGGTCCCTTCGGGGCCGAACGGTTCGAGCTCGATGGCAAGCGGGTAAGCCTCAAGCCTGTACAGGGGCTTTCGTTCGGCATGGCAATCCATGAACTGGCGACCAATGCCGCTAAATATGGCGCACTGTCCAAGCCTGCCGGGCGGATAATTGTGAAATGGTCGGTGGTGGATGGAACCTTCAAGCTCGTCTGGCGCGAGAAGGGCGGCCCCCGCATCAAGGAGCCAACCGACAGCGGCTTCGGCCTTACCCTTCTGCGCGGAGAAATCGGCTACAGGCTGGGCGGAAAAATTGAAACAACTTTCCGCTCAAATGGTTTGGAGGCGGAAATTGCATTCCCTCTGACCCGCGAGGGCTCGTCGTGACCGGAAAGGTGCGTGTGCTGATCGTCGAGGATGAATGGCTGATCGCCGACGACGCGGCGGCTTACCTGCGCAAAGCCGGCCATCAGGTGGTTGGACCGGTTTCGTCGGTAACGGCAGCACTTCGGCTCGTTGGCGAAGGCGGCATCGACGCGGCGTTGTTGGATATCCAGCTGAACGACGAAACCAGCTATCCGATCGCGGAAGCGTTGCAAACGCGCGGTGTTCCGTTCGCCTTCCTCTCCGGGTACGGCGAACGCGAAATTCCAGCCGGGTTCCGCGCTTGCAGGATCGTGCAGAAGCCGGCGAGCCAAAGTGCGATTTTGAATGCCGTAGATGAACTCGCGCGCGCCGGCTGAATTCCTGTCGTTCCAGCGGGCCCGCCTTTTCAATCCAGCGGCTTGTCGGTGGGGCAGCGAGGTGCCAGCCTGCCGCCGCCGATTCCGGGTCGAGGCCTTCCGGAACCATTTCCGCCATCGTTTGTTCGGCTCGAAGAAAGGAGCCGCGCGAAATGGAGCGACGTAACGCGTTAATTGCGATGGTGATTTCGGCCATCATCATCGTCGGCTTTCTCATAGGCTTTTTGTACGGCGATATGGGCTGGCAAACCTCGCCGCTCAAAAGAGCCCCTGAACAGAACCAGGGTGGCAATGCTCCGGCCGATACCTCGCCTGCCGCCGGCATCAAGAAGAACCCCAAGGAAAATACCGAAATGCCAGGCCAGCAATGAAGGCCGGTCCAGCAATGAAGTTAACCAATGCCACGAACTGAAACGGGCTCCTGTTTTTGCGGCGCCATAACGGCGGAGATGCGCGGCGAGCCTTTCTGGATTTGCTCCGATCACGATGACGACTGTCGCAAGGCGATAGGAAGCCCTCTGACGGTGTGGGTCGGCTATCGGCCTTCTGAATTCACATTGCTCACCGGCACACCGAAGACCTTTTCGAAAACCCCCGGCGTGCTCCGGTCCTTCTGCGCGGATTGCGGGACATCGATCGGCTATGTCGACCAAGGGTTGCCCGACGAACTCTATCTGGCAATCGGCTTTCTCGATCACCCCGAACGGTTTCCGCCACAGGCCCATGCATACTGGGACATGAGGTTGCCCTGGGTCGACTTTCCAGACGAGCTGCCGCGGGTGGGGACGTATTCGAGGCGGCGAGATCCGACCTTCGGAAATCCGGCGGAACGCTAGCCTGGGGTCCGTTGCAAGTTGGAAGACGTGCCATCGGGGCTGCGTACGAAAACGACAGTTGGCGCGGGGCCGAAAACGCGCAATTATCGGCCGATGAGCCGCCGTTTGGATGACAAGCTCGATTGCAAGGCGTGCGGGACGATCCTGATGGATATTCCCGACGACCCGAAGGATTCGACGCCGATCTATTGCAGCAATTGCGGCGCCTATCTCGGCGAATGGGGCGAGCTGCAGGAGGATTTCTATAAACAGGCTTTCGGTGCCCAGGCCTTCGATCTGAACAACGGAACCATCATCAAGAAATAATCCTGGATTGCGCAGGCCTTCCGCCGGCCCAAGCCACGGCCTGCTGGCCCGGCTATTCGCAGCAATTGCCGTTCGGACCGGGCCATCTGGAACTTTTCTCCCGACCCGCTTGTTTGGGTGGCGGAAGGAGAAACGCCATGAGCACAAAACCTCCCCCTGTTCCACCGGAGAATCTGAGCCCAAAAGGAGCCGGTGACAAAAAAACGGTAGCCGCCGACCAAGCACCGCACGGCCAATCGACCGTGCCGGATCCCGACAAGCAGGGCCAGCAAGGCAATACGAAGGTCAACACCACCCACCAAGGCAACGTCCAGGATCGCTAGGTCATGTCCACGTCGAAGAAGACTCCTGCCAGCATCCGCCAGGGTGGTCCTGGCGCGGCGCACGAAAACGCCAAGAAGCCGCTGAGCGTCGAAAAGCCGCCCGCCGATCCCGACCGGCGCAGCCACAGCAAGGTCTCCGGTGGCGGCGGCGAACGCGACAGCCACCATACCCACGACCCCGAAAAGAAGGGCGACACCCGGCCTGCGCATCAGGGCAAGTGAAATCTGGTGGCGACGCGAAGATCGGTGGCTCGAGCGAAATTTCAGCGGGGACGGCGCGCCGAGGCGAACGGCACGACATTGTCGACATTTGCCGTCGGCAAATCAAACAGCATCGGAAGCCCCCGCGTCGCGGCCATCTCCACGATCAGCTCTTCGATGGAGTGATTGGTCAGACGTGTCTCGACGCCCAGCCGGATCATCGCCGCCAGCTTGTGCACCGGCACCGGCACGGACTTCGCCCGGTCGTCGAGCAGCTTGCTGATTTCGATGACGACGTCTGCGTCGATATCCCTAGGCAAGTCTCGCATAAGCGCCTCCCCGCCAAACGAAACGAAAAGCCCGCCGCACCTTTCGATACGGCGGGCGATCCAGTAATGCGCACCGGCGAGGGGATCGGATGGGCGTGCCGGCGCGCGCAGATCGCAAGTATTTTTAGTTAAATCCGCCAGCCTCGATGTGTCACGCGAAAACGTCTGTACGTTTTTACCGAACCGCGCGGATCGCTGGCTCTCCTCGCGTCGCGCGGCGCAACCCACGGATGGCGTGACCCTCTGCCCTCCGGACAACGAACCTAAACAGTATACATTATAAACTTAAAACATCTTGCCAGGCGATCCAGCCTGTGCTCCACTTCGCATTGGAACGTGGTCTGCAGGTCGAATTCTATCGATATGTAGCTGCAATTCCAACGGATCACTGCGAGAACACCAGCCTCAAACGATATACGAAATCTTCGCATGGGAAGGCGTGGATGACGGAAACGATAGAGCTCAAACGGGTTGGCGATGGCAATCTGCGTGCCCAGGTCTATCAACAAATCCGTCTGACCATACAGCATGGCGAATTGGCGCCTGGCCAGAAGCTCGTCGATGTAGACATTGCCGCCCAGCTCGGTATTTCCAGAATGCCTGTCCGCGACGCCTTGATGCAGTTGGTGCATGAGGGCTATCTCGTCGGCACCACACGCGGCTTCACCCTGCCCACGCTTACCGCGACGGATGTCGCCGACATCTTCGAGGTCCGCCGCTTGCTCGAGCCGCGGGCCGCCGCACACGCTGCGCGGACACTCGACGCCGCTGGCCTCAAGACGCTTGCGGCCGCGCTTCGGGAGGCGGAGGCTGCGGCCGCCGCCGGCGATGCCGACCGCTTTTTCCAGGCCAATTCGGCATTCAGGAATTGTTGGCTCGGCGCTGTCGAGAACCAGCGCCTTTCACAAACCATTGCAAGGTTCGCCGACCATGTCCTCGTCGTCCGTTTAAGGACGCTGTCGCACCAGCCGACGCAGGCCGTCGTCGTGGCCGGCATGCGCGCAATCTATGAGGCATTCGTCAAGCGCGACGCCGTCGCCGCTTACGACCGCATGACCCACTTCATTCAGAACGCCGAGGAGCGTTTCATGAAGCTGAGCCCACCGTCTCAACATTCCACCGGTGAAGGTGAGAGCATGTCGCAGCCGGGGAAACCATGATCAGGAAGCAGCACCCGCTGAAAGGGCCGAACAGGTTCAAGCTCGGCGTCTTTTCCATGAACGCCGATGGCGGCCTGGCAATGACCACCGTTCCCGAGCGCTGGCGTGCCCGCTGGGAAGACAACCTCAATTCCGCCTGCATCGCCGACCGCGCCGGCCTCGAGTTTCTGCTGCCGATCGCCCGCTGGCGCGGCTTCGGCGGTTTGACGCATGTGCGGGAATGGTCGTTCGAGACGTTCACCTGGGCGGCGGGTCTTGCTGTCGCCACGGAAAACATCGGCCTGTTCATGACGGTGCATGTGCCGCTGGTTCATCCGCTGCAGGCTGCCAAAGCGCTTGCGACGGTCGACCACATCTCCAACGGGCGTGCCGGCTTGAACATCGTCTGCGGCTGGAACCCGGACGAGTTCGCTATGTTCGGGCAGACGGTCGGCGAGCGGACCTACGATCAGGCCGAGGAATGGATCAACATCATCGTACGTGCCTATCAATCGAGGGAGCCATTCGACTTCAGCGGCGAGTTCTATGATCTGAAGAGTGTCGTTAGCCGCCCGCCAAGCTTGCAAGTGCCACGACCGGTGACCATGAACGCCGCCTTCGGCGCGCCGGGGCGCAACTACGCGGCGCGCCACTGTGACTATCTGTTTTCGACTTTTTCCGAAATTGCCGACGGCCGTGCGCATGTGGTCGACATTACCAACCGCGCGGCCGAAGTCGGGCGCGAAGTCGGCGTCTATACGGTCTGTCACGTCGTCTGCCGGGAGACCCAGCAGGAAGCCGAGGACTACTACCGGCACTACGCGCTCGAATGCGCGGACGAGGGTGCCGTCGACGAGCATATGCGCAAGAAGAAGGAATTCGCGAACTCGCATGACGCGAAGGCCTTCACCGAATATCGGCAGAGGTTCGCCGGCGGTGCCGGGACGTTCCCGCTCATCGGCACGCCGGAAAAGATCGTCGACGACCTCACCGAGATCATGGAACAGGGTTATTCCGGCGCCGCCCTCACATTCGTCAACTACACCTACGAACTGCCCTTCTTCTGCGACCGCGTGCTGCCGCTGATGCGCCAGGCCGGGCTTCGAGTAAATTGATGCCGGCGGCCGCCATTCCGACGCTATGGGTGGATGGGCACAACGCCATCGATCCGCGCGCGTTCAAGCAGGCTATGCGGGCCGTGGCGGGCTCCGTCGCCATCCTCGCGTCGGAGCATGACGAGATCGGCTTTTGCGGCATCACGGCGACGGCTCTCTGCTCGTTCAGTGCCGAGCCGCCTTCGCTGCTTGCCTGTGTCAACCGCGGCAGCACCTTTGCCTCGGCCATTCGCGAAGGTTTGCCTTTTTCGGTCAATCTTCCCGCCGGCGACCAGGAGAACGTTGTGCGTGCCTTTGGCGGCATGACCAAAGCCAAGGGCGCCGCGCGGTTCTCGTCCGGATCATGGGTGCGCGGCGAAACCGGCGCGCCCTTGCTTGTCGGCGCGCGGGCAATGTTCGAGTGCGTGGTGGCCGAAATCATCGTGCGGGCGTCGCACATGATCGTCATCGGCATCGTCTCGGGCGTTGCGCTGGATCGCGCTCACCGATCGCCGGTCTTCTACGCGCATGGGCGGTTCCTGACAGTAGGAGATGATGTCAACTAACCGCCGTTCGTGTGGCGGCGTAGCGTGCAATTTCAGATCGGCCCGATGATGGGCCCCGGCGAAGTGAATCTATCGGAGGGAATACGGCAATGCGCATTTGGAAATCGCTTGTTCTGGCTGCACTCATGTCGGGTGTGGCGGGTATCGCCATGGCCGAAGAGGTCGTCCTCAACGCCGTGCATTTTACGCCGACGCAGAACGGCTACGCCCAGAGCTTCCTGAAGTTCGTTCAGAAGGTGAACGAAAAGGGCAAGGGCGTGGTCCAGATCAACGTGCGTGGCGGGCCGGAGGTCATTCCACCGATCCAGCAGGGCGCGGCGCTCAGGAGCGGCCTGATCGATGTGATCGACACACCGGCAGGGCAGTTCCTCGAACTCGTGCCCGAAGGCGAGGTTTTCTCCGCATCGACGAAGACGCCGTGGGAGGTCCGCGACAATGGCGGCTGGGACTTCATCAACGGAATTTTCGAGAAGAAGGCCAATGCCCATCTGCTGGCGCATGTCGACGCGGGTTCGGGCTTCAACGTCTTCACCGTCGACGAACCCAAGCTCAATAGCGAAGGCAGCATCGACTGGGGCGGCCTGAAAATCCGTTCCTCGCCGCTCTACCGCGATTTCCTCGAATCGCTAGGCGCGACGGTGATCGTGCAGGCGCCGGGGGATGTCTACACCTCGCTCGAGCGCGGCGTCGTCAATGCCAACGCCTACACGGTATTTGGTTATGCGTCGTTCGGCTGGGACAAATTCACCAAATACCGTGTCGACCCGCAATTCTTCAAAACCGATGTGCTGATCTCGATCAACAAGGCGAAATGGGACACGCTGTCACCCGAGGCGCAGAAGCTGCTTGCCGACACGGCCGTCGAATACGAGCGCGTGAGCTATGACGCCAATCTCGCCGAGTCCGAAAAGCAGGCACAGGCAATGATCGGCGGCGGGCAGAAGGTGATCAGCTTGACCGGCGCCGGCCGCGACAAATTCCTGGCGGCTGCCACGCAGGCGAGCTGGGCGAGAATGACCAAACGCGATCCCACCAACATCGATCAGTTGAAGAAATTCTTCCAGTAGCCTGGGCCGAGGGTGCCTTGTGTGCCCTCCATCAAAGCTGGGCCAAGGGGACGAAGGTGGACATGAGGGTCGTGGGAAATGGACGGATTGTTTGCAGCGATTGGGAAGCTGAGCCTTGCGTTGGCGGCGGCGGCAAAAGTGGTGCTTGGCCTCATCATCGTCGCGGTGGTTGCTGATGTGTGCGTCCGCAATCTCGGCCTGAGGCCACTTGCCTGGGCGGTGTCGGCGACGGAATACGGCCTGCTTTACGCGGCATTTCTGCCGATGCCCTGGCTGGTCCACAGCAAGGGCCATGTCTTCGTCGAGTTCCTGCGCAAGGCGCTGCCGGTGCGGGCACGGGCGGTGCTTGAAAAGCTGGTTTATCTCGCCTGCATCGGCGTCAGCCTCTACCTCGGCAGTGTCGCTCTGTCGTCCCTGACAAGTGCTGTGGCGGGCGGCGAATACGAAACGCGCAGTTTCGACATGCCGAAATGGCTGGTCTTTCTGCCCATCATGCTCGCCTTCTATCTCTCGGCGCTGGAATGGCTCAGATATCTGCTCGGCCGTGACACGCTGTACACGCTCGATCCGCTGGAAATGGAAGGGCTCTGACCGGTGGCCTGGCTGTTTCCATTCGCTGTGCTCGTTGGCACCATCCTGGTGTTGATGGGCCTTGGGCTGCCGGTCGCTTTCGCATTCTTCGTCACCAATGTGATCGGGCTGTATCTGTTCTTCGGCGGCTCGATCGGCGTGACGCAGATGGTCGCCAACTTCTCCGACGCTGTCTCGACCTACGCGCTTGCCCCGCTGCCGATGTTTCTTGTCATGGGCAGCCTGTTCTTCCGCTCCGGCCTCGGCGAGAAGGTCATCTACGCGCTCGACCTGTGCATCGGCAATCTGCGCGGACGCCTCGCCTATGTCGTCCTCGCCGCCGGCACGATCTTTTCCGCGCTGTCGGGCTCGAGCCTCGCCAATACCGGCATGATGGGCTCGCTGATGGTGCCCGAGATGCTGAAGCGGGGCTACAAGCCGCATATGGCCTACGGCCCGGTGCTTGGCGCCGGAAGCCTTGCCGTCATCATCCCGCCATCCTCGCTGGCCGTCTTGCTCGGCTCGCTTGCCCAGATCGATGTCGGCGCGCTGCTCATAGCGGGAGCTCTGCCCGGGCTGCTGCTCGTTGTCATGTACGCAGCGCTGATCTTCGCCCAGACGAAGATCGACCCGGACGCCGCTCCGCACTATCCGGTGCCCGCCGTTCCCGCGGCCGAGAAGGTGAGGGCGGTCGCCGTCAACATCATTCCGATGAGCGTTATCGTGTTCATGGTGGTCGGCACGATCATCCTTGGGATAGCGACGCCGACGGAATCGGCGGGACTCGGCTGTGCCGCCGTTTTCGCCTTGTTGTTTGTCTACCGACGGTTCAGCTGGTCGGTTGTCTGGAAGTCGCTGGACGACGCGATGAAGGTCACCGGCATGACCTTCCTGATCATCTCGGCTTCGACGACGTTCTCGCAGATATTCGCATTCTCCGGCGCCTCCAACGGCTTTATCCAGTTCATCGTCGGCTACGATCTTGGACCGTATCCCATGCTGCTCATGATGGTGCTCGTCATCCTGCTGCTCGGCATGTTCATGGATCAGGTCTCGATGATGCTGATCACGCTGCCGATCTTCCTGCCGATCGCCCAGCAATTCGGCTACGAGCCCGTATGGTTCGGGCTGATCCTGCTGCTCGCCTACGAGGTCGGCTTCACCACGCCGCCGTTTGGCCTGCTGCTGTTCATCATGATCGGTGTCGCGCCTAAAGGGACGTCGCTCAAAACGGTTGCCATGTCAGCGGCGCCTTACATCGCGCTGACGCTTCTGCTGATCCTGCTGATTGTCCTCTTTCCGCAGATCGCTCTCTTTCTTCCGAATTTGATCTAGCCGAACTCGATCCAGAGGGTCTCCACATGCGCTTTGCCTATCTTGCCTTCTTCCATGACGACCGCGAGGCAAATTTGGCCACCGCCGGTGAAGACGTTGACGCTGTGCGGCGTGTGATTGCGTCGACCCCGGGTCTTGCGCTTGCCAACATCTATCTGCCCGAAGTGGCGACGGACATGTTCAACAACGATGGTCCACCGCCGGTCTTTGGCTTCCAGCTCTATTTCGACGAATTGGCGGACATGGAGGCGGCGCTGGCGCCGTCCGGCCATCTGCAGGCACTTGCCGCACCTGGTATGCTGTCGAGCATCGCCGGTTCGAGGCCGACGCAACAGGCAATGTGCGTGCGTCCGTTTCCCGTCGATGACGCTGGCGTCAAGACGTTCGGGCTGCCCTGCAGCTATCTTGTTCACTATCCCGGGCCGGCCGAAGACATGAGTGTCTGGCTCCACCACTATGTGACGCATCATCCGCAACTGATGCGGGGCTTCCCAGGCATTCGCCACATAGAAGTTCTGTCGCGACTGGATTGGTGCGGTTCGCTGCCCTGGCCGCGGATCGACCATATGCAGCGCAATCGTGTCATGTTCGACAGTCCCGCTGCATTGACGCACGCGCTGCAATCGCCGGCGCGGCTGGAGATGCGCGCCGACTACAAGACTTTTCCGCCGTTTTCAGGCGGCAGCCGGCATTTTCCGATGTCGACGGAAGCCGTGCATCCTTCGTCAAGGGCCACATAGGCAAACAGGTTTTGCCGACGCCGAAAATTTCTGGAGATTTCATGTACGACTTTCGCAAGAAATGTATCTCTCTCGATCGCCTCATCGGCACCTTCTGCGCCATCCCGCACCCTGTGGCGGTCGAAGTGGCGGCCGCGAGCGGGGTCGATTTCCTGTGCATCGACTGGGAGCATTCGCAGATCGGCCGCGAACGGCTCGAGGATCTGATCCGCGCCGCCGATGTCCACAAGGTTCCCGCGATGGTGCGCGTTCCCGGCCACGCGCCGGAGTGGATCGCGGCCGCGCTCGACGCCGGCGCGTCGGGCGTCCTGGTGCCGCGTGTCTCCACGGCCGAGCAAGCCCGCATGGCGGTCATGGCCTGCCGTTACCCGCCGGTCGGCGCACGCGGTGTCGGCCCAGGCCGCGCCGCCGGTTATGGCTACAGCATTCCGGACTACCTCAAATCGGCCAACGAGGTCCTGGCGGTCGCCATCCAGGTCGAGACGGCGGAAGGCCTCGCCAACATCGACGACATCGTCCAGGTCGACGGCGTCGACGTGGTCTTCATTGGCCCCGGCGACCTGTCGGTCTCGATCGACGCCATGGGGCCGTCCGGCCAGGACAAGCTCAATGCCGCGATTATGAGGATCGCGGCCGCGGCGCGCACGGCCCGCAAGGCCGTCGGCATCTTTCGCCCTTCGGCGGATGATGTCGGCAAATGGTCGCGGCACGGCATCAGCTTCCACGTGCTGGCCAGCGACACGATGTTTCTCGGCGCCGGCCTTGCCGCCGGTGTCGCGTCGGCGCGCAGTGCCTCATAGCAAGAGTTTGGCATGAAGATCATCAAGACCGACGGCGTGTTGTCAGTCGAGGAAGAGCAGTTGCGCTACCTCGACGGCTTGGGCGCCGAGTTTGTCGAAAAGACGCTGCTCACGGAAGACGCCCTGATCGAACACTGCCGCGACGCCGACGCATTGATGGTATTGCGCGAGCCGATCACGGCTCGCGTTTTGGCGGAACTGAAGAGGCTCAAGGTCATCGGACGGTTCGGCGTAGGGCTCGACTCGATCGACGTAGAGGCCGCCAGCCGTGCCGGTGTTCAGGTAACCTACGTGCCGGACGCCAATCTGGTGGAAGTCAGCACCCACGCCATGGCCCTGATCCTGGCCTTGACGCGCAGGCTGAAGCAGTTCGACAGCGCGGTGCGCGCCGGCCGCTGGGCTGCAATGACCGATGGCGCCGGCATCACACGGCCCGACAGGCAGATCATCGGCCTGATCGGCTTCGGCCAGATCGGGCGCCTGACTGCCGAACGGGCGCGGGTCTTCGGCTACCACATCATCGCCTACGACCCGTACATGCCGGCCGAGCGCATCACGGCCGGTGGTGCTGAACCGGTCGGCTTCGACGAGTTGCTTGCCAGCGCCGACGTCGTCTCGCTGCACGTTCCCGCGACACCGGAGACCAGAAACATCATGTCGGCGCAAGCCCTGTCGCGGATGAAGGAAGGGGCGATACTCATCAACGTGTCCCGCGGCGGCCTCGTCGACGAGGTCGCCTTGGCGGATCTGATCCGGCGTCGCCATCTGGCTGGCGCCGGCATCGACACTTTCGAGCGGGAGCCGCCTTCGCCCGACAATCCGCTGCTGGCGCTGGACACCGTCCTGGTCAGTCCACACGCGGCGCACTACTCGACCCAGTCCTACGCAGAGGTTCGCAACAAGGTGTTTGCCGATGTCGCGTCGGTCCTGCGCGGCGGCAAGCCGGTATATCCGGTCAACCGGATATGACCATTCCCGATGTGGACACCATCCGCTGCCTGTCGATTCCACCTTAACGGTCCGGGGCAGGCGCCCCTTGAGCGCGACCTCGGCAAGCGGATAAAGACGGGAACGGGTGAAGAGTGAATTCGCATTTTTTGCCGACAGCGCCACATTTTGTTCTTGCTTTGTGCCGGCAGCTATGCTATTAATTTGTGCATGGTGCTGATTCGCACCGAGGACCCGCCGCAAGGCGGGTTTTTTGCCTTTAGGTTTCAGCGCCATCCGTCGAGGCTCTGCTCGGCTTGTCGCGACGCTCGACGATGTAGATGTGGTCGGCGACCAACACCACGTCGCCATGCTGGTTGATCACCTCGCAGCGCTCGACGACCCGGCCTGAATCGGGTCGCTTCGGGTCGTCTTCCCTGGCCGAGATGGTGGTGCGGGTCCGGATCGTATCGCCGATGAACACCGGCTTGATGAAGCGCAGCCTGTCGTAGCCATAGGAGAAGGCAACCGGATTGACGACGCTTGCCGTCAGCCCGACGCCGACCGAAAAGACCAGCGTGCCGTGGGCGATGCGCTGGCCAAACGGCGTCGTCTTCATGAACTCGGCGTCCATGTGGTGGGGAAAGAAATCGCCGGTATGGCCGGCATGGACGACGAAATCGGTCTCGGTGATGGTGCGCCCGCTGGTCATGCGCGACGACCCGATCTGGTAGTCCTCGAAGTAGATCGTCTGCTCCATGTCAGGGCCTCGCCGCTATCGGTGTTGCCGGCGCCGCGCTCGATTGATAGGCGGCTTCGACCAGCGCCATGGTGCTCCAGCCGTCCTCGACGGAACTGACAAGCTCGGCGTCCTCGCCCGACGCGTAGCGCTGGACATTGGCCATGCGGCCGGCAAAGGCGTCCGGAAACCATGAGCCGACGAGTGGAACCGCAATCCAGTCCCTGCCGCCTTTGGGGTAGATTTCGAGAATGTCCGGCTCGCCGCGCGGATAGTCGAGGTTGACGCCTAATTTGAGGTAAGCGGCGCCCTCGGTGCCGCAGATGCGGAATTCGCAGGCCTGGTGTTTTCGGCCGAATTTGTGATCGTGGTTGATCGACAGTGCACAGCGCACGGTGTCGCCATAGTCGAGGATCGCGCTGGTGCGCGTTTGCGCAACCTTATGGCCGGGGTGGCCGAGTGTCTTGGCGTGAACCCCCTTGGGATCGCCGAGCAATTGCCGGATCAGGTCGAGATAATGGATCGAATGCATGGCGATCTCGACGCGCGGCGCCTGCAACAGGAATTCCCAGAGCTGCCAGGGTGTCGCCAGCGCCAGCCATGCGTCGAAATCGACCACTTCGCCCAGCCAGCCCTTGGCGATCGCATCCTTCAGCGCCAGCATCATCGGCGCAAAACGGAGTTGGAAATTCACAGCGGCCCTGAGGTTTTTGGAGCGGCAGATTTCGAGGATCTCGGTCGCCTCGGTGAGGTCGCTGCCCATCGGCTTCTGGATCAGCGCCACCGCACCATCGGGCAGCGCCCTGAGCACGCCGGCGTGATTAGCCGGCGGTGTCGCCAGGTCGAAGACGGCGTCCTTGATTGACGCAGCTTCCTCGAGCGACCGGTAAGCGGTGACGCCCCATTTCTGCGCCAGTTTTTCCGCCTTGGCCAGGTCGGGGTCGAAAAGCCCGACAACCGGGAAACCGGCTTTCCCATAGGCCGGGAAATGCGCATCGCCGACGATCGAGCCGGCGCCGAAAATCACGATCGGCCTGGGCTTTGACGGTTGTGCCCAGGCCTGGGAAAGCGAGGCAGGATCGAAAATGTCATCAGTCATAATGGAAGACTTCGTCCATCGACGCCCACCACTCGCCCTCCTTGCGGGTCGGCAGTGGCTCCTGGCATGGCATGCACAGCGCCCACCATTCCTGCGTCGTGGGATCAGCAGCCATCTTCGCCATGTCGGAGGCATAGTCGGTGCCGTGGTACTCGAAGGTGCTGAACAAAAGGTGCTCCGGCTCCCTCAGATAGATCGAATAATTCTTGATGTTGCAGGCGGAAATCATCTTGAGGACGTCCGGCCAGACGGCAGCGTGAAGCCGCACATACTCGGCGACTTTCTCCGGCTTGAGACCGAGCACCATTCCCATTCGCTGCATGTCCGCCTCCTATTTCACTATCGCCATGGTGAATTCCGCGATGCTCTTCGACTTGATCGCATCCCAGTCCCAGTCGATGCCGATGCCGGGCTCGTCCGGCGCCAGCGCGTGCCCGTCCTCGATACGCATTTTCTTGCCGGTCAGCTCGTCGAGCTGGGGAATATACTCGACATATCTGCCGTTCTGAACGGCGCATGTCAGGCTGACATGCAGTTCCATCAGGAAATGCGGGCAGACCGGTATGTCGAACGCCTCGGCTGCATGCGCCACCTTCAGCCACGGCGTGATGCCGCCGATGCGACCGACATCGACCTGCACGATCGAACACGCGCCCTTTTGCATATATTCGCGGAAATGCCGGATCGAATAGAGCGACTCGCCGATGGCGATCGGCGTCGATGTGGCACTCGACAGCCGCACATGGCCGTCAATGTCGTCGGCCGGCAGCGGTTCCTCGATCCAGGCGAGGTCGAGTTCACGCAAGCGCTCGGCCCGGCGGATCGCCTCGTCGACAGAAAAGCCCTGGTTGCAGTCGGTCATGATCTCGTAGGAGTCTCCAACCGCCCGGCGCACCGCCGTCAGCCGGGCAAGATCCTCGGAACCGTGCGGCTTGCCGATCTTGACCTTCGAGCCGCGAAACCCCTTGGCCTTGGCGGCCAGCGCATCCTCGACCAGTGCCTCGGTTTCGATATGCAGCCAGCCGCCTTCGGTGGTGTAGAGCGGGCAGCGGTCCTTGGCGCCGCCAGCAAGCTTCCACAGCGGCAGGTTTTGCTTCCTCGCCCACAGATCCCAAAGGGCAGTGTCGATGGCCGCCAGCGCGATTGCCGTGATCGCGCCGATCGTCGTGGCGTGGGTGGCGAACTCCAGCTCGTGCCAGACCGCCTCGATCATGTCGGCGTCGCGGCCGATCAGCCGCGGTGCAAGGTGGTCGGCCAGGAGCCGCATCACCGACGAGCCGCCGGTGCCGATCGTGTAGCTGTAGCCGGTGCCGACCGCGCCGTCGGCGTCGGTGATGGTGACGATCGGTGTTTCCTGGCTGACAAAACTCTGGATGGCATCGGTGCGCTTGACCTTCGGCACCAAGTCGACCATGCGCAGTTCGACTTTCTCGATCTTTGCCATGATTTTAACCTCGCAATGTCTTGCCCGTTTCGGCAGAAAACAGATGGGCCTGCGACAGGTCCAGGCTCATCTTGACCCTGTCGCCGGCCCTGAGCGGCTTTGGATTGAGCATGCGGGATACCCAGTCGCTGCCGTTGAATTCGGCAAACACCAGCGTCTCGTTGCCAAGCGGTTCGGTGACGGTCACCGGCAGTTCCACCTGGTGGACGTCGACCTCTTCGCCGGAGCTGATGCCGTGTCCCGTCGGATAAATGTCGTCGGGCCTGAGGCCGAATACGACCTTGTCGCCGGTTCCGACATTTGCCTTGAACTGGCTGGGCAGAGGCAGTCTCTCGCCGCTGGCGAACAGCAGCTGTCCGTCGTCGACAACCGCCTCGTGCAAATTCATCGGCGGCGAGCCGATGAAGCCGGCCACGAAGCGCGTCTGCGGCCGGCGGAAGACCTCGTCGGGTGTGCCGACCTGCTCGATGAACCCGTCACGCATGATGACGATGCGGTCGGCCAATGTCATCGCTTCGACCTGGTCATGGGTGACGTAGATCACCGTCGACCGGACCTTGGCATGCAGTTTCTTGATCTCGGTGCGCATCTGCGTCCGAAGCTTGGCGTCGAGATTGGAAAGCGGCTCGTCGAACAGGAAGACGTCGGGATCGCGCACGATGGCGCGACCCATGGCGACGCGCTGGCGCTGTCCGCCCGACAACTGCGACGGCCGGCGGTCGAGCAACTGGTCGAGGCCGAGAATGCCGGACGCTTCGGCTACGCGACGGTCCATTTCTTCTTTCGCGGCGCCGGCTATCTTCAGCGAGAAGCCGAGGTTTTCGCGCACCGTCATATGCGGATAGAGCGCGTAGGACTGGAACACCATCGAGATGTTGCGCGAGCGCGGCGGCAGGTCGTTGACCATGCGGCCGCCGATCTCGATGATCCCGTCGCTGATCGCCTCGAGGCCGGCGATCATGCGCAGGGTTGTCGACTTGCCGCAGCCGGACGGCCCGACCAGCGCGATGAACTCGCGGTCGGCGACCTCGAGGTCGATGCCGTGCACGACCGCCACCGGACCATAGCTCTTGGTGAGTTTCTTGAGCGATACAGTTGCCATGTCAGCCTTTCACCGCGCCGGAAGTGAGGCCGCCGACGAGATGTTTCTGGACGATGAAGGTAAGCGTGAGCGCCGGTATGATCATAACCACGGCCAGCGCGCACATGCCGCGCCAGTCGATGGTGAATTCGGCCGTATAGTCGAGCAGGCCGACCGGCAGGGTCTTGGAGTTGATCGAGCGTGTCAGCTGCGAGGCGAGCGCGAACTCGTTCCAGGAGGTGAGGAAGGCAAAGATGCCGGCCGAGGCGATGCCAGGCCCGGCCAACGGAAACTCGACCTGCCAGAAGGCCTGCCAGCGCGTGCAGCCGTCGATCTGCGCCGCCTCGGCAAGGTCTTTCGGCACCTGGCGGAAAAAGCCGTCGATCAGCCAGACGGTGAAGGGCACGTTGAGCGCGACATAGACCAGGATCAGCCCGAAATGCGTATCGATGATGCCGAGCCGCGCAAAGACGAAGAACAGCGGCAGCGACAGCGCAATGCCAGGCACCGTGCGCGTCAGCATCAGGCCAAGGAACATCGCCGATTTGGCGCGAAAGCGGTAGCGCGCAAAGGCATAGCCGCCGGCCATGCCGATAACGATGGCGATCACCGTCGAGGTCACCGAGATGATCAGCGAATTGCGGAAGTAGTCGAGCACCGGAATGCCGCCCTGGCCGACGCCGCTGAACATGGCTATGTAGGCATCGAGCGAGAGTTGCTGCGGGATCCACACCGGCGGCTTGGCCATGATCTCGACGGTCGGCCGCAGCGACGACAGCACGATCCAGATGCCGGGCAGGCAGATGACCAGCATGGCCAGGAACAGTCCGATGCCGTGAACGATGCCGAGCGCTTTGTTGCCGACGCGATGCAGGCTGTTCTGGTCCATCCTCACCACTCCGCCGCGATCTGTGTGCGCGCCGCGGCGAGCTTGCGGTAGAAATAGACGGTGAACAGGATGGACAGCAGGATGGAGAAATAGGCCATGGCATTGGCCATTCCCATCCGGGCATCGCCATAGGCAGTGCGGGCGACGAGCGTCCAGACCAGTTCGGTGCGGCCGGCAGGACCGCCGTCGGTCATGATCTTGACGATGTCATAGGCGCGCGCGACGTCGAGCGAGCGGATGGTCATGGCGATGAAGGCAAACGGCATGATGAACGGCCAGGTGACATAGCGGAATGTCTGCCACGGCGTGCAGCCGTCGACGCGCGCCGCCTCGACCGGTTCGCGCGGCATCGCCAGCAGCCCGGCAAGGATCAGGATCGCGAACACCGAGGTCGACGACCAGATCTCGGCGGTCAGGATGGCGATGAAGGCGAGATTGCCGTCGATCAGCCACGGGATGGCGCGGTCGGTCAGGCCGAGCCCCTGCAGGGCGTTGTTCACCAGGCCGATATTGTCGTTGAACATGAATTTGAACTGGAATCCGACCAGGATCGGCGAAAACATCATCGGAAACATCATGATGGTGCGCAGAACCCGCTGGCCGCGCGATGCCTTTTCCACCAGCAGCGCCAGCCCGAGCCCGATCACCATTTCCAGGTTGAGCGCCACCGTCAGCAGGACCACGGTGCGGGCAAAGGCAACCCAGAAAGCGCGGCTGGTCAGGATGGCGACGTAGTTGCGCGCGCCGATGAAGACCCAGAACGTCTCCGGCCTGGTCAGCCGGAACGGCGTGAAGCTGGAATAGAGCGACAGCAGCAGCGGCACCACCACCACCGCCGCAAGCACGATCACCGCCGGCAGCAGGAGCAACAATGGCGGCGAAGGTCTCCAGCCTTTCATGGCGATCCGGTTCTGGTTGGTGCCCGGACACCGAAGGCCGCCATTGGCGAGCTGGGATCAAGACACAGCGTGTTGCGCATGGTTCGAAAAAAGTTCGGGGCGCCGCCCTTCAATGAGCGCGGCGCCCCCCTTGGTTGAATGATCAAAGCTTGCCTGCGTCCTCGAGGATCTGGGTGGCCTTGGCGGCAGCGTCGTCCAGCGCCTGCTTGGAGGTCTTGTCGCCAAGGATGGCGGCCTGCAATTCGGGATAGACGGCGTTGGAGATTTCGATCCATTCAGCTGTCTGCGGCACGGCAAAAGCGTGCTTTGCCTCTTCCTGGAAAGCCGCCAGCACTTCCTTCTTGTAGGGATCGCTTGCCGCCTGCTGGATGTCCCAGTCCCACACCGCCGTGCGGGTCGGCAGTGGGCCGCTTGCCGCCTCGAGCTTCTGGCTGTCCTCATTGGTCAGGAACCAGACCAGCGACGCCGCAGCCTCCTTGCTGGCGCAGTTTTCGGTGACCGAAAATCCGTGGTGCCCCGACCAGCCGGTGCGAATGCCGGCCGATCCCTTCGGCGCCACCTTCACCCCGACATTGCCGGCGACCTTCGACGACTTCGGATCGTTGAAGAAGCCTGCCCAGCCTGGCCAGTCGAGGTTGATGGCGACGGTGCCTGAGGCAAAGCCCTGGCCGAGATCGTCCCACAGATAGTTGGTGGTGCCGGCCGGCACCGCCTTGGCCTTGTAGAGATTGACGAACCAGTCGAGTGCGTGCACGCCGGCTTCCGAGTTGAAGGCCGGCTTGCCATCCTTGTCGAGGTATTCGCCGCCGTCGGCGATGAGCATCTCGTAAAACCGGCCGTTGATCGCCTCTTCCTTGCCGGCGAACTGGGTGCCGTAGAAATCGGGCGGGCTGGCGAAGAATTCCGCCTGCTGGGCGACCTCGTCCCAGGTGTCGGGCGGTGTCAGCTCCTTGCCGTACTTGGCCTTGTAGGCGGCCTTCTTGGCTTCGTCCTGGTAGAGGCTCTTCTGGTAATAGAGCGCCGACACGTCGAACTGCGCGCGCGGCAGCATCACCAGCTTGCCGTCGAGCGTCGAGGCCTTGATCGTCGACGGCACGAAGGCGTCGATCTCCTCCTTCGGCAGCAGCTTGTTGAGGTCGGTGTAGATATCAGGATACTGCGGCGCGAAGGACGAGTGGTTCGACCCAACGCACCAGTTGATGCTGCCGGAGGCGATGTCCGACTTGATTTCCTTGTCGAGCTCGAAGTGGTTTTTCTTCGAGATCACGTTGACCTTGGCGCCGGTCAGTTTTTCCCATTCGCCGATGCGCGCGTAGAGCCCTTCATATTGCTGGCCGCCGATCAGCTTGGCGTCGATAGTGACGCCGTCGAATTTGCCGGGCAGGTCGGCAGCAAGGGCAGCACTCGCACCAAGTGCGAGCAGCGTTACGCCGGCTGACAGGCCGCAGAACAGTTTCGTCATTGGTATCCTCCCAAGAGCCTGCATCGATCGCGTAGTGAGGTCGATCGGCAGCTTCATTCATATACAAACAAAACATTCATAGGATCGTCAAGCCGAAAGTTCTTTCGGAAGCAATACCGTTATGCGTATATGAAAAATGCAATTCACTGGAGAGGCGGAATGGCAGAGGACGAGGAAGACGACCGCTATCGAGCCCCGGCGCTGGACAAGGGGCTCGACATCCTCGAGCTGCTGGCCGGGGTCGATGGCGGCCTGACGCAGGCGGAAATCGCCAAGAAGCTCGACCGCAGCCCGAACGAATTCTATCGCATGCTGGACCGGCTGGTGCGGCGCGGCTATGTCACGCGGCCGGATGGTGACCGTTACTCGCTGACGCTCAAGCTGTTTGGTCTGGCGCAGCTGCACGCGCCGGTGCGCCGGCTGGTTTCCTATGCGACGCCGCTGATGCGCGAGCTGGCCGAGACCACACAGCAGGCAAATCAGCTGGTCGTCTTCGATCGCGGTTCTGCGGTGGTGATCGCACAGCAGGAGGCGCCGGATTACTGGGGCATCTCGATCCGCGTCGGCTCGCATATCAGCCTGTTCGACACCGGCTCCGGCCATGTGCTGCTGGCGTTCCGCCCGCCGGAAGAGCGGCAGATGATGATCTCAGAACATCTGCGCAGCACCGACAAGCCGCCGCAATCGCCGGAGTTCTTTGCCCGCCTCGACCAGATCCGGGAACGCGGCTACGAGATGATGGCATCGATGCAGACCGCCGGTGTCTTCAACCTGTCGACACCGGTTCTTGGCTCGGACGGCAGGGCGATCGCCGCGCTGTCGATCCCCTACATAACCCTGGTCAACGCACCCAAGGCGCCCGACATTACGAGGACGATTGAGCTGCTGCTGGCAGCGACCGAAAAGCTGTCGCAGCTGGCGGGATCGACCGTCAAGCAATCGCGATGAATTCTTATTTGAATGAAGAATTTCTCCGTGAGATGATCGCGAAGTCGCCAAGGAGGAGCGCGCCACCATGATCTTCGACACTCATCTGCACCTGATCGACCAGTCCGCGCTGCGCTATCCCTGGCTGGCCGGTGTGCCGGCGCTCAACCGCGATTTCTCCTACGACGAATATGCAGTCCAGGCCCGCCGCGCCGGCATCGAGGGCGCATTGCACATGGAGGTCGATGTCGATCCTGCCGACATCGAGGCCGAGACCAGCCATGTGAAAACGCTGTCGCAGCAGAAGGGCAGCCTGCTACGCGGTGCAATCGCCTCCTGCCGTCCGGAAGAGCCGGGCTTTGCCGGCTATCTCGAGCGCCAGCGTGAAGATTCTTTCGTCAAGGGCTTTCGGCGTGTGCTGCACGTCATGCCGGATGAACTGTCGGAAGGCGCGCTGTTTCGTGAAAACATCAAGCGGCTTGCCGGCAGCGGCCTGACCTTCGACCTCGTCGTCCTGCCGCACCAGATCCCCAAGGCGATCGTACTCGCCGACCTCGCGCCGGATGTGCAGTTCGTGCTCGACCATTGCGGCGTGCCCGACATCAAGGGCGGTGCCGAGCACCCCTGGCGCGAGCACATGGCGGAGATCGCGCGGCGCCCGAACGTCGCCGGCAAAATTTCCGGTGTGGTCGCCTATGCGGATGCTGGATCCTGGACTGTCGAAACGCTGCGTTCCTATGTCGAGCACACCATCCAATGCTTCGGCTGGGATCGCGTCGTCTGGGGAAGCGACTGGCCGGTCTGCACGCTCGGCGGCGGGCTTGCGACCTGGATTGCGGCGACGCACGCGCTGCTTGCCGGCACCAGCGACGATGAACGGCAAAAGCTGCTGTCCGGCAACGCCAAGCGGCTGTGGAGTTTGTAGAGCATTTTGCAGCCAAGTGGAATCACTTGGCGTCGCACAAATGCGGCTAAAACGAATAGACGGCCTCAGATGGTCGCCGACATGTGCCGCTCGCGACCGTAGAGCGAAACCAGGAGCACGACGACCAGGCCAAGTGCCGCCCAGGCCGACGGCAGCACCTTCTGCGGCGCGCCGTCATATTGCGCCTTCAGTTCGGTCGGCAATCCAGCGATCACGCCCGAAACAGGCGATTGAGATCGGCAACGACGCGAGCCGCATTGTGCCTTTCGCTCAGGCCAAGATTGATGCGATCTGACGCCGCCTGCTGGAAGGCCATGTAGCCGTCGTGCCGCGGCCTGACCCAGGCACCTTCGAGCGTGGCTCGGGTGTCCTTGTAGAAATTGCCGCTGGCGGCATTGACGGCGGCGTCCGCCCAGGCTGCCGCATGGCCGGGCTGGCCGCCGGCCGAGGCGTAAGGGCCGCGCTGCACGTCACCGCTGGCGATCCAGTAAGCGAAGTCGATGGCCGCCCGCCTGGCCTTCGAAAAGGCCGACACGGCGATGCCGGTCCCGCCAAGCGCCGAGCCTTTGGGACCGACATTGCCCGCAGCAGGGATATCGGCGAAAACAACGCGGCTGGGCCGGAATCCGGCGATGGCGTAGGAGACATAGCCATAGATCAGCGGCGCACAGGCGATCCGCGATCCCGATCCGGCCATTTGCTCAAGAACCGCGATCGGGTCCATGCCAAGACAGGCCGGGTCGACGAGCGCCGCGATCTCGCGCATCATCTCGAAAACCTGCTTGCCGATTGCAGGATCCACATGGTCGCCCGGGCCTTCACCGGCGGGCCGGCCGAGATTGCCGGCGAGCGTGTAGAACACCATCAGCGAATGCGGCGGCCTGAGCGGCAACAACACGCGGCCCTGCCGCGCCAGATCGAGCGCATCGGCCCAGCTCGCCGGCGCAGCCGAGAGCATGTCGGGGCGCCATGCCTGCACCTGGCTGGCCGCGTCGATCGGAAACGCCCACTGCCGGCCCTGCCAGTTGTAGCTGGCATAGGACCGGCCGACGCTGCCCGCCGCAAGTGCTGCACGTTCGGCTTCCCGGCCGGCAACATCGAGCGGCGTCAGGCAGTTCTCGGCGGTGATCCGGCCGACATGCGGATGGTCGATGACGATCAGATCATAGGCGTGGGCCAGTTCCTCGACCGGAAAGGTCTCGAAATCCTGCAGCGAGCGCTTGTCCCATTCGATAGCGACGCCGGTCCGTTCCTTCCACAGCGCCGAACAGGCGACCATCGGGTCATAGCCGCGCGGATGGCTCCAGGTCATGCCTTTGAGCGTGACGTCGCTCAAAGCCCGAATTCCGCGCGGATTTTTGCGCTGTGCTCGCCGATGCGTGGCGCGGCCCGCTCGACCTTGGCGCGGATGCCGTCGACCCTGAGCGGCGAGCGCGTGGTAAGGATCGAAACGTCATCCTCGCGCGTCACCGTCTGCAACATGTCGAGAACCTGGAAGCCTTCGCTGGCCATCATTTCCGGCCAGGTCAAAACCTTGGCGCACCAGATGTCGGCAGGTTCGAGGATGGCAAGCCACTCGTCGACCGTTTTCGTCGCGATTTTTTGTGCGATGATCGCCTTGATCTCGTCGCGGGCAGTGAACCAGGTCGACGGCTGATCGCGGTAGGGCGCAAGTTCCTCGAGGCCGAGGAGATCGGCGAGTTTCGAGATCGGCGTCATGGCGATCGCCAGATAGCCGTCCTTGGCCGGATAGACGCCGTAGGGCGCCGACAGATAGGCGTGTGCGCTGCGGAAGCTCGACCGCCGCGGCAGCCGGCGCCCATCATTGAGATGCGTGGTCAGCACCTCGAACTGGAAGTCGACCAGCGCTTCGAGCAGGCTGGTCTCGACATGGCTGCCCTTGCCGGTCACACCGCGCCGCACCAGTGCGGCGAGGATGCCTTGCGCGGCGGCCGAACCCGCCAGCATGTCGGCGATCGCCAGGCCGAAGGGCACCGGCCCCTGGTCCTCGTCGCCGTTCAGCCACATGACGCCGGAGCGGGCTTGCGCCAGCAGATCCTGCCCGGGCCGCTTGACCCATGGGCCTTCCTCGCCATAGCCGCTGATCGAGGCATAGACCAGCCGCGGATTGATCTTGCGCACCGCCTCATAATCGAAGCCCAGTCGTTCGATGACGCCGGGCCGAAAATTCTGGATCAGCACGTCGGCCCTGGCCAGCAGGCCGCGCAGTGCCGCAAGATCGGCCTCGTCCTTGAGGTCGATGGCAAAGCTTTCCTTGGCACGGTTGATCGCGTGGAAAATAGTGGAATCGCCGCCGATCTCGGTGTCGCTGAGATAGAGTCGGCGCGACAGGTCGCCGCCATCCGGCCGTTCGATCTTGATGACGCGAGCGCCGAGGTCGAGCAGTCGCAGCGAGCAGTAGGGGCCGGACAAGAACTGGCTCATATCGACAACGATGAGCCCGGTCAGCGGCAGTTCGGCAATGGCAGCCATTGCCTATTTCTCCGTCTTGCCGGCGAAATCGGCCGGATTGCGGTACTTCACCGTCTGCAGGTGCTCGCAATAAAGCACAAGCTCGCCTTCACCTTTGAAGACTTCATAGCTGGCGCGGATCAGCCCCATTTCCTTGTATTTTGGCTTCTTGTCGAGGTTGGAGCGGATCGAATAGATCGTGTCGCCGATGAACACCGGCTTGATGAAGCGCAATTTGTCGTAGCCATAGGAAAAAGCGTTGATGCAATTGGTGGCAACGAGGCCGAGCCCGGCCGAGAACACGAAGGCGCCGGCGACCAGGCGCTTGCCGAAGATGCCTTCTGTTTCGGCGAACATCTGGTCCTGCACGTAAGGATTGATATCGAGCACCAGCGCGTTGAAAAGATGGCTGTCGCCCTCGGCAATGGTCCTGCGCAGCGAGCGGATCTTCTGGCCGACCGGCCAGTCTTCGTAGAACCAGTTCTCCGCGTTCCAGACGGGAAGGTCGGCGTGATCCCTAGGCATGTTGGCGGGGTGTGTCGATGCCACGCCCACGGTTGGCGCGAAACCGCTCATGACGACTTCCTCTGGGAGCGGGAATCGTCCATCAGGGCGCGCCGCAGACCAGCGAAATGCATGATCGATCCTCCCGTCAATCTTCTTTTGTGAATAGTATTTTCACATATGGGGTTGTGATGCAAGCGAGTCTCGGTGAAATTTTGGCGGCTCCGTCGCGGCCAATGCCGGCGGAACATGGGAGGAAGTGATGCAGAATGCCTGTCTGGTTTTCGTCGGCAGCCTCAATCGCGACGCCCCATATTTTCAGGGCGCGCGCGGCGTCGGGCTGGGCGTCTACAGTTTCGACGAGGGGACGCTGGAGACAAAGAAACTGGCCGAGACGGCAGACATCGACAATCCGACCTTCCTGTCGGTGACGCCGGACGGCTCCCACGTCTACGCCAATTCCGAAGTGTTCACCTGGCGCGAAGGGGTTGTCTCGGCCTACCGTTTCGACAGGCAGACCGCCACGCTGTCCTACATCAACAAGCAGCCGACGCTGGGCAGCATCACGGCGCATAACACCATCACGCGCGACGGGACCAAGCTGCTGGTCGCCAATTACGGCATGGGCGAGGGCGGCCCCGATCGCTCGGTCGTGGTCTTGGGGCTGCGCGAGGATGGCGGCCTGACCGCACCGTTGTCGAGCGTCGCCCATAGCGGGACCGGACCAGACCCCGCACGCCAGGAGCGGCCGCACGCCCATAGCGTAACCGAGACGGTTGCCGGCGGCATTGCGATCGTCGCCGACCTCGGCATCGACCAGCTGGTGTCCTATCGCATCGGCTCAGACGGCAGTCTGACGAAGCTCGCCGAATCGGCGCTTGCGCCGGGGGCTGGTCCGCGCCATCTCGCGCTGCATCCGGGCGGCCGCTTCGTGTTCGTCATGAACGAGCTGGATTCGACGGTCGTCTCGCTGGCGCTGGAAGACGGATCAGGCAAGCTTGCGGTGATCGACAGTAAGCCGGCGGTGCCGCCCGAGGCGCGCGACGGCAATCACTGCGCCGACATCCAGATCTCGCCCGACGGCCGCTTCCTCTATGGCTCCAACCGCGGCCATAATAGCATCGCCGTGTTTTCGGTCGACCAGCAAGCCGGCAGACTTGCCCTTGTGGGCTATACGCCTTGCGGGGGCGCCACGCCGCGCAACCTGGCCCTGACGCCTTCGGCGGCCATCTGTTCTCGGCCAACCAGAATGCCGACCGCATCTCGATTTTCGCCCGTGATGCCGCAACCGGCCGGCTGACCGATACCGGCCGATCCATCGACATCGGCACGCCGATGTGCGTGAGGATCGTGCGTTGAAGTGACCTCAGAACTCGAGCGCCTGCCTGAGTGCCGGGCCGCTCCTGACGCGCAAATCGAGGTCGGCCTCGATATGGTCGATGTGGTGCAGCATCAGGGCGCTGCCGCGTTCGGCATTGCCATTTTCCAGCGCTTCGAGGATCTGCGTGTGTTCGTTGTGGCCGCAGCTCGAGATACCCGAGCGGCCATAGAGTGCGATCACCAGCGATGAACGAGCGACCAATTCCTCCATGAAGCGCTGCAGGATGACGTTTCCCGCGACCGACGCCAGAAGCAGGTGAAAATCCCCCGACGCCTTGATCTCCGATCGCCTTGCATTCGGTCCGCGTTCGGCGATGAAACGGCCTTCTTCGTCGAGCTGGGCCTTGAACGCGGCGACATGCGCCGGCGTCATCCGCCCGACGGCGGCAATCGCGATGCCGGGTTCGATGAGCCGGCGCGAAGCAAAAACTTGCCGCGCTTCCTCCGGCGACGGATTGGCGACGAAGGCGCCGCGATTGCGCTCGGTGCGCACCAATCCCTCGAAGGAGAGCATCTGCAGTGCGGCGCGCGCCACGGTGCGGCTGACATCGAACAGCGTGCCGACTTCGCCCTCGGAAAGCTTGGTTCCCGGCGCCAGCCGGCGATCGACGATCGCGTCGCGCAACTGGTCGCGGATCGCCTGCGCGCGATCCTCGTTGGCGGCCTCGATAGCAGGGATAGTCTGGTTGGCAATGTTCATGGCAGTGGTCCTGCCTTCTTCTATCCTGAATCGCGTCGCTTGGACGAGAGACAAAGTGAATACAGGAACGAAAAAGATTGCATACGATTTTCGCGAGGATCGGTGGCAACCGCCTATAATTTGTGCATTGCACAAGGATGCCGTATCGGCAGCCATATAGAGGCGGCCCTGATTTCTTCGAGGATTCAGCCGGTTGGTGCGGCGGTGCGCAACTGGCACGCATGATGCTTTGGCTAATCCGACCAAAGGGGAAGCTGGATGTCCAAAGCCGCCGAAATCGACATTGTGTCCGTTTCGAAAGTCTATGGCGCGACGACTGCCGTCGAAGGCATCAGCCTGAAAATCCCTGCGGGAACCTATTGCTGCCTGCTCGGTCCGTCCGGCTGTGGCAAGACCTCGACGCTGCGCATGATCGCCGGGCACGAGAGCATATCGAGCGGCGACGTGCGTCTCGGCAACACAGTGGTTACCGACCTGCCGCCGGCCAGGCGCGGCACCGCCATGATGTTCCAGTCCTACGCGCTGTTTCCGCATCTCGACCTGATCGACAATGTCGCCTTCAGCCTGAAGATGAAGGGCGTCGGCAAGGAAGAGCGCCGCGCCAAGGCACTCGACATGCTGAAGCTGATGCAGATGGAGGCCTATGCCAGCCGTCGTCCGGCGCAGCTTTCCGGCGGCCAGCAGCAGCGCGTTGCTCTTGCCCGCGCATTGATCACCGATCCCGAGGCGCTGTTGCTCGACGAACCGCTTTCGGCGCTCGATCCGTTCCTGAAGATCCGCATGCGGGCCGAACTGAAGAAGCTGCAGACATCGCTCGGCATCACTTTCGTCCACGTCACCCACAGCCAGGAAGAGGCGATGGCGCTGGCCGACCTGATCGTGGTGATGAACGACGGCCGAATCGAGCAGGCGGCGCACCCGCGCACGGTGTTCGAGCGGCCGGCCACCGCCTTCGTCGCTCGTTTCATGGGCGACCACAACGTCATCTCCGGCCGCGTCGCCGGTAGTCGCGACGGCATGGTCGTTTTCGACGTGCCCGGCGGCGTCGCGTTCGCCGCGAGCGGGCAGGGCAGGGAGACCGGGGAGCCCATCGACATCGCCATTCGCACCGACCACGTGCGCATCGGCGTGCCGGCGGCAGCCGGGCTCGGCTTCACCGGCATCATTGCAAACGTCGAGTACCGCGGCTCGTCCGTGAAGCTCTCGGTCAATGGCGCCGGCATCGAGGATTTCACGGTGATCGTCGACGACACCAGCTTCTTCGCCAGGCCGGTCGCCGTCGGCGACGCAGTGCCGATCGCCTGGGACGCCGAGGACGCGATCGTCCTTGGCCGTCTCGATTCCTGAAACCCAGCATAACCAACCAAAACAGGGGAACTGAACATGACCAACACCACCGACAAGAAGACTGGAATATCGCGACGTTCGCTGCTGAAGACAGGTGCCGCCGCCGTCGGTTTCGCCGCCGGTTCCGGCGCCATATCAGGCTTTCCGACCATCTGGGCGCAATCGAACATCACGCTGCGCCAGTTCGGCACCGGCGTCTCCAATCTCAATGCCATCGCCGAAAAGTGCAAAGCCGATCTCGGCATCACGCTGGAGATGACAGCAACCGATTCCGACGCCGCCGCGCAGCGCGCCGTGACGCAGCCCGACAGCTACGACATCGCCGACATCGAATACTGGATCTGCAAGAAGGTGTTCCCGACAGGCGTCCTGCAGCCGATGGATGTCAGCAAGCTGAAATATTACGACGAGCTGGTGCCGCTGTTCAAAACCGGCAAGCTGACGCCCGACAGCGTCATTGCCCAGGGCACCGCGCCGCATACCGTCGGTTACGTCGAGGCGCAGGACAGCAAGGTTTTCGCCAAGGCGCCGACCAATTGGTTCACCATGGTGCCGACGATCTACAATGCCGATACGCTCGGCATCCGCCCCGACCTCGTCGGCCGCGATATCACCACCTGGGCCGACATCATGGATCCGGCCTTCAAGGGCAAGACCGCCATCCTCAACATCCCGTCGATCGGCATCATGGATGCGGCGATGATCATGGAGGCAACGGGCAACATCAAATACGCCGACAAGGGCAACATGACCAAGGAGGAGATCGACAAGACGATCGACTTCCTGATCAAGGCCAAGCAAGCCGGCCAGTTCCGCGCCTTCTGGAAATCCTTCGACGAAAGCGTCAACCTGATGGCTTCAGGCGAAGTGGTAATCCAGTCGATGTGGTCGCCGGCCGTGGCCGCAGTCCGCTCCAAGGGCATCGCGTGCCGCTTCCAGCCGCTCAAGGAAGGCTACCGCTCCTGGGGTGGCGGGCTTGGCCTGGCAGCCCATCTCTCCGGCGCCGAACTCGACGCCGCCTATGAATACATCAACTGGTACACGTCAGGATGGGTGGGCGGCTATCTCAATCGCCAGGGCTACTACTCGGCCAACATGGTGTCGGCCAAGAAGTTCATGTCCGAGGACGAGTGGGGCTACTGGATCGAAGGCAAGCCGGCAAAGGGCGATATCCTGTCGCCGGACGGCAAGGTCATGGAAAAGGCCGGCGCCGTGCGTGACGGCGGCTCGTTCGAAGAGCGTATGGGCAAGGTCGCCTGCTGGAACTCGGTCATGGACGAAGACCGCTACATGGTGAAGCGCTGGAACGAGTTCATCGCTGCTTGATGCAGCCGGGCAACAACTGAGATGCCTCATTCCTTCCCACCCCCTCTGTCCTGCCGGACATCTCCCCCGCAAGGGGGGAGATTGCGCCGTCATCTCTGATTTCGCCAATCTCCAATGCTTCAAGAGGAGAGCTAGCAGCCAAATTGCAAATCTCCCCCCTTGCGGGGGAGATGTCCGGCAGGACAGAGGGGGGCGGGAAGGATCACGGCGTGCCGGACTATCGGCCCTTTGCGACACCCCAGGGCTGTTCCAGATGACAGTGGCACTCGATCAGCCAGCAACCATTGCCACAAAGCCTGCCAGACGTAGGCGCTCCTTTGCCGGCGTCGCACCCTATCTCCAGGCGACACCGCTGGCGATGATCCTCGGCGCGTTTCTCTTGCTGCCGATCCTGATGATCGCCGTGGTCTCATTCTGGGACTACGATTTCGCGGCGATGTACCCGGATTTCCTGACCACCAACTACGCCGACACGCTCGGCTCGTGGGTTACCTGGAAGACCTATCTAAATACGCTGAAATACGCCGCCATCGTCTGGGCGCTGACGCTGTTCATCGGTTTCTGGGTCGCCTATTTCCTCGCCTTCCATATCAGAACCACAGCCATGCAGATGGTGCTGTTCCTGGTCTGCACGGTGCCGTTCCTGACCTCCAACATCATCCGCATGATCTCGTGGATTCCGGTGCTTGGCCGCAATGGCCTGGTCAACTCGACGCTGGTGCAGATGGGACTGATCCCGAAGCCGATCGAGTGGCTGCTCTATTCCGAATTCGCCGTGGTGCTGGCCATGGTGCATCTCTACACGCTATTCATGGTGACGCCGATCTTCAACACGCTGATGCGCATCGACAAGTCGCTGATCGAGGCCGCGCGCGACGCCGGGGCTTCCGGCTGGCAGGTTCTGTGGAACGTCGTCATGCCGCTTGCCAAGCCCGGCATGGCGATCGGCACCATCTTCGTCGTCACGCTGGTGATGGCCGACTTTTCGACGGTGCAGGTGATGTCCGGCGGCCAGAGCGCCTCCGTCGCGCTGATGATGAAGAACCAGATGTCGCTGCTGCAGTATCCGGCGGCCGCTGCCAACGCGGTCGTGCTGCTGGTGCTGGTCCTGCTGATGGTCGCGGGCATCCTGCGCATCGTCGACATTCGCAAGGAGCTGTGAGACTTTGAGACACGACAAGCGCAGCTTCGAATTCTACGTGCTGGCGGCGTTCTTCGCGGTTTTCGTGCTGTTCCTCTACGGCCCGCTTTCGGCGATCCTGATCCTCTCTTTCCAGGGCGAGAATGGCGGTCTGACATTTCCGCTGAACGGCGTCTCGCTGCACTGGTTTGCCAACCTGTTCGAGCGCCAGGCGGTCGGCGACTTCGGCGGCAGCTTCAAACGCTCGCTCGTCCTTGGCCTGATGGTGATGGTCGTCACTGTCGCCGTGTCGCTCCTTGCCGGCCTTGCCTTCCGGCAGAAATTTCGCGGCGCAACCGCACTGTTCTATCTGGCCGTCGCCAGCTTGGTCGTGCCCTCGATCATCATCAGTCTCGGCATTGGCGTCGTCTTCCAGCAGATCGGCTTCCGCCCCGCCTGGTACACATCCGCTTTCGGCGCCCATCTGACCTGGACCTTGCCTTTCGGCGTGCTGATTATGTTTGCTGTCTTCAATCGGTTCTCGCCGGCCTACGAGGAAGCCGCGCGCGATCTCGGAGCATCGTCGTGGCAAACCTTCGCGCATGTCGTCCTGCCGATGATCGCACCCAGCCTGATCGGCGTCGGCCTGTTTGGTTTTACCCTCTCCTATGACGAGTTTGCTCGCACGCTGATGACGTCGGGCACCTTCAACACGCTGCCGCTCGAAATCTACGGCATGACGACGAATGTCACGACGCCGGTGCTCTATGCGCTGGGCACCGTGACGACCGTGTTTTCCTTCCTGGTGATCTTGCTGACGCTCGGCGCAATCGTCTATCTCGGCCGCCGCCGCGAGCGCGCCTAACCGTGCAGATCCTCGTCGTCAATCCGAACACCACCGCCAGCATGACCGAGACTATCGCGGTCGCCGCCCGATCGGTCGCTGCTCAATCGACGAAGATTGTTGCCGTTACCTCTACGATGGGCCCGGTGTCGATCGAAGGCTATTACGATGAAGCGCTTGCCGTGCCCGGCCTGCTGGTCGAGATCGCCGCCGGTGAACGCTCGGGCGCGGGGGCCGCGATCATCGCCTGCTTCGACGACACCGGCCTCGATGCCGCGCGCGCCATGGCCAACATTCCGGTCATCGGCATCTGCGAGGCATCGCTCAGCACGGCCTCGTTCATCGCCCAGCGCTTCACCGTCGTCACCACCACCGGACGTTCGCGCGTGCCGGTCGAAGGGTTGGTGCAGCGCTATGGCATGGCAGGGCGCGCGCGTGTGCGCGCCGCCGACATCCCGGTTCTTGCCCTCGAAGATCCGGCGTCCGACGCACTGCTCAGGCTGCGCAACGAGATTGCGCGCGCCATCGACGAGGATCGCGCCGAGGCGATCGTGCTCGGCTGCGCCGGCATGGCCGATCTGGCGGCGGCGCTGCAGCGGGAATTCGGGCTTCCGGTCATCGACGGCGTGGGCGCTGCCGTGAAACAGGCCGAGGCATTGATCGCCCTTGGCCTGACGACATCCAAGCGCGGCGCCTATGCAAGCCCGTTGGCAAAGTCTTATCATGGCGCGTTGAAATCCTTCGCGCCTGGCGCCGCCGAGTGATCGAAAATGCTCAGAACGATCCGAACACTCGCACTTGAAGAGGTGGAAACCCTTGTCGACTGGGCGGCGCAGGAAGGCTGGAATGCCGGCCTCGGCGACGCCGCTCTGTTCCAGGCAGCGGACCCGCAGGGCTTCATCGGCGCCTTTGTCGAAGGCGAGATGGTGGCCGGCATTTCGGCTGTGGCGTATGGCGACGATTTCGGCTTCATCGGCCTCTATATCTGCCGGCCGGACAGGCGCGGTGCGGGCCATGGCAAGGCGGTCTGGGATGCCGGCATGGCGCGGCTCGGCAACCGCACGATCGGACTCGACGGCGTCGTCGAACAGCAGGCCAACTACCGCAGCATGGGTTTTGCACCGGCCTACCGGACGATCCGGTTCGTCGGATTGCCGGATGTTCCGGCAGCCGTCGGCAGTGACATTTGCGCAATAGGGCCGGATCTCGTGCCGGACATACTGGCCTATGACCGCCGCTTCTTTCCCGGCCCGAGACAGTCCTTCCTGGAACACTGGCTGCGCCCGCCGCATATGGCGCTTGCCATGGTCAAGGACGGCGCAATTGCGGGATACGGCGTCGCGCGCCGATGCCGCGACGGCTGCAAGGTCGGCCCGCTCTTTGCCGACAATCTGGACACGGCAAGCCGTCTCTTCGCCGCGCTCGCGCAGATGTGCGGCCCCGGAAACGTCCATCTCGACGTCCCCGAAACCAGCGGGCAATTTGCAGATTTGCTGTCGTCCGCCAGCCTTCAACCGGGCTTCGAAACGGCTCGAATGTACAAGGGAAGGGCGCCGCAGCTCACGCAGTCCGGTGTCTATGCGATAACGACCTTGGAGCTTGGTTGAGACGGTGCAAGTCGGCTTCAGCGCGCAAGTCGGGGAGCAGAAATGTCTACTTTTCCTGAACTGAAATGCCGGAATCGTCGATACGAAGTTCCACGCCTTTCGGCTTGGTCTCCTCGCGATAGACGTAAATGCCCAAGGCAATGACGGCGACGACCAAAGCGCCGATGATGAGATAAAGATAGTTCTGCTTCATCCGCTGTCGTTAACAACATGATTTGAGCGAGTCTAGCGGTTCGGTATCAGGACGGCGGACGGACGCGCACGTCGATCAGCCATCCAGCCGATCGCGCAGCATGCTTAGGGGAAGCAGCATGTTTGGCGCGTGCCGCGTCAGGCCGTGGAACGGGATCGGCGACGGCGGCGCAAACGGCAGCGGCAAATCCTGAGGCTTTGTTCCGTCAGTCCAATCCGCGAGCACCTTGCCCATGCTCGTCGTCATGGCGATGCCGCGTCCGTTGCAGGCAAAGCCCGCGATCAGGCCGGGGCCGAGATCGACAAGGCGCGGCAGGAAGTCGGGCTCGACGGCAGCCATCCCCGACCAGCTATATTCAAGCGGCGGGATCTCCGGGAGGTCAAGGTGTTTTGCCAGGCGCCGCCAGATCGCCCGCGGCACCCGCGTGTCGGCACCGGGGCCAAAAACATGCATGCCGCCAGTGATCAGCCTGTTTTCGCCGTCGAAGCGGAAGGTGAAGAGATTGCGTCTTGTGTCGCCGACGCCTTGCCCGCCAGGAAGCAGGCGAGTGCGTATCTCGCGCGGCAGCGGCGCTGTCGCGATCTGGAAGATTTTCAGCGGGAAATAGGTTCGCTGCAGCGCGCGATCCAGCGGCCCGCCATAGGCGTTGGTGGCGACCAGCACCTTTCCTGCGCGTACCGAGCCGGAGGCCGTCTTCAAAGCCCAACCATCGCCTATGTGATCGATCAACGCGACACGCGTATGTTCGAAAATGCGCGCGCCGGCCTTTTCCGCCGCATCGGCGAGGCCGCGCGCATATTCGACCGGATTGAGGACGCCACCCGACCGATCCATCCAGCCGCCGACATAGCCGTGAACGCCGGTCAGATCCTCGATCGCTTGCCTGTCCAGCGCAACAGTCGGCCTTCCGCGCCTTGCCCATTGTTCGGCCCGCGATCTGGTCTTTTCCAAAGCGGCCGGTGAATGGGCTGGTTGTATCCAGCCGCTCTGGATGGCATCGCATTCGATGGCATGCCGCTTGATCAGGTCGAAGACGAGGTCAGCGCTGCCGGCGGCGAACCCGACAAGGCGTTCGCCGCGTTCGGGTCCGAGCTGGGCAATGATATCGTCGGGGTCTCTTTTTGCGAAATTCGGCACGACAAAACCGGCGTTCCTGCCGGTCGCCCCCCAGGCGATGATTTCGGCTTCGAGGACGGCGACCGAGATGCCTTTCTCGGCGGTGTGCAGCGCGGCGGAAAGGCCAGAAAATCCGCCGCCGACAATCGCCAGATCGACCTCGAGTGCACCTTCGAGCGAAGGCCGGTCGCGGCGGTTACGGCCGACGGCGTGCCATAGCGAAAGGCCGCGTGGCACGGCAACGCTGCTCATGACCTTGCAGCGCTCTCGTCCGGAGCCGCTTTCGCGCCCTTGCCGAACCTTGCGCGCCGCGGCCTGTCGCCGAACAGGCCGTTCGGCCTGACCAGAAGGATGACGCACAACATCACGCCGATCGCCACGATCTGCAGCGAAGCGGCGCGTGCCTGCTGTTCCGGCGAGAACAACACACTGGTCAAGGCTCCCGATCCGGCCCATATCGCCCAGACCAGGATGCTGCCGATGACGGCGCCGATGTTGCTGCCCGAGCCGCCGACGATCAGCATCACCCAGACCTGGAAGGTCAGCGCCGGCAGATAATTGTCCGGAGCGATGAAGCCGGTGAAATGCGCCTGCAACGCGCCGGCCAGTGCCATGATGGCACCGCCCACGGCAAAGGCCTGGACGCGGTAGAACCGTGCGCTTTTACCTAGGGATATCGCGGCCCGCTCGTCCTCGCGAAGCGCCTTCAACACGCGCCCCCACGGGCTGCGCGACAGATGCTCCAGCGCGAGATAGACGATCAGCGTCACCACCGAGACGATCGCAAGGTTCGAAAGGTTGAACAGCAACGGCGTTTCGGCAAGACCGCCGAGCGGACGCGGAATGAAGCCGATGCCGAATGGGCCGCCGGTCAGCTTCTGGGCATTGAGCGCTACCAGTTGCACGACGACGGCGACGCCGAAAGTAGTGATCGCCAGATAGTCCGATCTCAGGCGCAGCGTCGCGATGCCGGTGATGGCGGCCGCGACGCCGCCCACCAGCATGGCGCCGAGCCAGCCGACAAGGATCGGCAGATCGAAGCCGCCGAGCCGCGCGGCATCGTCGGGCGTGGTCAGCAGTGCCGAGGTGTAGGCGCCGATGGCAACGAAGCCGGCGACCCCGACATTGAAAAGCCCGGTCAGCCCCCATTGCAGGTTGAGCCCGAGCGTGACGAGCGAAAAAATCAGCGCGGTGGTCAGGAAGAAAGCGCCGTAGCCGAGCAGATCCATCAGCGTTCCCTCACTCCGAAAAGGCCGATGGGGCGCACGAACAGCACCGCCATCAGGATGATGAAGGAGACGGCCGCCCGCCATTCGGCGCCGATCAATTGCACGGCACCCGCTTCGGCCATGCCGATGATCAAACCGCCGAGAACGGCGCCGGGCACGCTGCCGATGCCGCCGAGGATGGCGGCCGCGAACATCGGCAACAGCATCTCGAAACCCATGAATGGCCGGATCTGAATGAGAATGCCGATCATGACGCCGGCGACGCAGGCCAGCGCCGCGCCGATGAGCCAGGTGACGCGCACCACCTTGGCGACGTCGATGCCAACGATGCGCGCCAGTGCCGCGTTCTGGCTCAATGCCTGCATCGAACGGCCGGTCTGGGTGCGGGTCATCAGGAGGTGCACACCGAGCACCAGCACGGCGGTCAGCAGCAGCAGCGCGATCTGGTCGGGGGTGATGCGAATGCCGAAGCCGACGGGCATGGCGATCTGGATGGCCCGGCTGAAATAGGTCGGACGCGAGGTGAAGATGAATTCGAGCAGGCTTCTCAGCGCCATCGAGGCGCCGAAGCTGGCCATCACCACGATGATCGCCTGGCCCTTGGCCCGCAGCCGCGCGAACAGCACCAGATCGAGCGCCAGTGCCAGCAGGCCGGTAACCGCCATGCCGATGATGAGCGCGGCGATCAGCGGCCAACCGAAGGAGAGGGGCGCGATCGGCGCGATCTTGCCGAACATCGCGCCAATGGCGCCAACCACGGCCAGCGTCGCATAGGCGCCCCAGGCCATGAAGTCGCCATGGGCGAAGTTCGAGAAGCGCAGGATCGAATAGGTGAGCGTCACGCCGATGGCGCCGAGGCCGATCATCGAGCCTGCCAGCAGTCCGTCGACGACAAATTGCAGGTTCATGCCGCGCCTCCTTTCCCGAAGTCGGGGCGGCGCTGGCCAAGGTAGAGTTCGGCGACGACCGGATCGTTCCAGAGCTCGGAGGCGATGCCCTGGTGCCGCTCCTTGCCCTCGACCAGCACGTAGGCGCGGTCTCCAATGGCAAGCGCTGCCTTCGCGTTCTGCTCGACCAGCAGGATGGTGACGCCGGATTTGCGGATGCCGGCCAGCATCTCGAACACCATCGACACGAATTTCGGCGACAGGCCGGCCGACGGCTCATCGAGCACCAGCGCCTTGGGATGGACGATCAATGCCCGCGCGACGGCCAGCATCTGCCGCTGTCCGCCTGAGAGATTGCCCGCGGCTGTTCTGCGCTGAAGGGCGAGATCGGGAAAGACCGCATACATTTCCTCAATGCGGGCGGGGACCTCGCGCGGCCTCAGAATGCCGCAGGCGACCTTGAGATTGTCCTCGACCGACATCAGCGGGAAGATGTTCTCCGTCTGTGGCACGAAGGCAAGGCCAAGGCGGACCATGGTGTGGGCGGGCGACGCCGTGATATCCTTGCCGTCCAGCAGCACCGTGCCGCCGGTGATCGGGACAAGGCCGGCGATGGCCTTGATAAGGCTCGACTTGCCGGCGCCGTTGGGACCGAGGACGACGACGATCTCGCCCTTGTCGACGGTGATCGAGGCGCCGCGCACGATCGGAACGCCGGGCTCATAGCCGGCTTCGAGATCGCGGACATCGAGTACCCTTTGGCTCATGCCGTGCCTCCGAGGTAGGCCTGGATGACGCGTGGGTCACGCGCCACCTCGTCCGGAGTGCCTTCGCGCAGAAGCTGGCCGCTCGCCATGACCAGCACGCGGTGGCAGAGTCGCGTCACCATGTCGATATTGTGCTCGATCAGCAGGAAGGTGATGCCGCGCGCATTGATGTCGCGGATGCGGTCGATGATGATCTCGAGCAGGGTTGCGTTGACCCCGGCCGCCGGCTCGTCGAGCAGGATGATCGCCGGGTCGGCCATCATCACGCGGGCCAGCTCGAGCAGCTTGCGCTGGCCGCCTGAAAGCACGCGCGCCGGCTCGTGCGCAAGGTGAGCGATCGTGACGAGCTCGAGTAGTTCGACGGCTCTTATCTCGGCAGCCCTTTCTTCGGCAGCGACCCGCCGGGGCGTCAGGAAATTGGCGAGCAGTTTTTCTCCGGCCTGCCCTTGAGCAGCCAGCATGACGTTTTCGATCAGCGTCAGGTTAGGCAAGGGCCGGGGGATCTGGAACGTGCGGCCGAGGCCGCGGCGGATGCGGCGATGGGCAGCTTCCCCCGACACCGATACGCCGTTGAGGAGGATTTCGCCGCTGGTCGGCAGAATGCTGCCGGCGAGCAGGTCGAACATCGTGGTCTTGCCGGCGCCGTTCGGGCCGATAAGGCCAAGTATTTCGCCCGGCCGGACGTCGAACGAGACATTGTTGACCGCGACCAGGCCGCCGAAGCGTCTGAGGACGTTCCTGGCCGTGAGGACCGGCGTACGGATCTCCTCCTGCCGTTCCGTCGTGTCGCTCATCAATTCCTCTGGCCGAAAAGCGATCTTCGTCGCCTATGATCTGATTTGTGATCACGCTTGCTTTGATCACGCTATTCGGCTTTAATTTCTTCCGCAAGCCGAAAACGGCCAAGACCGGGATTGCCTATGCAGAAGGCCGCCATCGAAAAGAACAATGAGATGATCGCAGCCCAGCTTACGCCGGTCGGCCGCGAGACCGTGCAGGATCGCGTCTATTCGGAGCTGCGCCGCGCCTTGATCGGCGGCCTTTTCGAGCCGAGCCAGGTGCTGACCATCCGCGGCCTCGCCGACGCGCTGGTCACCAGCACCATGCCGGTGCGCGAGGCGCTCGGACGGCTGATCACCGAGAAGGCACTGGAGGCGCTTCCCAACCGTTCAGTGCGCGTGCCGCCGATCACGCTGGAGCGCATCGACGACCTCTTGCGCGCCCGCTCTCTGATCGAGGGCGAAGCGATCGCGCTGGCCGCGACGCGCATGAACCCGCGCCAGATCGCTTCGGTCGAGGCCATGCTCGGCGAGTGGGACGAGATGCGGGCGCTGAAGCACAAGAAGGACATCGACCGGGAGGCGACGCTCAATCAGAGCTTCCACTTCGAGATCTACCGATGCTGCGGTTCCGCCGTGCTGATCCCGATGATCGAGAGCCTCTGGCTGCAATCCGGACCGTGCATCCGCGTAGCCATCTACGCCTTTTCCGACGCCGGCGAGGTCGATACGGCCCACTACCACCGCAGCATCGTCGCAGCGCTTTCAAGGCAGGATGCGCAAGCGGCGCGCGAGGCTCTGGTGGCCGACATCAGCCGGCCCTTCGCCTTTCTGCGCGACAAGCTCCAATCCACAAGCAAGGAAGGATTGAGGGCATGAGGGCGCCTGGCATCAGCATCACCGAGCCACACTCGATGCTTTCCGTGACCGCGCTGATGTTGCCTGAAAAGGCGCCCGACAACGCTGCCTTCCTGCTGGCCTATCTCGAGCAGCCGCGCGTCGTTGCCGGCATCCATGCTATGTGGACGGGGCCGGAAATCTCCTGCCCGGTTCCATCAGCCGAACTTGAGGGCCAAACGTATGCCAGGCCCTTGCCGGCGGAGAACGCAACGCTGACGCCGCAGCCGGGGGACATCGTGTTGTCCTACGTGCCGCCGCGCATGTGGGGCGGCAACCCGAATGCCATCTTTGACGTCGGCCTGTTCTACGGAGCGGGTGCACGCCTGCTATTCCCGATCGGCTGGCTTGCCGGAAGCGTCGTCGCGCAGGTGGTGCCTGAGGATCGCGATAAATTCGCAGCCGCTTGTGGCGTGATCCGCCGCAACGGTGCCTGCGACATCACCTTCACCCGGGTGGAGATCTGAATGGCTGAGACCGACGACAGTTTCGAACTCTTCGACCTTCGCGTCGAGGCGGTTATCCCCAAGGGCAAGCCGATCTATTGCGGCGCCAAGCCCGGCGACTATTTCGAGTTGAAGGGCGAGATGCTGTCGATGCCGGCGGGGCAAGGTTTCTCGATCTATTCCATTGCGGCAGTGTTGCCGCTTCTGGCCGCAAAGCAGCGCCCGACCCACAGGAACGACTGGATGACGTCGGACGCCGAGATCGCTTGTCCGGATCCGAATTGCGCCAGCCGGCTGCGGATCGTCAGGACGGGCAAGCGGCGGTTCAGCCATGCCGAGACCACGGCGGTTCCGCTGCCGAAGGAGAGTGACCAGAGATGACCGCCAAGGCATTCGAACTGAGTCCCGGCTACACGATCTCGCGCGTCATTCGCGGCGGCTGGCAGCTTGCCGGCGGGCACGGCGCGGTCGATCGCCAACAGGCGGTGAGCGACCTGATCGCCACGTTCGACGCCGGCATCTGGACCTATGATTGCGCCGATATCTATACCGGTGTCGAGGAACTGATTGGTGCGGCGCGCCTGCGCCTTGCCAATGAGCGTGGCCTCGACGCTGCCGCCAAGATGAAGGTGCACACCAAGCTGGTGCCTGACCTCGAACGGCTCTCCACGATCGGCCGCGACTACATCAGCAGCATCGTCGACCAGTCGCTGCGGCGGTTGAAGACTGAGCGCCTCGATCTTGTGCAGTTCCATTGGTGGGACTATTCGGTGCCCCGCTATGTCGACGCGATGGGCTGGCTCGACGAAATCCGCAGGGAAGGCAAGGTGCGCAATATCGGCACCACGAACTTCGACACGCTGCGGCTGGCCGAGATCCTGGCCGCGGGTGTGCCGCTGGTCAGCCAGCAATTGCAATACTCGGTGCTCGACCAGCGGCCGGCGAACAGCCTTGCAGCACTCGCCAGCCGGCATGGCGTCAGTTTCCTCTGCTACGGTTCGGTGGCTGGCGGCTTCCTTAGCGAAAAATGGCTTGGCGTTACCGAGCCGCAGACGCCGCTCGAAAACCGGTCGCTGGTCAAATACAAGCTGATCATCGATGATTTCGGCGGCTGGGAGCTTTTCCAGGAGTTGCTTCGCACACTGAAGGCCATCGCCGACCACCGCGGTGTCGACATCGCCACCATCGCCAGCGCCTGGGTGCTGCAGCAGCCGCAAGTGGCGGCCGTCATCGTCGGCGCCCGCAACCAGGCGCACGCCCTTGCCAATGCCAGAATCATGGACGTCGCGCTCGATGCAGACGAACGGGCGAGGATCGCTGCCGTAATCGCGCAAAGCCGGGGGCCGCTGGGCGACGTCTACACATTGGAACGCGACCGTCACGGCCGCCACGGCTCGATCATGCATTACAATTTGAATGCAGGCAGGAAATGAACGCGGCCATGGACGAAAACCCCTCCTTGCTTTCCCGCGCCAGCGTCGAGGTGGTCGATCTCCACCGCTTCTTCGTCGACTGGTTCAATGCAGCAAGTGCGGACAATGCAGATTTCAGGCGCTTCGAAAGCGTCATGGGCAAAGGCTTCCAGATGGTTGCACCGGATGGCCAGGTCCTCGATCGTGACGCGGTGCTCGACCATGTCAGGGCAAGCCGCGCCAGCTGCGACGGCGATTTCAGTATCTCGATCGAGGACATCCGGGCCGACTGGCAGGCCGGGGACACGATCGTCGTCTGCTACGTCGAGGCACAGCAACGCGCCGGCAGGCACAGCCGCCGTCGCTCGAGTGCCGTTTTCACCACCAGTTCATCGGCGCCTAACGGCGTCGAATGGCGACATCTGCATGAAACCTGGCTGCAGGTGCCGGAAGGCTGAACAGGCTCAAGACGTGAATGAGAGTCGTGTAACGAAAGGGGAACAACAATGACAAAGACGGTACTTCAGATCACCACCGCGCTCGCCTTGCTGACAGCGGCCGGCGCAGCGCAGGCCGCCGACTGCAAGATCACCGTCGGCCTCGTCATGGAACTGACCGGCCCGGCCGGCGAATACGGCCAGGCCGGCGCCAAGTCGGTCGAAATGGCCTTCCGCGACATCAACGATGCCGGCGGCGTGCGCGGCTGCGATCTCGCGACCGACACGCGCGACAGCCAGAGCCAGGGCAACATTGCGGTCGACGCCGCAACCCAGCTCGTGCAGGTCAAGAAGGTGCCGGTGATCATAGGCGGCATCATCTCCTCTGTGTCGATCCCGATCCTGACCTCGGTCACCGCGCCGGCCAAGATCGTCCAGGTGTCGCCGGCTTCGTCGTCGCCGACGCTGACGGCGCTCGGGCGCGACGGCAAGACCAACGGCATCTTTTTCCGCACCATCACCTCGGACGCTCTGCAGGGCGTCGCCGCCGCCAAATATGCCATCGACAAGGGCTTCAAGAAGCTGTCGGTCATCCACGTCAACAACGACTTCGGCGTCAACATGGTGGCGGAATTCTCGCGTGCCTATAAGGCGCTCGGTGGCACCATCGTCTCCGACACGCCTTACAATGAAAAGCAGTCGAGCTATGCCTCGGAGGTAACCGCGGCCATGGCCGGCGAACCGGACGGGCTTTACCTCGTCAGCACGCCTGTCGATGGCGCAACCATCGCCCGTACCTGGATTTCGCAGGGCGGTGTCCAGAAATTCCTGCTCAATGACGGCATGAACAGCCCGGATTTCATCGAATCCGTCGGCGCCGACTATTTGAAGGATGCCTATGGCACTTCCTCGGGCACCAGCCCGACCGCATCGACCGAATATTTCACCAAGAACTACAAGGAATTTTCGGGCATTGAGCCGTCGAACCCGGCGGCCGACCGGTCCTATGATGCCGGCGCCATTGTCGGCTTGGCTATCGCGATTGCCGGCTCCGAGGATCCGGCCAAGATCAAGGACGCGATGTACAAGGCGGTCGATCCGGCCGGCACGCCGATCTATGCCGGCAAGGACGAGTTCGCCAAGGCGCTCGGCCTGATCAAGGACGGCAAGCCGATCCGCTACGAAGGCGTCATCGGCCCTGTAGCCTTCGATAAGTACGGCGACATCACCGGCCCGTTCCGGCTCTGGAAGATCGTCGACGGCAAGGTGACGACCGATGGCGAAATGACGACGGATGACGTCAACGCCTTGCAGGCGAAGCTTCAGTAAGCCCCCTATGTCTTGTCCGGCATTGATCCCATTTCATTGAGGTTGATGCCGGACACTTGCATGTCCTGTTGGTTAGGCCGGCCTGGAAACGACCACCGCACCAGCCGTCGGCATGATCCAGCGGCAGGCATAATAATCGGTGATGCGATTTATGGTCCCGCCAGCGGCTTCGATCCGAACCGGATGGGCCGGCTTCCAACCGTCTTCGCCATGGTGGAGCACGAGCAGCACCGCCTCGCCATCGATCATGCCAATCGCCATTTTCCAGGCCGTCGAGGCTCTTTCATATTCGACGAAGTAAGGTGATTCCGACAGCCTGCCCTTGAAGCAATCCGCGACCCGCAATTGTGCGTCGGCGCTGGTCAACGCCCGAACCCCGTCCCAGTCGCGGCGGTTGAACAGTTCGACATAGCGGCTGAGCAATTCCAGAAGTTCCGGATCGCGTTGGGGCTCCGAACGCACGATTGGCTCGCCTGACAAGGCGCCCAATTTGGAGCGGCCACGGCCCAACGCGGCCTTGACGCCACCCACGGTCGAGCCGACGAGATCGGCGATCTCTTCCAGCGAATAGTCGAAGACGTCCTTGAGCAGGACGCAGGCGCGTTCCTTGGGCGGCAGGTGGATCACCAGCCGTTCCATCGCGCGATCCGCGCCCTTGCCCGCCGGCTCGACCGGCAGGATGATCTCGTCTTCGACGAAATTGGCCTCCGCATGCTGACGCACCTGCCGGCTTCGCAGGAAATCGATGCAGCGATTATGTGCAATGCGAAACAGCCAGGGGCGAAGAGCAGTCGCATCGTCCAGCTTCTCGATCTTCCGATAGGCCTCGAACAGCGCCTCTTGCATCACGTCTTCGGCGTCGAGCGTCGAACCGGTCATACGTGCACAGTAGCGGTGCAGCCGTCCACGCAAATGCGCGACTGTCTCCAGGAAGCCGGCGTAGCGGACGTCGAAAAGCCCGGTCGGGTCAAGTCTTGGCTGCATCTTCATCGGCATTCAATTCGGCGGCGGATCACAGCGGGACATAGGTCAGCGTAATGACCCCGTTCTTGAAACGGTGCGTATCTATAAGCTCCAGCTTGACCAGGGACGGGTCGACATCCTGGAAAGCGCGTTTGCCATGCCCGACGCGGGTCGGCACGATCGAGAGTTGATACTCGTCGACAAGCCTGTTGGCGAGCAGCGTCTGGTCGAGATTGCTCACTCCATACTTCAATATGTTGCCGCCGGTTTGCTGCTTGATCCTGGCGATTTCGGCAGCGACGTCGCCTTCGATCAGCGACGCGTTCCAGCTCACTGCCTTGAGGCTGCGCGAAGCGACGAGCTTGTTCAGCCCGTTCATGCGGTCCATGTACTTGCTGCCTTTGACCTGCGGCCAACGCGCCGAAAACATTTCATAGGTGATGCGGCCGAGCAGGAAAAAATCCGCCTCGCCGGCCTTTTCATATGAGTGTTCCTTCATCTCCTCGTCGAAGAAGGGCGAGGCCCATTCCATTGGTGCTTCGATGACGCCGTCCAGCGAAATGAAGCTGCCTACGATTAATTTTCTCATCGCGTGTCTCCGGTTGCGCAACAGGCATTCCGTCGGATCCAAAAACCGGCGCAAACGAACCGGCCCGACGGATGACCACAGGATGCAGTGCCTAAGACGTTTCCGGTTCGACGTTGGATACGCGTGAGGATCGTATGAGCTAATAAAGCGGCTTGGCCATGTGCCGGGGGGTCGGCCATTCCGTCGTTATCCCCGGCTGCACCGGCCGCTCGAGATAGGTCGACAGCACGACGTAGCTTCGGGTCGAGGTGACACCAGGCGTTTCGTAGAGGCGCGACAACAGGCCTTCGAGTGCCCGCGTGTCCTCGGTGCGGACCTTGATCAGCATGCATGTGTCGCCGGCCACCGAATGAATCTCCTCGACTTCGGGGTGTTCGGAGATTGCCATCAGCTCCGGCGTCTTGCCCCACCCCTTGGTGTCGATATGGACGAAGGCAAGCAGCGGCTTGTGCACCGCTTTTGGATCGATGATGATCGCGGTGTTGCGGATGGCACCGCTGCGCCGCAGGCGCTTGACGCGTTCATGGGCTGCCGGCGGTGAAAGGCCGACGCGGTCGCCGAGCTCGGCATAGCTGATCGTGGCGTCGTCGACCAGAACGCTTAATATTTTTCGGTCGATTGCATCGATATCGCGGGCGGCAGGCCTGTTCTGCGGAATGCCATCTGTTTCTTCATCCATAATGAAATTCCCTATTGATGCAGAATTTAGTACGGCCAATATCGCCATATGTCGAACAATGATCAAGTCGCAACATTTACGGCAAGGCCGCCTATCCCGGCGCTCGCTTACCTCCTCACCGGATGCATTGCCGTGATCGGCTCGAACTCGCTGGTGCTCGGTCCGATCGCACCGGCGGTTGCCGCGTCCTTCGGCACAAGCGTGCCGGCGGTTATGATCGCGTCCGCCGCGTTCGGGCTCGGTACGTCGGCGAGCGCTTTGTTCCTGGCGCGCTATATCGACCGGCTTGGTGCCCGCCGCATGCTGCAAGGAGCGTTGCTGCTGCTGGCGATAGCGCTCGTCGCCAGCGCTGCTGCGCCGACGGTGACGGCGCTGGTCGCGGCCCAGCTTCTCGCCGGCATCGCTGCAGGTGTCGCCATGCCGGCAATCTACGCCAGCTCCGCCGCGATTGCACCGCCCGGCCGCGAAAGCGGCACCATAGGCGTCGTGCTGACCGGCTGGACGCTGAGCATGATCGCCGGGGTTTCGCTGTCGGCCGTACTTGCCGACCTGGTGCATTGGCGCGCCGTTTTCGCGGCGGTCGCGGTGCTCTCAGCACTCGCATTGGCAAGCCTGACGCTGACGTCGCTGAGCGATGTCAGGAAGAGCGGCCCGGCGCCGACGCCGCTGGGCGCTTTGAGCGTCCCCGGCATAGTGCCGCTTCTGGTTGCCTGCGCCGCATTCATGACCGCGTTCTACGGTGTCTATGGCTATCTTGGCGATCACCTTCACAATGGCTTGGGACGGCCGGTCAGCGCCAACGGGCTGGCCGCGCTCGCTTATGGCGCCGGATTTGGCGCGGCGGCACTTCTTGACGGCGTTATCGACCGCCTGGGCGCGCGGCGTGTCATGCCATTTGCCTACCTGCTCGTCGCGGCCGTCTATGTCGCGATTGCCGCGGCGAGCAGTAGTTTCCATCTGACCATAGCGATGATAGCCGTCTGGGGCCTTGCCAATCATTTCGGCCTGAATGTCCTGGTGATGCGCCTGTCCGCGCTCGATCCTGCGCGGCGCGGCACGATCATGGGCTTGAACAGCGCGGTGACCTATCTCGCGGTGTTCGTCGGCACCACGGCGTTCGGACCGCTTTATTCCACATTCGGTTTTGCGGCGTCGGCGGTGGTTGCAGCCCTGCTCATGCTGATCGCTGCTGTGGCAGCGGCGTGGCGTTCGCCGAAGCTATAGCGCAGCAAGGCTTGCGTCTCGGCCCCGTCCATCGATAGATGCTTGGTGGATGGACAATACAACGCTTGAGACAACCGCCGATCCCTTGCCGCACGAGCTGGCTTTTCTCGGAGAGCGGCTTGCTGCGTTCAACGACAGTGATGTCGGCGCCTCCCGCAGGAAGGCAATGGCCGTGTTCGTGCGCGATGAGCACGGCGTAATTGTCGCCGGCATCTCGGGATACACCGCCTGGGGCTGGCTCTATGTGCAATGGCTCTGGGTCGATGAAAAACTGCGCGGCCACGGCATGGCCGGCAGGATGCTCGAGGCGGCCGAGAGGGAGGCGATCGCGCGCGACTGTCACGGCGCCTGGATCGACACGTTCAATCCCAAGGCGGCCAAGGCCTATGAGCGCCACGGCTACCGGCCGTTCGGTGCGCTCGCCGACTTTCCCATTGGCCGCAGCCGCATCTTCTTACAGAAGAACCTGAAACACGATTAGCCGGCGAGCCGCCCTCCGCGCATCGGCTGCGGCACGCCGGTCGTGCTGGGGAAGCTGATCGGCAAGCCCCTAAGCACGCGCACTGCCAGGAAGGCAAAGCACTCCGCCTCCACCGCATCGCCCTTCCAGCCCAGCGCCTCGGCCGGAACCGCTTCGACGCCGGCGCGGCTGGCAAGCATGGCCATGATCGTTGGATTGTGGCGACCGCCGCCGCTGACCACCAGCCGCTTCGGCCGGTGCGGCAGAAGATCGAGCGCTTTGGCGACGGCGGCCGCGGTGAAGGCCGTCAGCAGGGCTGCCCCATCCGCGGCGTTCATTCCGTCCGCCATCGAGGCGCCGAAATCGAAACGGTCCAGCGATTTCGGGTAGGGTTTGGTCAAGTAAGGGTGCTGCAGGAGCTTGGCCAGCCGCGTCTCGTCGACCGTCCCGGCGCGGGCCAACGCGCCGTCGCGGTCCATTTCGCCAAGCCCCTTCGACTTGATGAAGTCGTTCAGCGGCGCGTTGGCCGGTCCGGTATCGAAGGCGACGACATTGTCCTTGCCGTCCCACCAGGTGATGTTGGCGACGCCACCGAGATTGAGCACTGCCGTGTCTCCACTGGCATCAGCGTCGCGCAGCAGCGCGGCGTGATAGGCGGCAGAGAGCGGCGCACCTTGGCCGCCGGCGCGCATGTCGGCCGAGCGGAAGTCATAGGCGACCCTGGTGCCAAGGATCGCATGCATCAGCTCGCCGTCGCCGAGCTGGCGGGTCTGGCCCAGCCGGCCCACTTGCGGGGCACGGTGCAGCACGGTCTGGCCATGGAAGCCGACGACGCCGATATCGGCCATGGTCAGGCCGTGACTTTCGACAAGATCCCTGACCGCGGCGGATTGGGCGCGCGTCAGTGCCTCCTCTGCCTCACGAAAAATCGCCGGTTCCGGTCCGGTGAAATTCCAGATCCTGGCCTGGCGCAACGTCTCCTCCAACAGGCTGCGGATCGACCTGGGGTAAGGCGCCAGCGTGTAGGTGCCGAAATCCGCGATCCGTTCGCCGTCGGTCTTGATCAGCGCGACGTCGATATTACCGTCCAGCACGGTGCCGGTCATCAGGCCGACAGCCCACATTGGTGCGCCATTTTTAGCAATCATGACTTGTCAGGCTCCGTTGACGAGATCGCCGATCGATTGCCTTAGCGCTGCGATCCCGCTGTTGAAATGACGTGTCGGATGGATCCGGTTGGTGAGCAAGGTCCATGCTCTGCCTTTGTCGAAGTCGACCCAAAGCCCGGTGCCGGTGAAGCCGGTATGGCCAATTGTGCCGGGGCTGCACAGCCGGCCGCCGGACCAGCCTTCGTAAGGCCGCTCCCAGCCATGGGTGCGGGTTGCCGACAAGGGCGTGCGCATCAGCGCTATTGAACGCTCGGATGCGCCGCTCCCGTCCAGCAGCCCTAGCGCAAAATCGAGGATCGCGGCCGCCGTTCCGAACAGCCCGGCGTGACCGGCCCCTTGCAATGCCGAGCAATTGTCGTCGTGGACCTCGCCGCAGAGAACACGATGGCGCCATGTGCAGTCTTCTGTGGCCGCCGCGCGATCCGGTTCGGTGGAGAACGCGAAGCCCGGACCGGGATCCATGTAGCGAATGGTCTTGCCGGACAGGCGCTCCAGGACGAAGCCGAGCAGAATGAAATTGATATCGGAATAGACCGGCTCCCCGACCTGCCACTCGCGCTGCAGGACAAAGGCGCGCAACAGCTCGGGATCGCGGCCATAGGTGTAGATTGGAGCAACGGCGGGAAACGGCGTCTGATGACCGAGACACTGGCGAAACGTCACCTTCCGTTCCCAGGCTTTTTCGTCATATTGGCGAAGGTCGGGCAGGACCGAAATCAGCGGCGCGTCGAGGTCGATGACGCCTTCTTCCGCCAGTGCAAGGATACGCGGCGTGGTGAAGATGACTTTGGTCAGCGACGCCAGATCGAACCATGTTTCGATATGCATCGGCCGTATCTTCGGCACGACTTGGGCTGAGCCGACTGCCCGGACGATGCGTTGACCGTCCCAGTCGACCATGCCGAGCACGCCGCCAGGAATGCGCGACGCAGCCACGGCCGTTTCGAGCGGGGCGAATGCACGGTCGAAGAGATCATGCTCGATCAAATGCGGCCTCCGTCTGAAAAGCAGCGAGGGGGCTGTCCGTCTGACTCTGCATGCTTTCGAGCGACAATCATCACGCTTCCACCCGTGCCCTATGGTCCGGCCCGAATTGCTGCCAATTGGCCGGGCCCGGCTCAAATCCCAGCGGGCGCACGAGCGAGGGAACCTGGCGCGTGTCCAGCTCGAAACGTTCATGCCGCCGGTCTATGGTGGGAACGGCCGCGATAAGCTGTTTGGTATAAGAGTGCTTCGGCTGCGAGAGCACCGATCTGGCATCGCCGATCTCGACGATCTGGCCGGCATAGATGACCGCAATGCGATGGGCGATCCGCTCGACGACAGCCATGTCATGCGAGATGAACAGGTAGGCCAGCCCGAATTCACGCTGCAGCTCGACCAAAAGCTCCAGCACCCTGGCCTGCACCGACACATCGAGCGCCGAAACCGCTTCGTCGAGGACGACAACCGAAGGATTGAGCATCAGCGCGCGAGCGATGCACAGGCGTTGCCGCTGGCCGCCGGAGAATTCGTGCGGATAGCGCTGCAGGCTGTTTTCCGGAAGGCCGACGCGTTTCAGCAGCGCGGCCATTTTCGCCCGCGTTTCAGCAGTTATCCGTCCGCCGCTAGCGATCACCGGCTCTGCGAGGATGCTTTCGATGGTGAGTCTGGGATTGAGCGAGCCATAGGGATTCTGGAACACCATCTGCACGGGAAGGGCGCTCTGCCCGGCGACGGCCTTGCGCGTGCTGGCCGAGATTGTGCCGCGTGTCGGGCGCACCAGCCCCAGAATCGCGCGGGCGGTGGTGGACTTTCCGGAACCGCTCTCGCCGACGACCGCCAATGTCTCGCCCGGCATTAGCTCGAAATCCACACCGTCCACCGCGTGCACGGTACCGCTGGCGCGGCTGAAAAACCCAGCCTTGACTGGAAACCGCACCACGAGGCCATCGACCATCAGCGCCGGCTCGGCAGCTTTTTGCGTTTCGCATTGCACGTCCTTGCGTACGGCACTGCCGCCGGCGAAATGCGGCACCGCATGAAGCAGATGCCGCGTATAGGGATGCTGCGGATCGTCCAATATCTGGTTCAGCGCGCCCTGCTCGACAGCTTCCCCGCTTTGCATCACCATGACCTTGTCAGCGATGCCTGCAACCAGACCGATGTCGTGGGTGATGAAGATCATCGACATCCCGGTTTCCTGCTTCAACTCGGCGAGCAGCGCCATGATCTGCGCCTGCACCGTAACATCCAGCGCCGTCGTTGGTTCGTCGGCAATGAGCAGGCGCGGGTTGCAAGCGAGCGCCATGGCGATCATCACCCGCTGCAACATGCCGCCCGAAAGCTGGTTGGGCGTATATTTCAGTCGCCGTGCAGCGTCGGGAATACGCACGCGGTCGAGCGCGTCCTTGGCCGCCGCCGTCGCTTGCCGGCCGGTCAGGCCGCGATGCAGGCGAAACGATTCCTCGATCTGCCTGCCGATGGTCAGCACCGGATTGAGCGAGCTCATCGGCTCCTGGAAGATCATGCCGATTTCACCGCCGCGGATCTTCGTCAGTTGCGGCTCGTCCGCGGCGGTCAGGTCGAAAATGCTGTTGTCGACCCGCTTCAGCGTGATCGAGCCTGCGGTGATGCGGCCGCCGCCATAATCGACAAGGCGATTGATCGACAGCGCCGTGACCGATTTGCCCGAGCCGCTTTCGCCGACGATTGCCAATGTCTCGCCGTCGGCGAGATCGAAGCTGACGCCGCGCACGACCTCATTGGCTTTCGGGTTGCGGCCGAAGCCGACGCGCAATCCGCTGACGGACAGCAGCGGAATCATGCGATCGATCTCCGCATCTTCGGGTCGAGGACATCACGCAACGCATCGCCGAGCAGGTTGAAACCGAGGATGCTGATCATGATCGCCACGCCGGGGAAGATCATCAGCCAGGGAGCTGTCTCCATCAGATTGCGGCTGTCGCTCAGCATCAGGCCGAGCGACGCGGCGGGCGGCTGCGTGCCTAGCCCGAGGAAGCTTAAGCCGGCCTCGGTCAGCAGTGCCCAGGCCAGCGCCAGCGTCACCTGAACCGTCAGTGGCGCCACCAGATTGAGCAGCAGATGGCGTGTTACGATGTAGCCCGCACTGCTGCCGAACGTGCGGGCCGCGTCGACGAACTCGCGCGCCTTGAGCGACAGAGCCGGACCTCGCACGACGCGCGTGAAGATCGGCGTGTAGACGATGGCAATGGCAATGACGCTGGTCGAGGTTCCCGGTCCAGCAACCGCGACGATCAGCAGCGCCAGCAGGATCGCCGGGAACGCCAGCACAACGTCCATGATGCGCATCACCAGGCCGTCCCAGCGGCGCCCGAACCAGGCTGCCGCCAGCCCGAGCACGGTGCCGGCCAGTGTCGCGAAGGCGACCGAAAAGAAGGCCACGATGAAGGACTGGCCGATCCCGGTCATCAGCCGACTTGCGACATCGCGGCCGAACAGGTCCGTGCCCATCAGGTAGGTGCCGTCAGGCGCATGCAGTCGCTCGACCCGGTGCTGCGTCAGCGGATCGTGCGGCGTCAGCCCCAGCATGCCAAGCACGGCAAGCAGCAGATAAAGCGCAACGATGGCACCGCCGATGCGGCCGCTGGGATGCGCAAATATAGCCCGCAATGTCGCCATCAGTGCTCGCTTAGCCGGATACGCGGGTCGAGCGCGACATAGGCGAGGTCGACGAGGAGATTGACGATCATGAAGTTGAAGGCGATGAACAGCACGCTTCCCTGCACCAGCGCGTAGTCGCGCTGCAGGATGGCATCCAGCACCATACGGCCGAGACCGGGCAGCGCAAATATCTGCTCGACGATGACTGCCCCGCCCAGCAGATAGCCGAACTCTATGCCGCTCAGCGTCACGACCGGGATGAGCGCGTTGGGCAAAGCATGCCCCCAGATGACGCCGCGCGCCGAAACGCCTTTGCTGCGCGCCGTCCTGACATAGTCGTCGCTGAGCACATCGAGCATCGCCGAACGCGATATGCGGGTCACCGAAGCCGCGAAGGCAAATCCAAGCGTGACCGCAGGCAGCAACAGCTGGCCGAGATTGCGCAGCGGATCCTGCCACAGCGGCGAAAACTCACCCATCGCCGGCAAAACGCCAAACCCCGCCGACAGCGTGTAGATGATCAGCAGGGCAAGGACAAAGTTCGGCGTCGACTGCCCGATCATTGCGACAACGCGCACGCCGAGGTCGGACAGCTTTTCATTATGGGTGGCGGCAAAAATCCCGGTCGGCATGCCGACAACCAGGGCGATGACCATCGAAAGCAGGGCGAGCTCCAACGTTAGCGGGAAACGCTCGAGGATGACGTCGAGCACCGGCCTGCCATAGGTGGACGAAATGCCGAGATTACCTTGGACAAGACCAAGCAGCCAGCGCCAGTACTGGATGAACCAGGGCTGGTCGATGCCGAAATAAGCTGCAAGCGCATCGCGCTGCTGCGGCGTCAGCAGGCCGGCTTCGGTCCCCAGCATTGCCGTGATCGAATCGCCCGGAACCATCCTGATCGCCAGGAACACGACGATGGACACGCCAAGCAGGACGAGAGGGAAGGTTGCCAGTCGCCGCATCAGATAGTTCACGCGAAGAATACCCTCTCGTCTGGCACCAAAGCAGCTACTGGATCGTCACCTTGGCGAGGCTGAACAGCGAGCCTGTCGGCACCGGTTCGAATCCTGCGATATTCTTCTGCTGTGCGGTGTAGCTGTAGGACGTGTAGAGCCAGATCCAGGGCGACATCTCAGTGATGTGCTTCTCGAAGTCGGCGAAGATCGCTTTGCGCGCTGCCGGGTCGGTCTCGCTGCGGCCCTTCTGCATAAGACTGTCCAGCGTATCGTCGATATAGTTCGCGACCTTCTGCAGATTGCCCGTCTTGGTCCAGTAACGGTTGTACATAGTGTAGGGATCGGCCCTGCCGCCGTTCAGGGCGATGGCCATGTCGAAATCGCCCTTCAGCCAGGCATCGACATAGACGTTGAGCTCCATCATTTTGATGTCGAGCTTGACGCCGATTTCTGCGAGTTGCGACTGGATGACCTGGGCTTCCGCCGCCGCTGTCGGCGGCTCGCCGGTGGCGCCGATCACGGTCGCCGAAAAGCCGTCGGCGTAGCCCGCTTCGGCCATCAGCTGCTTGGCTTTCTCGACGTCGCGCTTATAGCAGAACAACTGGCTCGGATCGGTCGCCAGCGCAGGGATAGTCAGCGGGCCGGTGACTTTGCCTTCACCGAGCGAGGCGGTGTCCAGCACTTCCTGCCGGTCGATGGCGCAGGAAATCGCCTGACGCACCTTGAGTTCGGTCATCGGCTTGCGGGAAGGATTGAGCTGCAGCACGTGATAGGCAAGCACCGGCACACGGTTCAACTGCAGGCTGGCTTCCTTGGGCACAAGCGTGGCGACAAGCGGATCGTTGAGCAGGGCAAAATCGATCTGCTTGCTGCGCATCGCCGCCAGGATCGCCGTCTCGTCCGGCAGCACGCTGACCTCGATGCCGTCGATGCCGGTCGTGCCGCCCGCCCAATCCTTGTTGGCGACAAGCACTTCCTTGGAATTCGGATCCCACTTTTCCAACTTGAACGGACCCGAGCCGATCGTCGTCGTGCCGATCGAGCCGGCCATGATTTCGCTTGCCGGGACGATCGCGGCGTTGACGTCGCTCATCGCCGTCAGGATCGGCACATCCGGCTGCGAGAGGTGGAACACGACGGTGGCTGGATCGGGTGTGTCGATGCTGGCGATCGAGAGAAAGTTGGCGCGCGCGGCCGCGCCGGTCTTCTCGTCGAGTATGCGCTCGAACGATGCCTTGACATCGGCCGAGGTCACGGCGGCGCCGTTCTGGAATTTTGCTTTCGGATTGAGTTTGAAACTCAGCTCCTTGCCGTCCGGCGAGAACTGCCATGAATCGGCAATCGCGGGCGTGATTTGCAGGTTTGCGTCGAGCCGCACCAGTGGCTCATAGATCAGTTCCAGCAGCCGCAGTGAGGAGAATGCCGTCTGCTTGTGCGGATCAAGACCGGTGGCGTCCTGCGACCACGCCATATGCAGCGTCGCCGCACTCGCCTGCGCCGGTAGCGCCGCGATGCCAATCATTGCCGCGAGGGTCATGCCGGAAAGCAGTTTCTTGCCAATGTGCCGTACCATTGTCGTCTCCCATTATTGTTAAACCTGATGCCTTGCAGTTCGCCGGACCGCTTCAAAGGGACACACGCCCCGGAACATCGGCCCAGTGTCCATGCGGTCTTACACCGTCTTTTCGCCTATCGCCTTGCGCAGGAAACCTCCCGCGTTGCCAAGCGCCTTACGTGCTTCCTCGACGCCCATGCCGGTGATCGTCACCAGGATTGCCAGTTTTACATCGTTGCCGGTCTGGTCGAGTGCCTGTCGTGCCTGCTGTGCCGCGCAGCCGGTCGTCTGCATCACGATCCTGACCGCCCTGGCGACAAGCTTCTTGTTGCTTGGATTGAGGTCAACCATCAGGTTCTGATAGCTCTTGCCGATGCGGATCATGCTGGCGGTAGACAGCATGTTGAGCACCAGCTTTTGCGCGGTTCCCGATTTCAGTCGGGTCGAGCCGGTGAGAACCTCCGGGCCGACCACCGGAGAGATGGCAATGTCGGCTATGCCGGCAATGGTCGATCGCGGATTGCAGGACAGCGCCACGGTGGTCGCTCCCACCTGCTTGGCATAGGTCAGGCCGCCGATGACGTAGGGCGTGCGCCCGCTGACAGCGATGCCGACCACCACATCGTCGGCGGTCAGCTTGATGTCCTGCAATGCCTTTACACCCTGTTTCGGGTCATCCTCGGCGCCTTCCGCGGAGCGCACCAGCGCGTCGTCGCCGCCGGCGATCAGGCCCACCACCATGTCCTCGGGTACGCCGAAGGTCGGCGGACATTCCGAGGCGTCGAGGACGCCGAGCCGGCCGCTGGTGCCAGCGCCCACATAGACAAGGCGCGCACCCTTCTGGAACGCGCTCACGATCCGGTCCACGGCAGCAGCAATCTCAGGAATGACCTTCTCGACGGCGGCCGCAACGCCTTTATCTTCGTCATTGATCTTCCGCAGCACCTCGATGGTCGGCAACAGGTCGATGTCGATGGTTCTCGGGTTGCGGTCCTCGGAAACCAGCCGCTCCAACTCCGACATCAACCCGTGTTCGACCACTTGCTTACTTTCAATCTGCCGTGAGCGGGAACGCGATGCCGTGCCGGGCAGGCGACCGGCTGTCGTGTTTCTGCTTAGTTAACTTTTTAGAATTCGGTATTCCCGGTGTCAACGGATTGTAGGAATAAAATATTCCTCTTTGAGTAGCGCGTTACTCGCCGCAAAGCGACTTTCTGGCCAGGATTATGGCTCCCGAAACCGCATCGCCGTCGGCCGGCTTCAGCCGTCGGCGGACGTCGGGAGCGAGCCATGGCTCAAGCGGGCTGGACAACCCTCCGAGCAACGTAACCCGCGGCGCGCCTTTTTCGAACAGCACCCGCACGAAGGTGTCGATCTGCTCGGCAGCGCCTTGCACGATCCGCCGACCGGCCGGATCGCCCTGGTCGGCATGGCGGATCACCATCGGCGCCATGGCGGCATAGTCCGTCGCACTGGCGCGGTCCATCCAGGCCACCGCCTCGAACGGGTCGTCCTTGAAGCGCTGCATCACCTCGGCCAGCAGCGCGGTCCGCTCGTGCCGGCCGTCATGGGCGCGCAAGGCGAACTGTACCGCTTTCAACCCTAGATCGGCACCGCTTCCCTCGTCGGAAATCGGAAAACCGTAGCCGCCGACACGCAGGTTGCGCCCTTCGACAAAGCCGAGCCCGATCGAACCGGTGCCGGCTATGACGATGGCGCCGTCCTGGCCCGAATGCGCGCCCAGGCAAGCCGCGACGCCGTCGCTGACGAAGTCGAGACTTGCAAAGGGATGGGAGATCGCACGAAACGCCTCAATCGACCCCTTGCGGCCGATGCCGGCAAGACCGACGCCGGCACGGATCCTGGCGATTTTCGTCGCCGTGAACCCTGCCTCTTTGATCGCAGCACCAAAGGCTTTGGCAACGGAGGCCCAGGCCGCCTCTATACCGAGCCGCGTTGTCGCCGGACCTGAGAGACCTTGCCCGAGCACGGTTCCCGCCTCGTCTTCGATACGCGCCCGACAGCCGGTTCCGCCGCCATCGACGCCCAGGAAATAATGCGAAGACGCCGCGCCGGCACTCATCCACTTATCCGCTCGATCTGGGCGCCGCAAAGCCGGAGCTTGCGGTCCAGTTGCTCATAGCCGCGATCGAGATGATAGACGCGGTTGATCGTCGTCTCACCCTGGGACACCAGCGCTGCCAGCACCAGCGAGACGGAGGCGCGCAGGTCGGTCGCCATCACTTGCGCGCCCTTCAGCTTCTCGCCTCCGCGCACCAACGCCATGGTGCCTTGCAGCTTGATGTTGGCGCCGAGCCGCATCAGTTCAGGCACATGCATGAAGCGGTTCTCGAAGATCGTCTCACGCAACAGCGAAGCGCCCTCGGCACAGCACATCAACGCCATGAACTGCGCTTGGAGATCGGTCGGAAAGCCCGGATAGGGCTCCGTCGTCACATCGACGGCTTTGAGCGGCCCGTCTCTCGATACGATCAGCCCGCGGTCGCCCGGCCAGATTTTCACACCGGCTGTTTCGAGCAGCTGGACGACGGATGCCATGTGCTCGAGCCGCGCGTGGGTCAGCTCGAGCTGACCGCCGGTGATAGCCGCCGCGACGGCATAGGTGCCGGCCTCTATCCGGTCCGGGATGATGTCGTGCGTGGCGGCGCGCCAGCCTGTGCTGCCCGCGATCAGGATACGGTGCGTGCCGGCGCCCTCGATCCGCGCGCCCATGGCGTTCAAGCAGGCGGCAAGGTCGGCCACCTCCGGTTCGCGCGCCGCATTGAGGATCTCGGTTTCGCCCTTTGCAGTCGTCGCTGCCATCATCGCCGTTTCGGTCGCGCCGACCGATGGTGAGCTCAAAACGATACGCGCGCCTTTCAGTCCGCCCGGCGCGGACGCGACGATCAGCCCGTTTTCGACCGCAATGTCGGCGCCAAGTGCGGCAAGTGCGGCGACATGCATGTCGACCGGCCGTGCGCCGATCGCGCAGCCGCCGGGCAGCGAAACCCTGGCGTGGCCGAAGCGGGCAAGCAGCGGGCCGAGCACCAGCACTGTCGCGCGCATACGCCTGACGGTATCGTAGGTTGTCTCCTTGGAGACGGCAGCACTGGTATCGATTGTGGCGGCATGCGCCGATCTGGTGACTTCGGCCCCATGAAGGCCGACGACGCCAAGCATGTTGTCGACGTCGGTCACCGCAGGCAGATTGGTCAGTTGCAGCGGATAAGGGCTGAGCAACGCCGCCGCTATTTGCGGCAAGGCCGCGTTCTTGGCGCCGGAGATCGTCACCGCGCCCTCAAGCCTATGCCCGCCGACGATCCGCAATTTGTCCATGGCTCTGACCTAATCCCGAGCTGTCGGCGTGTCTACGATCTTTCGTGGCCGAATCGTCGGCTTGCCCGAAGGCTGGGCCGCAACCGCACCGGTAGAGATTTGATGGATCATTCTTGGCTGTCAATCAGAGACGGAATAATTTATTCCTTGGTTTGGCATTGTCCGTGACTGGCAACAGGTGAACGCATGTCCATCCTGAAGAAAATCGAGGCCAAGCTCGAAATCATGGCGCCCGGCGACCGCGAGATCGGTCGGTATATCGTCGATAATCCCGACCAGATGCTGCGCCTGTCGACGGCGGCGCTTGCCGCTGAGATCGGCCGCAGCCAGTCGAGCGTCGTCAAGTTCAGCCAGAAGCTCGGCTATTCCAGCTATCAGGAGCTCAAGCTCGCCGTCAGCGAGGCCAAGTCGCAGGAATGGCACGTGCCGGCCGGCATGATCCACGGTTCGATCGAGGTCGGCGACAGCTATCTGGTCATCCTGCGCAAGCTGATCGGCAGCAAGCTTTTGTCGATGCAACAGACGGTCGCGGCCAACACCGAGCATGAAATCGGCAAGGCCCTCGAAGCATTGAACGGTGCGCGCCGCATTCATTTGGCAGGCGTCGGCGCATCCTCTCTGGTGGCGCGCGATTTCTCATACAAGCTGATGAAGCTCGGCCGCAACGTGCTGCACGACAGCGACAGCCATGTGCAAATGGCCAATGTCTCGACGCTTGGACGAGGCGACGCGTTATTCGCGCTCTCCTATTCCGGGGCGAGCATCGAAACCCTGCGGATAGCTGAACTCGCACATAAACGCGGCACCACCGTTATCGCCGTCACCGGGCTTCGCGACAATCCGCTGAGCCGGGTTGCCGACATTCGCCTCCACACGATCGCCGATGAAGAGCGCGCGCGCTCTTCATCGATAACCGCGCGTGATGCACAACTGACGCTAACCGACCTGCTGTTCATCCTGCTTGTGCAGAAGCAGCCTGACGCCAATGAATATGTCCACAACAGCGAATTGGCCGTCTCGGTGCTGAAGGCTTAGCTGTCTTCGGCATGGCGTTAAGGCCTCTGTTCCTCCCTGATGCTGCACGTCGACAAGAGCAGGTTTCGTCCTCCGAATAGCTTTCTTCAATGCGCTCACACGCTCTCCGGCTGGCAGAGCCGCGGGAGCGCCGATTGGTCAAACGCCGCCATGGCAAACCAATGTTGACAAGATCATCTGTTGTTTCATACATCGAGTTCAGCTTCGAATTTGGCGGGCCAGGTGAGACGATGGACGACCTTGGAGCACAAGAACAAGCGGTTCTCGACCTCATTGCGGCGAATCCGTTCTCCGGCCAGCAGGATATTGCAACCGCGCTCGGCATTGCCCGCTCGACGGTCGCCGCCCACATCGTGCAACTCATCAACAAGGGCTACATTCTCGGCCGCGGCTATGTCTTGCCGGCGTCCAAACGTATGGTCTGCATCGGCGGCGCGGTGCTCGACCGCAAATACCACGCCAGGAAGGATCTGATCTTCGAGACATCGAACCCGGTCGAAGGCCATCGCAGCTTCGGCGGGGTTGCCCGCAACGTCGCCGAAAACCTTGCCCGCCTCGGTGTCGACATAAGCTTCGTCTCGATCGTCGGCGAGGATGAAACCGGCCGCGCGCTGGTGCGGCATTTGCGTGACTTCGGCGCCGATGTCAGCCAGGTCATCACCACCACGGAGCGGCCGACGGCCGAATACGCGGCCATCCTCGACCGCAACAACGATCTCGTGCTCGGCATCGCCGACATGGAGATCTTCGATCTGTTTTTGCCGTCCTATCTCGACCGTTTCTGGCCGCACCTGGCTTCGGCGACATGGGTCTTCATCGACTGCAATCTGCCGGCCGCGACCATCGCAGCGCTGATCTCGCGCAAGCACGGTGCGCGCTTCAAGCTCGCAGTCGACACGGTATCGTCACCGAAATCAGCGCGCCTGCCGAAGGACCTGACCGGCATCGATCTTCTGTTCACCAATCATGACGAGGCCAATACGATGCTCGGCATGACGGATGCCGACAGGCGGCTGACGCCGGAGGAAGCAGCAGCAGCGCTGCGCGCGGCAGGCGCTGGCGAAGTGATCGTGACTGTGGGTGCGCATGGATTTGCCGTTGCGACCGAGAGCGGTGTGACGGCCATGCGCTCCGTCCCGGCCCAGCCCGTCGACATCACCGGCGCCGGCGACGCTATGATCGCCGGCACTCTGTACAAGGTGCTTTCGGGTGAGCCGGTGGCTCATGCCGTGCGCACCGGCGCGCTGCTTGCCACACTGACCACCGAGAGCGAATCCAGCGTCCACCCCGATCTGTCGCCGCGCTTCCTTGCCGCCGGCATGTACCGCATTCCTGCCTGAAAGCGAGATGATATGAAACCTTCCCTTGTCCATTTGAACGATGAAGTCGCTGCTGCGCTTGATAAAGGCCGCGCGGTGGTGGCATTGGAATCGACGATTGTCACCCACGGCATGCCATATCCGGCCAATCTGGAAACCGCTCGTGGTGTCGAGACCGTCGTGCGTCAAAACGGCGCCGTGCCCGCCACGATCGCAGTGGTCGCCGGCAAGATCAAGGTTGGCCTCGACGACCGTGAACTGGAAGAGCTGGCAGCGGCAAAGGGCGTGGTCAAGGCTTCCGGGCGCGATCTCGCCGCAATCATGGTGCGCGGCGGCTCGGCCGGAACCACCGTCTCGGCGACGATGCGGATTGCCGCTTTAGCCGGGATCGGTATTTTCGCGACCGGCGGCGTCGGTGGCGTGCATCGCGGCGCCGAAGCCACTTTCGATATCTCCGCTGACCTGACCGAACTCGGCCAGACCGGCACAACCGTCGTCTGCGCCGGGGTTAAGTCGATACTCGATGTTGCGAAGACGCTGGAATATCTGGAAACTCAGCGCGTGCCGGTGATCGCCTATGGGAGCGATGATTTTCCGGCTTTCTACACCCGCTCCAGCGGGCTCAAGGCCGACCATCGCCTCGATACCCCCGACGAGGTCGCGCGAGCCATGCTGCTGCATGACGAGATGGAATCCGGCACCGGCATTCTCGTCGCCAACCCGATTCCCGAAGCGGACGCGCTCGATCCGGCGTTCATCGACGGCACGATCGTAGCGGCCGTGGCTGAGGCCGAGAAGCGCGGCATCGGGCGCAAGGAACTGACGCCGTTTCTCCTCGCCCGCATCAACGAGCTTTCACAAGGCCGCAGCCTGAAGGCCAACATCGCGCTTGTCCGCAACAACGCCGCGCTTGCTGCCCGCATCGCAGTTGCGCATGCGGAATTGAAGGGCGCGACCAGATAGAGACAGCGTCCGGCCAGCGCTACGTGCCTTTTTCAGCCCGGCACGAGGTCGAAGATGCGCCCGGCATTGAGGATGTTGTTCGGGTCGAAGGCCGCTTTCAGGCGGCGCATGGCCGCGATCTCGGCGTCGCTACGCACCAGATGCAGCCATTCCTTCTTGTCGAGGCCGATGCCATGCTCGGCCGAGACGCCGCCGCCAGCCGCGGCCACACCCCGGTAGATGATCCCGTATGCAGCCGCCGGATCCACGGTGCGGACCTGGTAGTGCAGATTGCCGTCGCCGAGATGGCCGAAGACGTAGATGTCGGCGCTCGGGTCGACGGCTTTGATAGCGGCTTCCGTCTCGCGCAGGAAAGTCGCCATTTTCGCCAGCGGGATGCTGATATCGACGCCGATCAGTCCTGCCATCGAAAACAGGAAACGGTTGGCCTCCTCGCGCACCGCCCAGAGCGCCCGGAATTCGCGCGGCGATTGCGAGACGACGACGTCGTCGATCACGTCGTCCTCGACCGCCTGCATCAGCACCGCGGCGAAGCGGTCGCCGTCGCGGTCCGGCTCATTGCCCTGTATCTCGGCCAGCACATAGACGGGCGAGCCGGCCGGCAGCGGCGCCGGCGCCTCCATGCCGGCGATCATGGCGCCATAGAGCGGTGCGAAATTCACATCATAGGCCGAGAGCAACGGCCCAAGCTTCTGCCGGAGCTGCGCAAGCAGCGCAATCGCCGCATCGAGCGATGGAAGTGCGCAGAAGGCATTTACCTCGGTGGCAGGTTTGGGATGCAGCCGCAGGCAGGCGCGCGTGACCACGCCGAGCGTGCCTTCGCTGCCGATGAAGAGCTGGTTGAGGTCATAGCCGGAATTGTCCTTTGGCAAGCCCTTGAGCGACGTGAGCACACTGCCGTCGGCAAGCACCGCCTCCAGACCGAGCACCTGCGCGCGGTACATGCCGTAGCGCAGCACGCGAATGCCGCCGGCATTGGTGGCGACATTACCGCCGACGGTGGCCGTGCCGCGCGCGCCGATGTCGACGCCGAAAAGCAAGCCGGCCGCATCGGCCGCGTCCTGCACCATTTGCAGCGGCGCGCCGGCCTCGGCGACGATCGTCGCCGCCTCGCGGTGGGGCGCCGCGACCGCCGTCATGCGCTCCAGCGACAGCACCGCCTCGCCGGGCTGGATGCGCGCCGCGCCCGCAAGACCGGTGCGGCCACCCTGGATGACGAGCCTCTGCCCGGCCTCGTTGCACAGGCGCAGAATGTCCGACACCTCGCCGGTCGTGCGTGGACGCAAGACGATCGCTGGCGGCGCGCCGTCCTTGCCGTCGGGATCTTCCCGGTAGCGTGGTCCGGCCTCCTCAGCCGAGACAATCGCTGACCTGTCCAGCCGCTTTTCCAGCCGCGACAGAAGCTCGGCAATTTTCTGCGACATGTGGCTCAAGGACATGAACGGCCCGGGCGCATCGACGCGGCCGGGAGAGGGAAGGGCGAGGGCTGTGAAAGCGGCCGTGGCTGATTTCTACTGTTCAGCAAATGTGGGGAAAACCCGCCAGGAATACAGCCGGTTGTCTTCGCCATGCGTCGCTCCTGTAACAGGTCGACCATAGGCGCGGCTGGCTATTTGTCAAACCTTTGACCGCAAGCGCTTGCCTGCGGGCTGCCCAGTATTCTGGACCGAGGCAAACGCTCACTCATGCATCCCAGGCGCCTCAGCCCCGGCGCGAATGAGCTTGATGTCGGCTCCCGCCGCCCAGGCGCCGATATCCTCCCGCCGCAGTGCCGCCGCCATCATGTCCGGAAACAGATCCGGCGTGCAGGCGAAGACCGGAATGCCAAGTGCCGCGACCGAACCTGCCATCGCTGGATCATAGCCGGGCTGCCCCTGATCGGTCAACGCCAGAAGCACGACGGCATTGACGCCGGATCGAACCAGCGCCGCCAGCCGCCGCAGCAGTTCCTGGCCATTGCCGCCTTCATAGAGGTCGGTGATCAGCACCAGATGCGACTTGGTGGGCCGCTCGATACGGTCGGCGCAATAGGCGACCGCCTGGTTGATGTCGGTGCCGCCGCCGAGTTGCACGCCGAACAGCACTTCAACAGGATCGCTGAGTTCTTCGGTAAGGTCAACGATGGCGGTATCGAAACAGACGAGCTTGGTGCGCACAACCGGCAGCGAGGCCATCACCGCTGCGAAGATCGAGGCATAGATCACCGAACTTGCCATCGAGCCGGACTGGTCGACGCACAGAACCACCTCGTCGAGATCGACCAGCCGTCGCTGCTTGCGTATGAAACCAACCAGCTTCTCCGGCACGATAGTCTTGTGTTCGGGTTGGTAGTGGCGAAGGTTCGCCGAGATGGTGCGCTGCCAGTCGATATCGCGCGAACGCGGGCGGTTGGTGCGCCTCGACCGGTCGAGCGCGCCTCGGATTGCCTCGACTGTCTTCTGCTCCAGCCTCTGCATCAGCTTGGCCACGATATCGGCGATGATCGCGCGGGCGATGTCCTTGGTCTTGGCAGGCATCACCGAGCGGAGCGAAACCAGGTCGGCGACCAGATTGACGTCCGCCTCGATCGCCTTCAGGAACTCCGGCTCTATCAGCATCTGCTTCAGGTTCAGCCGTTCGAAGGCATCTTTCTGGACGATCTGGACGACCTGCGCGGGAAAGAAAGAGCGGATGTCGCCCATCCATTGCGCAACGCGCGGCGCCGAACGGCCTAGCCCGCCGCGCCGTTTGCGCGGGTCGGCAGCGGCATTGGCGCCGTCGCCGTATAACGCGTCAAGAGCCGCCGAAAGCCGTTTGTCGTCGCTGGAAAGTGCCGCAGATGTCTCATCGTCGGCGCCGATCGCCAGACGCCAGCGGCGCTCTCTTCCGCCATCGGGCGATGGTGCGCCGGTTTGGGTCGCCTCTGCCTCGTCGTCCATCGTTATGTCCCGCTCTTGAGCAAAGGTCCAAGCCGCTCCAGGTGCCGACGCCAGGCCTCGCCGCCATCGGGCGCCGGTATCAGGCCGGCCGGCAGCCGAGCGGCGCGGCCGAGCACCGCTTCAATCAACCGCCGGCGCTCCATGCTGTCCATATTGGAGAAGACGCGGCGCAGCAGCGGTAGATGCGCGATGAAAGCGTCCTCGTCGAGGGACTTCAGCCACGCATCAACCGCACCGCGCAGACCTTCGTCATAGATCAGCCGCTGACCGGCAGTGCTGAAGAAGCCTTCGAAGAACCCGGCCGCTTCAATGACAGGAGTCCCCGGTGACAAGCGTCGCTCGAGCAGTCCGGCAGCGTCCTCGGCGGAAAGCCGGCCAGCTTCGTAGAGCAGGTGCGCGGCGCATCCTGCCGGCAGCGCCGTCGACCGCGATCCCTCCAGCACGGCAGCCAGTCCGTTACGCCATCCGTCCAGCACGTCTTGCCCGGGCTCGACCAGTCTGATCGCCTCATCGGCCTTGCGCATCGCACCGACTAGCGTCGCGGCGGCTTGCTCATCCAGATCGCGTACAGCATACGGAAGCGCGATCGCACCTTCGACGATCAGCCGCTCCATGAGACCGGACAGCCGGTTCGTCTCCGTTTTGCGGGCCTCGCCGTAACGGATGATGTCGGCGAGGGGCGGCACAGACGCCAGGATCTCCAGGCATTCGCTGCTGCGCGCCGCTCGCGCCTCCAACGCCGCAAGGCCGGCAGTCGATGCTTCCGACAGGCTTGCCGTGATCGCGTTCTCCACCAATGCCGCAAGCGTATCGAGCGTCGCCGCCGTTTCGATCATCTGGATCAGGCGGGCATTGGCAGCCTTTTCGATGGTCGGCCCGTAGATCAGGTTCTCGACCAGACGAACGGCATATTCCGGTTCCCACGCCAGGGTCCACCGCTCGCGGAAGGTGCCACGGCTGCGACCGGCATCGGTCAGTCTGCCCCAATGCACACCAAGCACGCTCAGCCGATGCAGCAATGTCGAGCGAAACAGTCCGCTTTCGCTGCGCAGGTCGACGGACAGTTCGCGCTCCAGCGCCTCGGGCTTCAGCCGCGCCGCCTTCTGGTTGCGCTGCAGATCCTCGATCAATGGCGCCAGCGGCGTGTCGGGCGGAATTTCACCGACGTCCGCACCCAGAAGCAACTCGGCCTCGACCAGCCCCCACAGCAACGCTTCGCCATTGAACAGGGCCGCGATCGCGGCGTCGCGCAATTCCTCGAACCCGGGCTTCGGCCGTTCGCGAATGGCGGCGAGCGCGCGGGCGAGCCGCTCCGCTTCGATCAGCGAAGCGGTCGAGACCAGATGGCCCTTCGCCCGCAGCAGCGCCGCGATCATGGCAAGCCACAGGGTTGCCGCATCGCGCCGACCGCGCGTGCGCCAAAGATGCTTGCACCAGCCGGGCGCGACGACGCCCGCGCCATAGCCGTATCCCAGCGCCAGGCGCGGTCCGGTCCACGGTGCCCATGTCATTGTGCTCTTGCGCCGGGCAATTCCCTTGATCAGGACCTGATCGTTTTTCTGAGTGTGGGTGGCCTGCAGCGCCGGCACATGCCATGCTCCGCAGACGACGGCGATCGGCCCCTCGAACTGCTTACGCGCCTTGGCGATTTCGAGCCGCATATGCGCCTCGCGCTTGGCTTCGAACTGCGCGATCGGACCCTCACCATTCCGCAGTGTCGTCATCGCATCGGCGATGGCCGCAAATATCGGGCCGGGTTCCGGGTTCTGTTCAATGATGTCCGACCACCAGCTTTCGCCGTCCTCATAACCGGCGGCGTGCGCCAGCATGGCAATCGGATCACGCGGAAGCGGAGCCGCGTCACCATCCTCGGGGGCTTGGGTAGCTTCGGTCACATCGGTGTCCTCCGCGCCACCGATCGCAGCAGTGGTGAACCGTGCCGACGATGGCAGGTCGATAAACTGCAACGTCGCCTTATTGCCCACAGCCCAAAGCGCCGCCTGGTATTCGGGCGAGAACTCGGCAAAAGGCCAGAAGCTTGTCGAAGCCGGATCGTCTTCCGGATAGCAAAGGAGCGCCACCGGCGGCTGCATTTCGGGGCGGGCCAGCATGGGCAGAAGCTCAGAGGCGTCGATCGGCCCCTCGATCAGCACGGCGACCGGGTTCAAATCCTGCAGTGCCTGCACCAGGCTGTCGGCGGAACCCGGCCCGTGATGGCGTATCCCGAAATAGGCAATGTCGCCGTGGCTCATGGCGTCAGATCGCTGCGTTCAGCGCCGCGTAATAGCCGGCATAGTCGGGGCGCTTCTTGAGCACCGTTTCCAGATATTCCTCGAGCACCACCTTATCCTGCACCGGATCCTTCACGATCGCGCCGACAAGGCTGGCGGCGAGACCTTCGGCGCCGAGCTTGCCACTGTCGAACCACGCCGCCTGGCTGAGCCCGCCAACCATCGTGGCGATCGCTTCTGCGGTCGACAGCGAGCCGGAAGGAGTCTTCAGCGTCACCTTGCCGTCGGCAGTCGCGCCGGAGCGCAATTCGCGAAAGATGGTCAGCACACGGGCGATCTCCTCGCCGACATTTTTTGGCACCGGCAGGTCGAGTCCGCCAGCCATCTCATCGACCCGTTTGGAGACGATCGCCACCTCTTCGGCCATGTCTTCCGGCAATGGCAGCACCACGACATTGAAGCGACGCTTGAGCGCCGAGGAGAGCTCGTTGACACCTTTGTCGCGGTTGTTTGCCGTGGCGATAATGTTGAAGCCGCGCTGGGCGTAGATCGAGGTGTTCAATTCCGGAATCGGCATCATCTTTTCGGAAAGCACGGTGATCAGCGTGTCCTGCACGTCCGAGCCCATGCGGGTCAGTTCCTCCAGCCGGCAGAGCTTGCCGTTCTGCATGGCTCGGTAGAGCGGCGTCGGCACCAACGCTTCCTGGCTCGGGCCTTTTGCCAGCAGCTGCGCATAGTTCCAGCCATAGCGGATCTGGTTCTCGTCGGTGCCGGCCGTGCACTGCACGATCAGCGTCGAGTCGCCCATGATGGCGGCGGCAAGATGTTCAGATACCCAGGACTTGGCGGTTCCGGGAACGCCGAGCAGCAAGAGTGCACGGTCGGTAGCGAGCGTCGCTACCGCGGTTTCCATCAACCGGCGGCGACCGACATATTTCGGGGTTATCAGTGTGCCGTCGCTAGCCTTGCCGCCGAGCAGATAGGTCAGCACAGCCTGTGGCGACAGGCTCCAGCCGGCAGGTTTTTGCCTGTCGTCACCGCGCGCCAGCGCCTGCAATTCAGAGGCATAGGCCTGCTCGACCGGGAGACGGATGGCAGCGTTCATATGAATTCTCCGGATTGATCATGTGTCGGTTCGAGACTGATGTTCGGCCAGCGCCGCGTTGAGACGCAGGACACTGAGTGATGGGGCGGCGGGCGGCATACCGGCAGCGACGACCTCGTCGATCAATTTGGCTGCTGTGGTCGCTGTGGCAAGGTAGCCGATCGTTTCCAGTATATCGTCAGCGCCCCGCCGCACGGCTTCGTCGTTTCCCGCAACGGCGGAACGCAAAGCGGGAAGAGCTGACCCGTTCGAAAGATCGTCCCATTCCAGCCAGCCAGCATCAATGCCTTCCGCCAGATTGATCGCGCTGAGGTAATTTGCTTGCTTGAGGATCAGCCGGACGAGAGCCCGTTTCCTGCGGCTGTCCAGACGCGGCACAAGGTGCAACACGAACAGCGCCGGTTTGCCGCCTTCGGTGACAAGCATGTCCGCCATATGCGTCACCGCCGCGTCGCTCCCAGAAGCGGCGACCATTCGGGCGATCAGGATATCAGCGTTGTTGTCGGCGCCGAACTGCCAGGCTCCGATGAATTCGGGTTCCGTGATGCCGAACCGTCTGGCGAGGTCGACCAGATTGCAGGTCTCGAACAATTCGGCGCGGCGCTTTTCCTGCGCCGGGGATTTGAGTTTCGCCGGCGTGTAGGTGGTCCGGCGGCGGATGAAGCCGGATTTGCCTTCGCCGATGAAGACGGCGAGTTCGACTGCTGGATCCTCCGCCCCGCCTTCGCTCGAATGGCCGTGCTCGCCCAACCTTGCCAGCAACCGGCCAGCCAGGTCCTGCACCTTGCCGGAACGGTCGGTGGCAAGGCTTTTCAGGAACGGCGCGTCCTCGGCATTGAGGCCGAAGCGCATAAGTTCGATGAGCGCAAGCCTGACCTCCGCAGGTTCGCCCGAGGCCTTGGCCTCGATCAGCATTCGCGCCGCGGCCGGTTCGCGCCGGCGCATATCGGCCAGCGCGATGCGGCGCGCGGCGGGATAGAACTCATCCCAATTTTCCGCCGTGAGTTTCTCTTGCGGGGTATGTCTTTCTCCATCCACGCTGGCTTGCCAGTCGATCCATGGAGCGTAGACATCCGGGCTGTTCTGATCCGACGAGGGCATCCAGTCCATTGGGTGGAGCACGAAGCCGCGGCTGGCGACAAGCGTCACCACGCGCGTCTTGCGCCTTGCGTCGGCGGCTTGTTTCAGGGCGGCGCGCAAAAGCGGCCGCAACCGCTCCGGCAGCAGTGGCAAGGCAAGCCCGGGCAGCGGCGGCCGCCGCTTGAGCGTCTTCGGCGCCGCCGGCCGCAAGGCGACGCCGAGCGCTTGCGCTGCAATTGCCAGGAGCCGGCGCTCCTGCTCGTCGGGACTTGCGCCGCCTGCGATTGCCTTCCAGGCGGCCGGAGCCAGATCGAAGGTGGCTCCGCCGGTGATCCAGCAATCGCGCATGGTCGCCAGGCCTGTTTGCTCGCCCTCATTCACGACAGGTCAAGCCTCCCGAACCCGCTTTGAGCCGCCAGAAGGTCAAGCCGAGCGCCGTCCCAGAGCGCTGCCGTGGCGGCAAGGTCGAGGCCGAGCAATGTCTGATTGACGGCGCCACTGATCGGCAAGGCGAGCCCTTGCGGATCATCGGCGGCCTGCCACCAGGCTGCGCCCCGATCGTCGACCAGGATCGCACCAGGCGGCAGCATGAGAGGGCTATCTGTGAGCCAGGGAGCGGCATCCTGATGGCACACATGCGCAGCCAGCGGATCCTTGGCGACGCCCAGGGTAAAATCGGGCCACGGGCCCGATGCGACGTCGCCCATGCGTTCTGCCACCAGCGCCCGGAGTGGCCGGCGTGATGGATAAAAGACCAACCGGGCATTGAAGCGATCGCCTGGCGAGAAGGCGTTGGATCGGCGTCCGGCCGAGGCGGGAAAATAATCGAGCAGCAGGGCAAATTGTGGTGTGGAGCTTTTCAGATCGAGCAGCCATGTCGAATGGCTGACCAAACCATCGCGCCGGGTCTCGATCTTCTCGCCGACAACCTCCCAGAGACTTTCGACTTGCATTGCATCGGGATTGGCCAGCACCTGTTCGCGGGTTTCGGATGTCGATACAAGCCGCTTCAGCTCGGGATCGTCGGGCGCCGACCGCCAGGCCTTGGCCAGCAGCACGAGCTTGCCGAGTTCGCGGATCGCCGCATCCGGTCGTTCTTCGCTGCGCAGCGCCATCAGCCGCGACGGAATCTCGTCGATACGGCCGGCGAGCGCCGCTGCCTTCATATCGACCAGCCGCGCAGCAATCCGCCGGCAACGGTCGCTGCTGGCGTCGACAAACCCGGAAAGACCGAGCCGCAACTGGTCGGCAATCCACTGGTCGAGTTCATCGAGCGCCGCCGACACTGTTTCTCGTGTGCTTTCCGCCCGCTTGCGCTGCGCCGCCTCGCGACGCTCGACCGTTGCGTTATCTTCAACGGCGGCGCTCTCGTCCGCCCGTGCGGCTTCGCCAATGCTCTTGGCTTCCGCGCCCGGTGCCGGTTGCTGCACCGGCTGTGACGCCGTCTTCCGGCGCCGGCCAAGCCAGTCATTCACCCATTCCGGCGTGGTATCGGCAGCGGCAAAACTGGCTGGCGCGGTGGCGGCGATCCACATCAGGGCCAGCGTGTGCTTGCATGGGAATTTGCGCGAAGGGCAGGTGCATTTGTAGCCGTGATCACCCGTGTCGACCACCACTCGATAAGGATTGGAGCCGGAACCCTGGCATTCGCCCCAGATGAGCGCCTGCTGCTCATGCTTTTCGAGCCGCGGCCAGTTCGTTCGTTTGGTGAGCTTGGAGGCGGCGCTCAGCGACGCCTGATCGGGAGCAAGCGCCTCAATGGTCTTCAGATCGAATTCCAAGCCGCGCTTCTCCCCGCCCCGACGCAGTATAGATAGCGGTTTGTGACGAATTATTATAGCTCTGGCATGGTGAAGATTGGGCATGCCTTGGCCCTGTTTGATGGGCCAGGACATGCCTCAGACGCAAATGGGGTCGACTGTTATTCGGCAGACAGAACGGGCTTTGGTAGCCGGCGGCCTAGGCGGAAGCGTTCAGGCTCTGCCCTTCAGGAACTCGATCACCATCGCCGCGGTCCAGGTAAAGCGATTGCCGCCGAGCGGCTCGCCGCTGAGGGGATCGTAATATTCGGCAAAACCGCTCTCGGCGATCAGGTCGAGACTGGATTGCGTGATCCGTTGTGCGATTTGGCTGTGGCCGGCGGCGGCAAGGCCGTCGGCGATCATGTAATTGACCACCAGCCAGACCGGGCCGCGCCAGTAGCGCTTTGGGTCGAAGCGTCCATCGCCAGGATCGTGCGAGGGGACGATGTAACGCGCTTTGCCAGCGATGCGCTCGATCGTTGCAGCGATGGCGGCTGCCCGGCTTTCCGGAATGGCCGAAAACACCGGCAGGATGCCGCCGACCGACGCGCTGTTAACGAGCTTTCCGGCCACTCGGTCGAAACAAATGTACTGGCCATGTGTGTCGCTCCACAGCCGTTCCATCGTCGAAAGCCCCTTTTCGGCACGGGCGCGATTGGCTTCTGCGATTTCAGTTTCGCCAAGTGTATCGGCGAGATCGGCAAGGTCGGCGGCGGAACGGATCAGGATGGCGTTGAAGCCGGGATCGACGACCTGGAAGGGCGAGGCATCGTGCAGCCGGGTGTTGTCCCAACCAAGTTCGCGGAAATGCTGCAGCAGCCAGATATAGCGATCGTACTGGGCCCTGGTCGGTCGATGCGCAGGGTCGGCGTGCAGGATGTCGCGGCGGGTGTAGGGCTCGACGCCTTCGGTCGGCACGCGCTCGAACGCCTCGTCCCAGTCGATCGAGTTGTCGCGGCCGGACTCCCATGGGTGAATTATGGCGACCAGCCCTTCGCCGTTCGGGTCGCGATTTTCGTAGAACCAGCGGTGCCAGGCGTCGATCTTCGGCAGCAGCGCGCGGGCGCGCTCGGCCGCCAGTTTCTTGTCCTTGGCCTGGTCGAACAGGCGGCGCACGGCAAAGCCGGCGACTGCCGGCTGGGTGATGCCCGAGGTGGCGGTCGGGCGGTCCGTTCGCCAGACCCCCGGCCCGGGGAAATAGCCGTCGTTCCAGACGTGGAAGACGATGTGCGGCACCATGCCGTCCGGCCACTGGTGAGCGAACAGCGTGTCGATCTCGGTCCAGGCTCGGGCCTCGTCATAGTGGGCAAGACCGAGGGCGGTCAGGCAGGAATCCCAATTCCACTGGAACGGGTAGAGGCCCTTGGTCGGTATGGTATAGGTGCCTTGGTCATTTTCCCTGAGCACCTCGACGGCGCGGGCGATAGTTTCGTCAATGGCAAGAGATATCATCGGGGCGTTCGTACTTTCAGGATCGAAGGGAGGATCAAAGGGCGTTCGTGGTTTCGGGATCGAACCAGCGGATGCGATCGGGTTTGGGCGAAAGCCGCAAGTGATCGCCGACGGCGACCGTGGCGTTCGATTCGAGAATGGCGCGAAACAGGCCGCCCTCGACATCGCAGGTGACCAGCGTGTGCGGTCCGAGCGGCTCGACGACGCGCACGGTGGCGTTAATGCCTTCGTTACCGGCGTCCACATCCTCGGGGCGAATGGCGAATTCTATCGTCTGCTTGTCCGATTTGGGGCCAGGTAGCGTCAGGCCGGCGACGATCCAGCTGCCGTTCGCAGTCTTCGTCGCCGGGATGAAATTCATCGGCGGGTTGCCGATGAAGGAGCCGACGAAGCGGGCCGCCGGATTGCGGTAGACCTCTACCGGTGAGGCGGCCTGGACGATACGGCCCTGATGCATGACGGCGATGCGGTCGGCAAGGCTCATCGCCTCGACCTGGTCGTGGGTAACGTAGATGGTGGTGGTCTTGGACGCCGCCAGCACGCCCTTGAGCTCGGCGCGCATTTCGAGCCTGAGCAGCGCGTCGAGGTTCGACAGCGGCTCGTCCATCAGGATCACATCGGGCTCCATGGCGAGCGCGCGGGCGACGGCCACACGCTGGCGCTGGCCGCCGGAAAGCTGGCCCGAATAGCGCTTCAAAAGTTGCTCGATATGCATGAGCTCCGCGGTGCGGTTGACGCGCCCGTCGACCTCCTGCTGCGGCAGCTTCTTCATGCGCAGGCCGAAGGCGATGTTCTCGAATACCGTCAGGTGCGGAAAGACCGCGTAATTCTGGAACACCATGGCGATGCCGCGGGCGCGCGGCGGCAGATGGTCGACGCGACGGCCGCCGATCCAGACCTCGCCCTGGCTTGGCGTTTCCAGCCCGGCGACGATCCTCAGCAGCGTGGTCTTGCCGCAACCTGAGGCGCCAAGCAGCACCATGAATTCCTGGTCGGCGATGGTCAGGTCGATCGAATGCAGCGCGGTGAAGCCGCCGAAACGTTTTGCCACCTGCTTGATGACGATCTCAGCCATCGGCGTTCTCTTTTGTGCGCGTCATCGGTTGGCGATCCCCCACATGGCGAACAGATATTTGCGGACGGCGAAGATGAAGATCAGCGCCGGGATAACCAAGGCAGCACCGCCGGCGAATTTGAGGTAGAGCGGCGATTCGCCAAGGCTCTGCAGCAGGAAGGCGGTCAGCGTCCGGTTCTCGATGGTGAGCACGGCGGCGGCAAACACCTCGTTCCAGGAGATGGTGAAGGCAAACACCGCCGACGCCGCGATGCCCGGCAGCGCCAGCGGCAGAATGACTTTTCGGAATGCCTGCAATCTCGTGCAGCCGAGTGTCCAGGCAGCTTCCTCCAGCTCGACTGGGATGCCGGAGAACAGCGAGAAGGTAATCAGCACGGCAAACGGCAGCGCCAGCGTGGTGTGGACCAGCGCCAGCCCGATCGCGGTATCGTCGAGGCCGGTGCGGATGAACATCACCGCCAGCGGTAGCGCCAGCAGCGGCAGCGGGAAGGCGCGGGTCATCAGCACGAGGAAACGGAACGTTTCCTTGCCCCGAAATTCGAAGCGCGACAGCGCGTAGCCCGCGGGTGCGCCGAAGCCGATCGAGAGGAGCATCGTCAGCGTGGCGACGAGAACGGAGTTCCACAGCGCCTTGGCGACGCCGGCGAAATTGATGAAGAAAGAAAGGCTGCCGAAATCGAATGACGGGAAGAAGCGCTTGGGAAAGGCGGTCACCTCTTCCGGCGACGACAGCGCGTTGACGATCAACAGATAGATCGGCAGCAGCACCCAGACGCAAAGCAGGATGACGGTGGCGACCAGCAACCAGTTACCGGCTTTGCGGGCCTCAGGCGCGGCGATCGAGAGTTCCGCGACCGTGCTCATATCCGCGCCTCCTTCGGCACACGCAGCACCCGCAGGAAGAACAGCGTGAAACCGATCGAGATGGCGAGGATGAACAGCGCCATGGCGGCGGCGACATTGCGGTCCTGCAGCGTGAACTGCCAATTGTAGGTCTCGCCCATCAGCACCGGCAGATTGGTGCCGCCGAGTGCTGCAACCACGGCAAAGACTTCAAAGGCAAGGATGACGCGCAGGATGATCGCCGTCTGCAGGCTTGGGCGCAGCAGAGGCAGCGTGATCTTGATGAAGCGCTTCCACGGGCTAGCGCCAAAAACCTCCGCCGCCTCGTAGTATTCCCGGGGGATCAGCCCCATGCCGGCGACCAGAATGACCATCATGATGGCGGTCGCGCGCCAGATCTCGGCCAGCGCCACGGCGATGAAGATCGTCAGCTTGCTCTGATAGCCGAGGAACATAACCGGCCTGTGGATGACGCCGAGATTGGAGAGCAAGGTGTTCAGGAAGCCGGACTGGTCGAAGATGGCGAGCCAGATCAGCCCGGCGGCGAGATCGGAGATGCCGAGCGGAATAGCGAAGATGTAAAGCGCAGCGCTGCGCCCGGTTTCAAGCCGCGACACCACCGTTGCCATCAGCAGCGCCATCACCAGTTGGATCGGCACGACGATGGCGCTCAGCAGCAGCGTATTGCGGACAGTGACCGGAAACTTCCAGCTGCCCGCCATGGTGCGGAAATTGTCGAGCGTAAAACCGCCGTCGCGGGTGAACGCCTCGAAGGCGACCAGCGCGAACGGGTAGAGGAAGAAGACGCAGAGGAACAGCGTCGCCGGCATCAGCAGGAGATAGGGAAGGGCCTTGCCGTGCATGGAGCGCTCTCTATTCGACGCTTGTAAACGGGTGGGCGCCCGGCGCGCTGGAAATCCGGACGCCCAGGGAGGATTCCTAATCGACCGGGCAGGCGCCTTGCGATGGTTTGTCGGGCGCCCAGCACGGCGCCTTCGCCTGTTCGATGATCGCTTTCAGCGCCGTCGCCTGTTCGTCGAGCACGCCGTGCACATCCTCGCCGCCGAGCACGATGCGCTCGAAGCTGTCGGTGTAGATCTGATTGAACTTGCCGCTGAGGCCGCCAAGTCCCATCGGCAGCAGCGCCGGCAACGCATCGGGAGCTGCTGTCATGGTGGCGATCACTGGGCTGAAAGCCTTCACCGAGGCCGGCATGTCGTCGGGCAGCTTGACGTTGACGATGGGGAAGAAGTTTGTCGCCTTCAGCGTCGCGATCTGGGTTTCCGGTTTCAGCATATAGGCGACCAGCGCCTTGGCCTTGTCCATGTCAGGCGAGGTCTTCGGGATAGCGACACCGGCCACCACCGGCATGTAGCCGCGGCCTGCCGGGCCAGCCGGCGCCGGAAAGGCGACGAAGTCATTGGGTTTCTGGTTAAAGGCGTCGGCAAGCCGCGCCACGTGGTCGAATGCCACCCAGACTTCGCCGGTCAGCAGCGGCTCCTGCATGAAGGCATAGTTGGTCGAATTCGGGTTGGTGTACTGCCACAACTCCTTGAATTTGTTCCACGCCGTCTCGGCCTCCGCCGAGCGGAACTTGGTCACCATCGAACCGGTATAAGACGGAAGGAGAAAACCCTCGAAGAAACGATGCTTCAGCCCTTTCGGGCCGGCCGGAAAACCGAACTTGGGTGAACCAGTCTTTTCCGCGATGTTTTTCGCCCACTCGATCAGTTGGTCATAAGTGATGGTGTTGAGATCGGTGCCGGCCGGCAGATATTGCAGCGCCTGTTTGTTGGCCGCCATCAGAAAGGTGGCCTGCATCCATGGCAGGTACTTCTGCTCGCCGGTGCCGAGCATGCCGAGCTTCTTGTAGGTCTCGTTGACCTTGACGCCACCGAGATCGACGCCGGACAGATCGACAAGGTTCGCGCCGACGGTGGAGAAGTCTCCGTGCAGGCCGCCGAGCACGCCTATGGTGCCGGAGCCGGCCTGCAGTTCGGCCTGAAGGCGGGTGAGCCAGGGCCCGTCCTCGGCGACCTGATAGTCGACCTGGCCGTCAAACCCCTTCAGCACTTCGCTGCGCATCTTCTGTGTCTCTTCCACTGGTCGCGCCTGTGTCGACCAGAACAACACTTGCTGGGCTTGTGCTGCGCCAGCAGCAAGCGACAACGCCAGCACCGCACCTGCCAATGTCCTCAACGCATTCATCGTCATCTTCCTCCCTGGTTGTGCGCCGCTAAGGCGTCAGTTCCGTCCTGTAGGTGTCGGGCCATGGCTTGCCCGCGAGACAAGTATCGGCCGCACCAGCCGCGTCAGCGGCTTGGTCGGCCTGTCGCCGATGACGGTCAGCAGCATCTCGCCGATCTCGCGCGCGCACTGGCGGATCGAGGCGTCGAAAGTGGTCAGCCCCGGCGGCGCATAGGCGGAGGCGGCTATGTTGTCGAAGCCGATCACCGACAGGTCGTGAGGAATGGCAAGTCCGGCGCGCCCTGCCTCTTCCATGACCGTCAGCGCCAGCTCGTCGAACAGCGCGACAATGGCCGTCGGCCGCTCGGCAGCGTGCAGCAGCCGGTTGATCGCCTGGATGCGGGCACCGCGATCGAAACGCGGCGCCGTCGCCACATCGAGCCTGACCGACGGATCGCCCCGGCGGGCGATCGCGGCGGCGAGCCCATCCTGCCTAAGATGGCGAAACGTCATCGGCTCGGAAATCGTCACCAGGCCGAAATGCCGGTGTCCGAGGTTGTAGAGCATGTCGAAGGCTTCGCCGAAAGCATGCGCGCCATCGGTATCGAGCCAATGGTAGGCAAAGTCGCCGTCGAGCAGCCTGCCATGCGCGACGAACGGGAAATTGCGTTGGCGCAAATAGGCAAGCCGCTCGTCGACCTCGGCGATACGGGTGACGATGACCCCGTCGGCGCGGCCCGATTCGACGACATGGCGAAGCACGGAAAGTTCCGACTGGCCCTGCGCCGCTGCGGCCAGGATCAGGTCGGAGCCGTGCGAAACCAGCCCTTCGCCGAGCCCTGTGACGAATTCGCCGAGGAAGGAATCGACCAGATTGGGGCCGCGGATCGGCAGCACCATGCCGACAAAGCCGCTGCGGCCGGAGACCAGCGTGCGGGCTGCGGTATTCGGCACATAGCCGGCCAGGCGCGCGGCCTCGGTGACACGTTGGCGCGTTTTCAAGGCGATCTGCTCGTGGCCGGCAAGGGCCCGCGAAACGGTGGTGATTGACAGGCCGAGCTGCGCAGCAAGTTCCTTGAGGGTCGTAACGCGGGCCGGCATCGTTCCTCCCGAACGAAGTTTGAAACGTTTGTAATCACTTCAAGCGAAATTGCAAACGTTTTAAATGGTGCGCGGTCGATGTGATTTCTTGCCCGTTGGGTAGCGCGGCCCTATCGACCCCGGCCCGCAAGCTCCTAGTCGGCGATTTAAACGCAGCGGTTGCTTGACTCGGGCGACGCCTTGTGAAAAATTTTGCAGCAACTGATAAAAATATCAAAGGGCGGAAATGGTTGGTTTTGGCAACGGCCTGCTGCGCGACGATGAGACAGGTATGGCAGCCCGTGCCGCCTGGCTTCACTATGCCGGCGGCCTGACCCAGTCGGAGGTCGCCAAGCGGCTCGGCCTGACCAGCCTCAAGGCGCATCGCCTGATCACCAAGGCCAATCAGGAAGGCCTGGTGAAAGTCTATATCGACGGCGAAGTCTCCGAATGCGTGGAGCTTGAGGACGAGTTGTCCGGCTGCTACGGCCTCGACTATTGCGAGGTAGTTCCGGACTTCGATGCCGAAGACCTGCCGCTCAAGGCGCTCGGCATCGCAGGCGCGCAGTTTCTCAAGCGCGAGATCGAACGCGGCGAAGAGGCGCTGATCGGCGTCGGCCACGGCCGCACGCTTGCCGCCTGCGTGGAGTATCTGCCGCGCATATCGGCCGGCCGGATCCGTTTCGTCTCGCTGCTTGGCGGCCTGACGCGCAAGTTCTCGGCCAATCCGCATGACGTCATCCACCGCGTCGCGGAACGGACCGGTGCGGAGGCCTATGTGATGCCCGTACCGATGTTCGCCAACACGGTCGAGGATCGAACCGTGTTGCTCGGGCAGAAGGGCGTCAGCGATGTCTTCGACCTCGCCAAGTCCGCCGACTTGCTTATCGCCGGCATCGGCACCGCCGAACGTGAGGCCTCGCTTGTCGCCACCGGTATGATCGAGAAGGGCGAGATGGAGGAGATCCGCCGCAATGGCGGCGTCGGCGAACTGCTCGGGCATTTCTTCGACAACGCCGGAAAGGCCGTTGCGACGACGCTTTCCGACCGGGCGCTGGCGCTGGCGCGCGAAGACATCAGCAACCGCAGGATTGTCGCCGTTGCCGGCGGCAAGGTGAAGGTTCGCGCCATCAAGTCAGTGCTGGAGGGCCGCTATCTCAAAGGCTTGATAACCGACGAGCGGACGGCGCGATCGCTCGTGGAACAGACGCCGGTCGGGTAGCCGGCAACCATTTCGTTGAAACTACCCTGTGGAGGAGAAGAGAAATGCGTGAGAAAGAGAAAGACCTCATCGACGCGTTCCTGCGTGGACAAGTCGACCGCCGTGGGCTGATCAAGGGCCTCGGTACAATGGGCCTTGCCGCCAGCACCGCCGGCACACTGCTCAATTTCGGGCAGACCCGCGCCCTGGCGGCTGATTTCGACTGGCAGGCGCATAAGGGCAAGACCATCAAGCTGTTGCTCAACAAGCATCCTTACGCCGATGCGATGATCGCCAACCTCGACAATTTCAAGCAGTTGACCGGCATGAATGTCGTCTATGACGTGTTCCCCGAAGACGTCTATTTCGACAAGGTTACCGCCGCGCTGTCGGCCAGCTCGCCCGAATACGATGCTTTCATGACGGGCGCCTACATGACCTGGACCTACGGCCCGGCCGGCTGGATCACCGACCTCAACGAATGGATCAAGGATCCGGCCAAGACCAACCCGAAATATGCCTGGGACGACTTCCTGCCCGGCGTCAGGAAGTCCTGCGCCTGGAACGGCCAGCCTGGCGGAGTGCTCGGTTCCGACGACGCCAAGCAGTGGTGCATTCCGTGGGGTTTCGAACAGAACAACATCACCTACAACAAGGGCATGTTCGACAAGGTCGGCGTCAGCGTTCCCGGCAATATGGATGAGATGGTCGCTACGGCGGCGAAGCTCACCAAGGACGTCGGCGGTGGCGTCTACGGCATCGGCGTGCGCGGCTCGCGCTCCTGGGCGACGATCCACCCGGGCTTCCTGTCGGCCTACGCCAATTTCGACCAGAAGGACCTGAACGTCTCGGCTGACGGCAAGCTGTCGGCCGCGATGAGCACCGCCGAATCCAAGGCTTTCCACAAACAGTGGGTCCAGATGATTCAGGAGAGCGGCCCGAAGGACTGGTCGACCTACACCTGGTACCAGGTCGGCACCGATCTCGGTGCAGGCGCCTCGGCGATGATCTACGATGCCGACATTCTCGGCTACTTCATGAATGGCGGCGATAACAAGATGGCCGGCAAGCTCGCCTTCGCGGCGTTCAAGGCCAATCCCGCCGCCAAGGCACCGACGCCCAATATCTGGATCTGGTCGCTGTCGATGTCCAACTTCTCCAAAGACAAGGACGCCACCTGGTACTTCATGCAATGGGCATCCGGACCCGAGCATGCACTGTTCGGTGCGACCAAGATGGACTTCGTCAATCCGGTCCGCCAGTCGGTCTGGAACGACCAGATGTTCCGGGACAAGTTGAACAAGAGCTATCCCGGTTATGTCGAGATGTTCGACGTCTCGGCGCCGGGCGCCAGCATCAAGTTCACTCCGCAGCCGCTGTTCTTCGATCTCACCACCGAATGGGCGGCGACGCTGCAGAAGATGGTGGCCAAGGAAGTGCCGGTCGACGAGGGCCTCGACAAGCTGGCCGAGAGCATCAACGGCCAGCTCAAGGAAGCCGGGCTCGGCTAAGGGGCGGCAAAGGCTGGCCCGTCGCGGGCCAGCCTTTGAGATGTGATACGTTTGCGACGCGGTCCCGAAAGGTGCCGCCTGCTCGCCCGCCCGGCCGCCTTGCTCCCTTGGGCGGCCGGGACGGCGAAGCAACAGGATGACGGAGCAGCAGATGACTGCGGCGACAATACAAAGAAACACGCCGTCGGGCTTCAGGATCAGCAAGCGTGTGCTGCCTTACCTCCTCAGCCTGCCGGCCCTGCTGGTCTGCATCGGAATCCTGATCCCGTTCCTGACCTCGGTGGTCTATTCGTTCCAGCGCTACCGGTTGAGCCAACCCTGGGCGCGGCAGTTCAACTGGGGCGACAACTATATCTCCTTCTTCACCGACCCGAAGTTCTGGAACACGCTGGAGATTTCGCTGCTCTACGCCGGCATCACCGTCGTGCTCGAGCTGCTTCTCGGTCTCGGCATCGCCATGCTGCTGCAGAAGCGCTCGACGCTAAACAACTTCATCTCGATAATGCTGTTGATGCCGCTGATGACGGCGCCGGCGCTCGCGGCGCTGATGTGGAAGCTGATGACCAATCCCGGCTTCGGTGTGCTCAGCTATCTCGCTAGCCTGATCGGGCTGCAGGATTTCCGCTGGGCCTCGTCTCCGTCGACGGCATTGCTCACCGTCGTCCTTGTCGACATCTGGGTCTACACGCCTTTCATCATGATCCTGCTGCTTGCCGGACTGCGCAGCCTGCCGACGCAGCCCTTCGAGGCGGCAGCACTCGACGGCGTGCCGCGCAGCTTCGTCTTCTTCCGCATCACCCTGCCGATGCTGACCCCCTACATCCTGACAGCGACGCTGTTCCGCCTGCTCGATTCAATCCAGCAGTTCGACATCATCTACGCCATGACCCAAGGCGGGCCGGGCGATACGCTGACCGTCTTCCAGGTGGAGGCCTATCTCAACTTCTTCCAGTCGACCAATGTCGGCCGCTCGGCAGCACTGATGATCATCCTGTGGGCGATTACCTATTTCCTCTCGAACATTTTCATCAAGAACTGGCTGCGGCTGCGCGAACGCGCCCGCGGCCATGCATAGGAGGCTGGCATGGAACACACCTCCCTTCTCGAACGCATCCTGCGTGGCATAGCCCTGGCACTGGTCGTGATCTTCTTCATGTTCCCGATCGTCTGGATCCTGATGATGTCGTTCCAGACCAACGAGACAATCCTGCGGATCCCGCCGCAGCTTGTCTTCGAGCCGACGCTCGCCAACTACACCGCCTTGATCACAGGCAAGCTGATGACGGCAGCCGGCACGCTCGACATCGCCTTCATGCGCAATCTCTGGAATTCCGTCTTCCTGTCGGTCACCTCGGTTGCCGTCGCGCTGCTGCTCGGCGTTCCCGCAGCCTATGCCTTTGCCCGGCACAAATTCCGCGGCTCGGAGGACATCGCCTTCACGCTGCTGTCGTTCCGGTTCGCGCCGGCGCTGCTGGTGCTTTTGCCGCTCACCCTTTATTTCCAGAAGCTCGGGCTGGCCAACACCTATATCGGGCTGATCTGGGTCTACCAGCTGATCTGCCTGCCGCTGATCCTGTGGATCGTGCGCGGCTATTTCGAGGATATTCCGGCCGACATCGAATACGCCTACCGCATCGCCGGCCATTCCTGGTTTGCCACCTTCCGCAAGATCGCGCTGCCGCTCGCCGGGCCGGGCATTGCCGCTGCCGGCCTGCTCGCCTTCATCTTCGCCTGGAACAATTTCGTCTTTGCGCTGGTGCTCGCTTCGGCCGACAAGCAGCCGGTGACGGTCGGCGCGCTGGCGTTCATCACCTCCTCCGGCATCCAGTACGGCCAGATCTCAGCCGCGATCGTGCTGTCGATCACGCCGACGCTGGCGCTCGCGCTTTATGCGCAGCGCTATCTCGTCGAAGGCCTGTCGCTTGGCGCGGTGAAAGGATAGTCCGATGGCAAGCCTCGAACTGCGAAACATCGTCAAGCGCTACAAAAGCCAGACCGTTCTCGACAATCTGTCGCTGACCGTCGCCGACGGCGAAACGCTGGTCCTGTTCGGGCCGTCCGGCGCCGGCAAGACGGTGCTATTGCGGCTGGTCGCCGGCGTCATCGACCCCGACGAGGGAAAGATCCTCATCGGCGGCGAGGACATGACCGACGTCGACGCCGAGTTCCGCGGCGTCGGCATGGCGTTCCAGAACTTCGCGCTGTTCCCGCATATGACGGCGTTCGACAACATCGCCACGCCGCTGCAGGCGAAGCATTCGTCGCAGGGCGCGATCAAGGCCGGCGTCGAGAGCGTCGGCAAGCTGTTGAAGATCGGCCATGTGCTCAGCCACAAGCCGCGGGCGCTGTCCAACGGCCAGAAGCAGCGCACCGCGCTTGCCCGCGCCCTGGTCGGCTCGCCGCCGCTTCTGCTGCTCGACGATCCCTTGCGCAACGTCGATGCCAAATTGCGCTTCGAAATGCGGCTCGAACTGCCAAGGCTGCTCGCCGATCGTGGCGCAACCGTTGTCTACGTCACCCAGGACTACAAGGAAGCGATGGCGCTTGGCGATCGCATCGCAGTGATGTCGCAAGGCGTCGTGAAACAGCTCGGCACGCCCGAACAGATCTATCGCGAGCCGGCCAACGTCGAGATCGCCCGACTGTTCGGCGACCCGACCATCAACCTGCTCGACGTCAAGCCGTCCCGGGATGCCAAGGGCGTCTATGTCGGCCTGTCCAATGTCCAGGTCCATCTGGCCGGCGCGCATGAGGCGGCGGTCGGCCGTGACTGCGTGATAGGCTTGCGGCCGGAGGCGCTGGCCTTTGTTGACGAAGGCACGTCCGGCGCCATCCCGGTGACGGTCGAGGCCGAGACGCCGCTCAACGAGAAGATCGTCACCCTGGTGCGCACCGTGCGCGGCCGTGAAATCCTGGTTTCGCGTCCGTCCGGGATACCGGGTCAATCCGAGGGTAGGGCGCATATCGCTGTCGACAGCAAAAGCGCCCTGCTGTTCGATCGTGCAAGCGGCGAGCGCATCGGCTCGAAAAATGTCGTCAATTTGCGCAGTGGAGAAGCGGCATGAGCCCGAGCGCAATCACCATTTCGGGCGTCGACAAGTTCTACGGTCCGATCGACCGCGGCGTGCACGCCGTCAAGAACCTGACGATGGAAATCGCCAAGGGCGAGATCGTGGCACTGCTCGGCTCATCCGGCTGCGGCAAGACCTCGACATTGCGCATGATCGCAGGCTTCGAAGAGGTCTCGCGCGGCACAATCTCGGTTGCCGGCCGCAAGGTGCACACGTTGCCGCCGGTCAGGCGCAACGTCGCAATGGCCTTCGAGGGCTATTCGCTCTACCCGCCGCTGACCGTGCGCGAGAACATGGCCTTCGCCCTCAAGGCCGCCAGGCTGGCGAAGAGTGCGGTCGATGCAAAGGTTGCCAACATCGCCAAGCTGCTCGAGATCGAGGACATTCTCGAGCGCTATCCGAGCTCGATCTCCGGCGGCCAGCAGCAGCGCGCCAGCCTCGGCCGGGCGCTGATCCGCGAGGCCGACCTGCATCTGCTGGACGAGCCGATGGGCCAGCTCGAGCCGCAGCTTCGCGCCGTGCTGCGCGGCCGCATCAAGCATTTCATCAAGGAGCGTGGCCTGACCGCGATTCTGGTCACCCACGACCAGACCGAGGCCAATGCGCTGGCCGATCGCATCGCTGTCATGGAGGGCGGCGTGCTGCAGCAGTTCGATACGCCTGACAGGCTCAAGGAGCGGCCGGCAAACCTGTTCACCGGCACCTTCGTTGGCGAGCCGCCGATGAATGTCTTCGAGGCCTATGTCGGCACGGCTGCCGGCAAGATCAGTCTCAAGCTGCCCGACGGGCTTTCGCTCGACTACGACAAGGATGCGTTCAGCGGCCCGGTTCGCGACGAATTGCTCAACCGGCAGCGCGTCGTTATCGGCGTCAGGCCCTATGCGGTCCGCCGCTCGAAGGATGGTGTGCCGGCGACGGTTTCGGCCAATCAATGGCTCGGCGACCAGACCCATATCGCCGCCGATTTCGCCGGCGGTTCGCTGGTCCTGGTCGAACATGACCGAACCCGCTTGGAGCTTGGCGCGCCGATCAAGATCAGCATCGATCCGAAAAACCTTCACGTCTTCGATCAGGCGAGCGGCAATGCCATTTCGCACGGCACGGAGCTTGCTTGATGCAGGATGTGCTGATCGGCATCGACGCCGGCACGTCTGTCATAAAATCCGTCGCCTTTGACACGGCGGGCAGGCAGATCGCGTCCGCCGCGCTGCCCAATAAATACGAGACACTGCCGGGCGGCGGCGCCGAGCAGGACCTGACACGCACCTGGGCCGATACCGCGACGACCTTGCGCGAGCTTGCCGACAAGGTGCCGGATCTCGCCAGCCGGACCATTGCCATCGCCGTGACCGGGCAGGGCGACGGTACCTGGCTGATCGACAAGGATGGCGAGCCGGTTGCCAAGGGCTGGCTGTGGCTCGACGCGCGCGCTGCCGCGGTCGTCGAGGAGATCCGCGCGCGGCCGGAGGACCGGCTGCGCTTCGAAAAGACCGGCAGCGGACTCGCTGCCTGCCAGCAGGGATCGCAGTTCGTGTTCATGAAGCGCCACATGCCCGCGATGCTTGCCAATGCAGCGACGGCGTTCCACTGCAAGGACTGGCTCTATTTCAAGTTGACCGGCCATCGCGCCACCGACCCGTCCGAGGGCACCTTCACCTTCGGCGACTTCCGCACGCGCGGCTATTGCGATGATGTGCTCGAGGTACTCGGCGTCACCGATCTCCGGCATCTGTTGCCGCCCATCGTCGATGGCACCAGGCAAAGCACCTCGCTGTCGGTGGCAGCAGCCGATGCGACTGGCCTGCTCGCCGGCACACCGGTCGTTCTGGCCTATGTCGATGTCGCCTGCACGGCGCTCGGCGCCGGCCTGTTCGATCGCGAACGCAAGCCGGGATGCTCGATCATCGGCTCCACCGGAATGCATATGCGGCTTGCCGAAACGCCGGACGAGGTTCTGCTCAACGAGGCTGCAACCGGCTACACGATGACGATGCCGGCACCCGGCGTCTTTGCGCAGATGCAGTCGAACATGGCGGCAACGCTCAATATCGACTGGGTCCTTGGCCTCGCCTCCGGCATTCTCGCCTCGCAAGGTATTACGCGGACCAATGGCGAGATGATCGCGCTGGTCGACCAGTGGATATCGTCGTCCGAGCCAGGCTCGCTGCTCTACCAGCCCTATGTCTCGGAGGCCGGCGAGCGCGGCCCGTTCGTCGATGCCAATGCCAGGGCCGGCTTCATCGGCATTTCGTCCAGGCACGGCTATGCCGACATGGTCCGCGCGGTGTTCGAGGGGCTGGCTTTCGCGGCACGCGATTGCTACGCCGCCATGGGGCCACTGCCCAAGGAAATCCGCCTGACCGGCGGAGCGGCCAGGAGCCCGGCTCTGCGCAAGATCCTGGGTGCTGCGGTCGGCGCCGACATTCGCACCAGCGAGCGCGAGGAGGCCGGTGCTGCGGGCGCCGCAATGATTGCTGCGGTCTGCGTCGGCCAGTACGCATCGATGGACGATTGCGTCAGTGAATGGGTCACTCCTTTGCTCCGTGCGGCCGAGCCCAGCGACCGGAAACTTGCCGGTGCCTATGAGGCGATGGCTCCGTCCTACACATTGGCGCATGAGGCGCTGCGGCCGGTCTGGCGTTCGATGGCCGCGTCCAGGCAAACCGACTTGAATTGAGAAGAGCATGCCCAAGAAAATTGCGATCATCGGCGACCGCTTCATGCTTCCGGAAGTGTTTCGCGAGAAAATCGAGGCGGCCTGCGGCGACAACCTCGACATCCGCAGCATTGAGACCGCTTGGCCCGACGAGCCGATGCAATTCGGCAATGCCGCGCTTGGTCTGGGCAAGGTCAAGGAGTATTTCGGCGATCCCGACGAGGTGGTGGACTTCATCGGCGACGCCGAAATCTTCGTCACCCAGCTTGCGCCGCTCTCTGAAAGCATGATGCAGCGCCTGCCCACGCTCGAGCTGGTTGCGGTATCGCGCGGCGGGCCGATCAACATCGACATGGCGGCCGCCAAGGCCCATGGCATTACCGTTGTCAATGTGCCCGGCCGCAACGCCAGCGCCGTGGCCGAGTTCACCATCGGCGCCATTCTCGCTGAAACGCGGCTGATCCGCGTCGGCCACGAAGCCTTGCGCAAGGCCGAGTGGCGCGGCGATCTCTACCGCGCCGACCGCACCGGCCGCGAGCTCAACGAAATGACCGTGGGCGTCATCGGCTATGGCAATATCGGCACCAGGCTGGTTCGGCTGCTGCGTGCTTTCGGCTGTCGCATCCTGGTCTGCGATCCCTATGTGCAGTTGAGCGTCGAGGACCGCAATGCCGGCGTCGAGCTGGTAGCGCTGGACGATCTGCTGTCGCGCTCCGATGTGGTCACGCTGCATTCCCGGGTCACCGAAGAGACGCGCGGTCTCATCGGCAAGGACGCCATTGCCCGGATGAAGCCAGGCGTAATCTTCGTCAATACAGCGCGGGGACCGCTGGTCGACTACGATGCACTCTACGAGGCGCTCGTCTCGGGACAGATCGGCAGTGCCATGTTGGAGACGTTCGCCGTCGAGCCGGTGCCTGCCGACTGGCCCTTGCTGCAGCTGCCGAACGTGACACTGACGCCGCATATCGCCGGCGCGTCGGTGCGCACGGTGACTTATGCGGCCGAGCAGGCGGCCGAGGAAGTGCGCCGCTTCATCGCCGGTCTGCCTCCGGTCAATCCATGCTGACGACAGGGCATAGAGCGAGATGAACGGTGAAACCGAAATCGTCGACCTCTTCGTCATCGGCGGTGGCGTCAATGGCGCCGGAATCGCGCGCGATGCGGCGGGCCGGGGCCTGTCGGTCATTCTTTGCGAAAAAGACGATCTCGCCGAGGGCACCAGTTCGCGATCGGGAAAGCTCGTTCATGGCGGTTTGCGCTATCTCGAATATTACGAGTTCCGCCTGGTGCGGGAGGCGCTGATCGAGCGCGAGGTGCTGCTCGAATCCGCGCCGCACATCATCTGGCCTATGCGCTTCGTGCTGCCGCACAGCCCCGATGACAGGCCGGCTTGGCTGGTCCGGCTCGGCCTGTTCCTCTACGATCATCTTGGCGGCCGCAAGCGGCTGCCGGCCACCCGCACGCTCGACCTGCGCACCGCACCCGAAGGCGCGCCGATCAAGGACGCCTTCAAGCGCGGCTTCGAATATTCCGACTGCTGGGTCGACGACGCCCGCCTGGTCGTCATCAACGCGCTCGACGCCGCGGAGCGTGGGGCCAGGATATTCACCCGAACCGCCTGCATTGCCGCCCGTCGCGAAAGCGGCCTGTGGTCGGTGGAGATGCGCGACGGTCGAACCGGCGTCAGGACCACAGTCCGGGCACGGGCGCTGATCAACGCCGGCGGTCCCTGGGTCAACGACATCGTCAACCGCGTGGCCGGCCAGAACTCCAAGCGGAACGTGCGCCTGGTCAAGGGCAGCCACATTGTCGTGCCAAAATTCTGGGAAGGGCGACAGGCCTATCTCGTCCAAAACAGCGACAAGCGCGTGATCTTCATCAATCCCTACCAGAACGATCTGGCGCTGATCGGCACCACCGACATCCCCTATGACGGGCGGCCGGAAGACGTGACCGCGGATGCCGGCGAGATCGATTATCTGATCAAGGTGGTCAACCGCTACTTCAAGCGCCAGCTTGCGCGCGGCGACGTCGTTCATTCGTTTTCCGGCGTCAGGCCGCTCTATGACGACAATGCCGACAATCCGAGTGCGGTGACCCGCGATTATATTTTCGAACTCGACGCTTCGGCAGGGCAGGCGCCGCTGCTTTCCGTCTTCGGCGGCAAGATCACCACCTTCCGCAAATTGGCCGAGCACGCGCTGGACCGCATCGCCCCGTTCTTTCCGAAGATGGGCAAGCCGTGGACCTCGAAAGGGCATCTGCCGGGCGGCGATATCGCCAATGCCGATTTCGAGCAGTTCCTCGGTGACCTCGGCCACGAATATCCTTGGATGCCCGCCTCCCTGGTCAAGCATTATGGCCGGCTCTATGGCACAAGGACGCGTGATCTGGTCGGCGCGGCCGGTTCGCTCGCCGAACTGGGCCGGCGCTTCGGCAAGGATTTTTTCGAGCGCGAAGCTAACTACCTGCTCGAGCACGAATGGGCCGAGACCGCGGCCGATATTCTCGAACGACGCACCAAGCACGGCCTGCATCTGTCCAGCGCGGAAAGAGAAGCGTTCGAGGACTGGTGTTCGAATCGGCTGGCGAAGGCCGGCTGATGGCCTTTACGCTGTCCCTCAACACCAATCCGCTGGTCAACCGTTTTGCCGAACCGGACGACCTGATCGATACGATCGCCTACGACATCGGCATCCGCGACGTGCAGCTCACGCATGAGTTCATCAATCCCGGCTGGCCGGCGGCAACGATCGCTAAATTCACCCGCCTGTTCCGCTCCGCTCTCAACCGCACCGGGGTGCGCGTGACCTCGGCGATGACCGGCCCTTACGGCCGGCTCAATCATTTCGGCCATCCCGATGCCGACGTGCGACGCTACTACGTCGACTGGTTCAAGACCTTTGCCGAAATTTCGGCCGAGCTCGGCGCCGGCGGCATGGGTACGCAGTTCGCGATCTTCACCCATCGGGATTACGACGATCCTGAACGTCGCGCGCGGCTTTTCGACATCGCGCTGGCGTGCTGGCGTGAGGTTGCCGAGCATGCCCAGGCCGCCGGCTTGATCTACCTGTTCTGGGAGCCGATGTCGGTCGGCCGCGAGTTCGGCCATACGATCGAGAGCTGCCGGACGCTGCAGCGCGAGATCGATGCCGCCGGCATGGCGATCCCGCTCAAGATGATGGTCGACATCGACCATGGCGACGTGACGTCGAGCAATCCGGACGACATCGACCCTTATGCCTGGGCCGAAGCCTTTCCAAAGCAATCGCCGATCATCCACGTCAAGCAGTCGTCGATGAACAAGGGTGGCCATTGGCCGTTCATTGCCGCCCACAACAAGGACGGCCGCATCACACCGGAAAAGCTGCTGGAGACGATTCGCCGTGGCGGCGGCGTCGACAACGAGATCTGCCTCGAATTGTCGTTCCGCGAGCGCGAGCCCGTCGACCACCAGGTCATCGCCATGATCCGCGAGTCGGTCGGCTATTGGGCGCCCTTCATCGAGGCCGGCAGGGCCGATCTTTTGCCGCGAGCATGATGGATGAGCAGGAGCCGATGCGGCCCCTGCTCATCCAGAACACATCAGCCGAATTTAGGGTCGAGGCTGCCGGATTTATAGCGCCTGGCCATTTCCGATAGCGGCAGCGGCTTGATCTTCGGTGCGTTGCCGGCGGTGCCGAATTGCTCGAAACGCTCCTTGCAGAGCTTTCGCATGGCGGCCATCGCCGGCGTCAGATATTTGCGCGGGTCGAATTCGCTCGGGTTCTCGGTCAGCACCTTGCGAATGGCGCCGGTCAGCGCCATGCGGTTGTCGGTATCGATGTTGATCTTGCGCACGCCGTGCTTGATGCCGCGCTGGATCTCCTCGACCGGCACCCCCCATGTCGGCTTCATCTGGCCGCCATATTTGTTGATGATCTCCTGCAGCTCTTCCGGCACCGAGGACGAGCCGTGCATGACGAGATGCATGTTCGGCAGGCGGCGGTGAATTTCCTCGATGACGTTCATGGCGAGCACAGCGCCGTCCGGCTTGCGGCTGAACTTGTAGGCGCCGTGGCTGGTGCCCATGGCGACGGCCAGCGCATCGACACGGGTGTCGCGCACGAATTGTTCGGCCTGCACGGGATCGGTCAGCAGTTGGTCGTGGCTGATGACGCCCTCGACGCCATGGCCGTCCTCCTGCTCGCCGCCACCCATCTCCAGCGATCCGAGAACGCCGATCTCGCCTTCCACCGAGACGCCGCCCCAATGCGCCATGTCGACGACGCGGCGGGTGATGCCGGAATTATAGGCGTAGTCGGCCGGCGTCTTGCCGTCTTCCTTCAGCGATCCGTCCATCATCACCGAAGTGAAGCCGTGCTGGATCGCAGTGACGCAAGTGGCTTCGTTGTTGCCATGGTCGAGATGCATGCAGACCGGGATATCGGGATGGATTTCGACCAGCGCGTCGATCAGCTTGGCCAACACCACATCGTTGGCGTAGGCTCGCGCGCCGCGGCTCGCCTGCAGGATAACCGGCGATTTGGTCTCCTCGGCTGCCTCCATGATGGCGAGACCCTGTTCCATATTGTTCATGTTGAAGGCAGGCACGCCATAGCCGTATTCGGCGGCATGGTCGAGCAATTGTCTCAGTGTGATGCGAGCCACTCAGTAGTCTCCCGTATCCGGTTTCGGGCCAGTGTTTGCGGGCTGTTCGGTTGTCGTCGAGCCCCTGATGCTTCTGGCCGGATTTCCGCGGCACCGCAACCGCTGGGCGCTCGGCCGGCAGCAATTCTTGTTACAGCACGCGACCAGAAGCGTCATGATATCCCATAGAGATATAACATTATCACAAAAAATTTGGTGGCTTGTGCGACGTTTGCTGTTATATCTCGGACGCGGGGTGTACGAGGAAACCGCGGAAATGAAGAGCGACGGCCGTCGGCAAGGCATCATGGATTTTCTGATGGACATCGGCACCGCCAGTGTCGACGATCTTGCCTCACGTTTCGGCGTGTCGAAGATGACCGTCCACCGCGACCTCGACGAGCTCGAGGAAAGCGGTTTTCTGCGCAAGGTGCGCGGCGGCGCCTCGATCCAGCCGAGCAGCCTTTTCGAGAGCGATTTCCGTTACCGCCAGAGATTGGCTGGCGACGAGAAAAAGCGCATCGCCGTCGCCGCCGTGAGGATGATCGAGCCGGGCCAGACGGTGATTATCGACGACGGCTCGACTGCGGGCGGCGTTGCTCGGCACCTTGCCGATCTGCGTCCGCTGACGGTGATCTCGAACAACCTGGCTGTCATCCAGGATTTGGCGGGCGTTGCCGGCATCAACCTGATTGCGCTTGGCGGCCAATACAGCAAGAAGTTCCACGGCTTCTTCGGCCTGCTCGCCGAAGACACGCTGAAATCTTTGCGCGCAGATGTCGCCTTCCTGTCTTCATCGGCCATCCATGGTGCCTCAGCCTTTCACCAAGATCAGGAAGTGGTCCAGACCAAACGGCTGATGATGGCTGCAGCAGCGCGCAAATATCTGCTGGCCGATCACGGCAAGTTTGGCCGCACCGCCTTGCACTTCCTGACCGATCTTAAGGCCTTCGACATGGTCTTCACCGGCCGCGAGCCGCAGCCGCAGATGCGCGCCGCGCTGGATGGCGCTGGCGTTTCGCTGACCGTGATCGCAGAGTAGGAGGGCGCGTATGGTTTATTGGGTTGGCACCAGCTGGAAAATGAACAAGACGCTCGCCGAGGCGATGGCCTTCGCCGAGGCGCTGGCGAAGTTCGTCCCCGGTTTCGACGAGCGCATTCAGCCTTTCGTCATCCCGCCCTTCACGGCGGTCCGCGAGGTCAAGAAAGCGCTGTCGCCGACACGCATCAAGGTTGGCGCGCAGAACATGCATTGGGCCGACGCCGGTGCCTGGACCGGCGAGATCTCGCCGGTAATGCTGAAAGACTGCGAACTTGATATGGTAGAGTTGGGCCACAGCGAACGGCGCGAGCATTTCGGCGAGACCGACAAGGCTGTCGGGCTGAAGACTGCAGCGGCGGTGAAGCACGGTCTCGTGCCACTCATCTGCGTCGGCGAGACCTTGGCTCAACGCAACAGCGGGCAGGCCGCTGCGGTACTGGCCCTGCAGGTGCACGGCGCACTGCAGTTTCTCGAAGGGGCGGCGAAGGCGGCGACGATCCTGTTCGCCTATGAGCCGGTCTGGGCGATCGGCGACAAGGGCGTGCCGGCAAGTTCTGCTTATGCCGACAAGCAGCAGGCGCTGATCAAGAAAATCGCCCGCGACCTGCTGCCCGTGGTGCCGCCGGTGCTTTATGGCGGCAGCGTCAATCCGCAAAATGCCGCCGAATTGGTCGGCCAGCCCAATATAGACGGCTTGTTCATCGGCCGTTCCGCCTGGCAGGCGGAAGGCTATATCGACATCCTCAAACGCGCCTCGGCGGCGATCTGAAGCATCGACCAGGAAGGAAACCGAACATGAAAATAGCCATTGGAGCCGACAGCGCCGGCAAGCCGCTGCTCGACGTCATTGCCGCTCACCTTGCCACCAAGCCCGGCCTCACGGTCAACGATCTCAGCCAGGCGGGCTACTATGCCGACCTGTCGCAGAAGCTCGCCCAGACCATCCTGGACGGCGAGAACGATCGCGGCATCCTGTTTTGCGGCACCGGCATCGGCGTATCCATTTCCGCCAACAAGGTCCCCGGCATTCGCGCCGCACTCACCCACGACACCTATTCGGCCGAGCGCGCGGCGAAATCCAACAACGCCCAGATCATCACCATGGGCGCGCGCGTCATCGGCCCGGAACTGGCCAAGTCGATCGTCGACGCCTGGCTCGCATCGGAATTCGATGAGAAGGGACCATCGGCCGGCAATGTCCAGGCCATCGACAGGCTCGACGCGGCGAAGCGGGGCTAAGCCAGACTGTTCCGCATCGCCCTGACGATCGTCACGGCCGACGCGGCGCCAGGATCGACGTGGCCGAGCGAGCGCTCGCCGAGACGCGAAGAGCGGCCCTTGGTGGCGATCATGTCCTTGGTCGCCTCGGCGCCGCTTTCGGCCGCGGCAAGTGCCGCATCCAGGCTCTCGGACAGGCTCTTGCCGGCTTCCTGTGCGACACCCGCTGCCCGCGCTGCCGGCAGCCATGCGTCGACCATGGTCTTTTCGCCGAGCTCGGCCTTGCCGCGATCCTGGATGCCTTGTGCCATCGCCCGGAACATGGCGATGACGTCAGCGTCCTCCAGAATTGCCTTGCCTTTGACGGCGGCGGCACCGCGCATGAAGGCGGTCGCATAGAGCGGGCCCGACGAGGCGCCGACTGCGTTGAGAAACGACTTTGCCGCGGTGTTGAGCAATGCCGTCGGCTCGGTCGACGCATCGATCTGGTCCAGCGCGTCGCGCACAGCGCCGAAGCCTAGTGCCATGGCGATGCCATGGTCGGCGTCGCCTATGACGCCGTCGAGCCGGCAGAGCCTGTCCTTGTCGGCGTCGATCGCTGCGGCGATCGCATCGAACATTTTTTTCAATTTGGCCGTATCGGTGGATGTCATGATGCTCTCTCAGCCGGCGCGGAACATGGCGCAGTCGCAGGGATGGTCGAGCATCTCCTGCAATTCGCCATCGAGATGCATCAGCGTCACCGAGGCGCCGGCCATTTCGAGCGACGTGCAATAATTGCCGACCCAGGTCGCGTGGACGGAAACGCCGATGTCGTCGAGCCTCTGCTTGACGCGCCGATTCATGATGTAAAGCTCCATCAACGGCGTTGAGCCGAGTGAATTGACGAGCACGGCGACCTTATCGCCGCGCGCCGGTGCCATCTCGTCGAGCATCTTGTCCAGCATCTCGTCGGTGATCTCGTCGGCGGTTTTCAACTTTCCACGCGCGATGCCTGGTTCGCCATGAATGCCCATGCCGATCTCCATCTCGTCCGGGCCGATCTCGAAATTGGGCCGGCGGGTCTGCGGCAGCGAGCAGGGCGACAGCGCCACGCCCATGGTGAAGGTGTGATCGTTGGCCTTCCTGGCGATACGCTCGCATTCATCGAATGACAGCATCTGGTCGCATGCGGCACCGGCGGCCTTGAAAATGAAGAAATTGCCGGCGACGCCGCGCCGCTTCTGCCTCTGGTCGCGTGGCGCCGAGGCGACGTCGTCGGTGGTCAGCACGGTGCGCACTTCGATGTCGTCCATCGCCGCCATCTCTGCGGCCATGTCGAAGTTCATCACGTCGCCAGCATAGTTGCCGTACATGAACAGCACGCCGGCGCCGCCGCTGGCCGCCTTGGCGCATTCGAGGATCGGGTCCGGCGGCGGCGAGGCGAAGACATTGCCGATTGCGGCGGCGTCGGCCAGCCCCTTGCCGACGAAGCCGAGGAAGGTCGGCTCGTGGCCCGAGCCGCCACCGATGACGAGACCGACCTTGTCGGGGCGTGGGCCGTCGCGGGCGATGATGGAGCGCGGACTTCCCTCCGCACTTCTGAGATGGCGCGGATGCGCAGCCAGGATGCCCTCCAGCATCTCGTCGACGGAGCGGTTACCGTCATTGATGATCTTCTTGGTCTGCACCAGCATCCTCCCTGGTTTTCGTGAGATACTACAGCGCCTTACCGGGATTTCCACCCGCGACGGAGATTTCATGCCGCGATGCGTTCGCGTGCCGCCAGCAGTTGCACGCAGGCACTGGCCGCCTCTTTGCCCTTGACCTTGAAATGCTCGAAGAAGAAGCGGTGATGGTCCGCGCTGTCATGGTAGTTGTGCGGCGTCAGCACCGCCGAAAGCACGGGCACGCCAGTCGACAATTGCACGTTCATCATGCCGTCGATGACAGCGCCCGCCACGAATTCATGGCGGTAGATGCCGCCATTGATGACAAACGCCGCGCCGAGGATCGCCGCATAGCGACCGGTCTGGGCCAAGGTCTTTGCATGCAGGGGAATCTCATAGGCACCCGGCACGTCGAAGACATCGACGGCAAAGCGTTTCTCCCCGAGAACCGCCAGTTCCGCCTCGAACGCTTCAACGCATTGGTCGACGATGTCGGCGTGCCAGCGCGCCCGAATGACGGCAACGCGGATCGTTTCATAGTTTTTCCGGGAATGCTGATTCATGGGTCCATCCTTCCGTTTCGAACCAGAATCAGGACGCACGATACGGAATCCGAACCGCGAAAGCGGACCGTCTTCCATTCGTTCTCTTCCATCCGGACTTTGACCGTCGGCTCCGGAATCACACCGGATCTGCTGACCCTTCCGATCATCTGGAAGGCGCTCGCGGGCTTGGGCCGAAACCCTTCACCGCCGGTGGGAACTTTCACCCCGCCCTGAGAACATTGACGGCAGATGTATGGGAGGGCAGGATGACGCTGTCAATCGCGGCGCCGACGGCGGATCATCCGCGCTCGGGAAACATCGTCTTCAGGCCTTCGCGCGAGGCCGTAGCGACACCGCGTTCGGTGATCAAACCGGTGACCAGCCGCGCCGGCGTCACGTCGAAGGCCGGATTGGCCGCCGGCGTGGCTTCCGGCGACACGCGGACCTGGGCGATCTCGCCGGAAGCGGTCTTGCCCCAGACCAGCGAGACCTCGTCGGGCGAGCGCTGTTCGATCGGGATTTCGGCCAGCCCGTCGCCCACGGTCCAGTCGATCGTCGGCGACGGCAGCGCGACATAGAACGGCACGTCGTTGTCGGCGGCGGCCAGTGCCTTGAGATAGGTACCGATCTTGTTGCACACATCGCCGTCGGCGGTGGTCCTGTCGGTGCCGACGACGACCATGTCGATCTGGCCACGCTGCATCAGATGGCCGCCGGCGTTGTCGACAATGAGCGTATGCGGCACGCCGTGGCCGGCCATCTCCCAGGCGGTCAATTGGGCACCCTGGTTGCGGGGTCGCGTTTCATCGACATAGACATGGACTGGAATGCCGGCTTCCGTCGCCAGATAGATCGGCGCGGTGGCGGTGCCGTAGTCGACGGTGGCCAGCCAGCCGGCATTGCAGTGGGTTAGGATGTTGACTGGTTCGCCCGGCTGCTTGCGCGCCGCGATCGCCTTGATGATTTCGAGCCCATGGGCGCCGATGGCGCGGTTGAGGCCGACATCCTCGTCGGCGATCTCGCCGGCACGCCGATACGCAGCCGCGGCACGTTCTGCCAGGGGAAGCGTCAGCAGGAAGCGCTGCATTTCGTTCAGCGCCCAGCGCAAATTGATCGCCGTCGGGCGCGTTTCGTGCAAGGTTGCCCAGACGGCGTCGAGTGCTGCATCCGACGGGTCGTCGGCCATCTGCATGGCGACGCCATAGGCCGCGGTGACGCCGATCAGCGGCGCCCCGCGCACCCACATGTCGCGGATTGCCGTGGCGATGCCGGCGACGGTATCGATCTTTTCGATGCGGAACTCATGCGGCAGCCAGCGCTGGTCGATGATCTCCACCGAACGCCCGTCGTCACTCGGCCAGATGGTGCGGTAGTGGCGGTCGCCGACGTTCAAATCCTGCTCTCCCGTTCGATCAGCGCGGCCAACCGGTTGACCTCGTCGATGCTGTGGATCTGGCGCCGGTTGACGGCGAGGTGACGGCCGAATTTCAGCGCCTTTGCCTCACATCTGGCGCGCAGATCAGGATCGGCAATGGTCTCGAAATCGGCATTATGGGCAAGGCCGAGAATGCGCCGGTGAACCTCGACGCCGGCAAAGCCGAGCAGATCGGTCCAGATCGACTGCAGCATGTGGTCTAGCGCCTGCTCGGCGCCAAGCCTGTCGCCCTGATCCTCGAACAGACTCTTGTGGTAGAGCATGCCGGTACGCTCGGTTCGCCACAGATGCGAGAACTCGACGCGGAATACCGACCATGTCTCGACCGTAACGCCGAGCAGATAGTCGCGCATGGCATCGCGGCTTCCGCCCTGTTCATGGCCGCGCTGCGAGAAGAACGCCATCCAGAAATTGGCGAGCAGCATGCCGACGTCGAAGGCGATCGGGCCGTAGAAGGCGAATTCGGGATCGATCATCCGCGTTTCGGTGTCGGTGACCATGATCGAGCCGGAATGCAGGTCGCCATGCAGCAGCGTCTCGGCATTGGCAGCGAAGATGTGCTTCATGTGCTGCGCCTCGACCTTGAGGTCGCGGTCGGCGCGCAGCTCGGCGACAATGCCGTCGAGCTGCGGGCTGGTGTGCCGGTTCATCTTGGCATCGAAATACGGATCCGAGAAAACCAGGTTCTCGGTGATGTCGCAGAGTTCGACATTGTCGGCGAACAGCGCCAGATCGGCCTTGCGATCCTTGGTCGCCATATGCAGGTCGGAGCCGCGAAACAACGTGCGGGCCATGAACAAGCCGATGTCTTTCGCGATGTTCGGCAATTGCCGGCCTTCGATCAGTGCCCGCCGCAGGATGATGTGCGGCGACAGGTACTCCATGATGATCAGCGCCTGGCCTTCATCGAAGTGGTAGATCTCAGGCACCGAACCCGGCGCCCGTGCCTGTTGCCGCGTCAGCGCATGGTATTCGAAAAAGGAGCGTTTTAACGGCAGCGGCCAGCTGTCGCCGACCAGCCGGACGTAGGGCAGGGCCTGCTTGACGACGGCCGCACCCTCAGCACCTTCGACGATGAACACAAGGTTCAGATTGCCGTCGCCGACTTCACGAACCTTCCACTGGCTCGTATCCTTGCCGATCTGCGAACACAGGGCCTCGTTGGCACCGAGACGGCCCGCCAGTGTCTCGACCGACAGTGCTTCGAACGGCGATTTCCCAGTCATCCTCACCTCCCGCTTATGTGCTCCGATGATAGCGGAGCCATGGCGGCCGGGCCAAGCTAGGAAGCCTTCTGGCAATTGTCAATCGTGTTGACAATTGCCGATATAGCCCATAGCGTCACGGTCAGGGAGGAACGAATGGGCAATGATGCCGTGTTCCGCGTCGACGGCCTGAGGAAATCCTTTGGCCATATCGAGGTGCTTGGCGGCGTCTCGCTCGAATTGCATGCCGGCGAAGTGACCGTGCTGATGGGCGCCAACGGCGCCGGCAAATCCACCCTCGTCAAGATCATCAGCGGCGTTTACGACCATGGCGGCGGCTCGATGTCGCTTGCCGGGCATGAGTTCGACCCGAAAACGCCGGCGGAGGCGATCCGCGCCGGCGTCGTTACTGTCCACCAGAACATCAATGACGGCGTCGTCGCCGACCTCGACGTCGCAACCAACCTTACCCTCGACAGGCTGAGCGGCAGCGGCGTGCCGACGCTGTTCAATCCGGGCCGAGTGCGTCGCGAGGCAAAGGCGGTGGCCGACCGTATGGGACTGGCCATCGACCTCAAGGCCCGGATCAGCGATCTCTCTCTGGCCGATCGCCAGATGGTGGCGATCGCCCGCGCCATGGCGCACCGGCCGAAAGTGCTGATCCTCGACGAGCCGACCTCCTCGCTGTCCAGCGCCGAAGCCGACCGGCTGTTCGCATTGCTCGACCGGCTCCGCCGGCAAGGCGTGGCGATCCTCTACATCTCGCACCGTATGTCGGATATCAGACGGCTTGCCGATCGCATCATTTCAATGCGCGATGGGGTTATCTCAGGTATCTTCGACAAGAAGCCGCTGGATTACGAAGGTGCGGTCAACGCCATGCTCGGCCGTAAGATCCAGCTCGAGCGGATCGTCGCCAGGAATTCGGCCAAAGCAATTTTCACTGCCGATGCGTTGCGGATTGCTGAAGGCGCCAGGCCGATTTGGCTGACCCTCGGCGACGGCGAGGTCGTCGCCATCACCGGCCTCGTCGGCGTCGGCAAGACCGCACTCGCCGAGACGCTGTTCGGTTTGCGCAAGCCGCTGTCCGGGACCATGGTGCTGAACGGGAAACCCTATGCGCCGGCGTCGACCGGCGAAGCGATTGCCGCCGGCGTGTTTCTCGTCGCCAAGGACCGGGGCGAAAACGGCATCGTCGGCGACTTCAACATCCAGGAAAACATCAGCCTGCCGTTCCACAGTCGCATGTCGCGTCTCGGTGTTCTCAAACGCGGTATCGAACGCGCTGTTGCCCGCCAGCAGATCCAGGAGTTGGGCATCGTCTGCCGCTCCGAGAGGGACGAGATGGCGTCGCTTTCCGGTGGCAATCAGCAGAAGGTGATGGTCGCCCGCTGGATGTCGCAGGCGGCAAGGCTTTTCATCCTCGACGAGCCGTTTCAAGGTGTGGACATCTCGGCCAGACGCGATATCGCCGCAAAGCTGCGGGCGAGCGCCCACGGCCGCGCGACGCTGCTGTTCGTCACCGAACTCGACGAAGCCCTGGAGACAGCCGATCGCATCCTGGTGATGTCGGAGCAGACGATCGTCGGCGAGCACCGCAATACCGATGTCGATCTCGAGCGTCTGCTGGCCGAAGTGGCGGGCGGGCCGTTGCACAGTGCAGCCTGACAGCGGGAAGACGATGAGAATTGGAATGGAGAGGGCATGAATTCGGGTCGGATAAAGACGGTGCCAGCGTGCGGGAGCGCTGAATGATCCTGCGCGACCATGCTATTCGCTACGGCTTCATCGTTCTGTTGTTCGGGCTGATCGCCTATTTCGCCGTCGCCGCCGATGGTTTCGTCTCGCCGCAAAGCGCCGTCTTCATCTTCCAGTCGGTCGCCATCACCGGCGTTCTGGCGCTCGGCGTCACCGCCACGCTGGTCGTCGGCGGCTTCGACCTGTCGATCGGCTCGGTCGCCACCAGCGCCATGATGGCGGCTGCCTATGTCATGGTGGTGCTGGAACAGAACGCCGTCGTGGCGGTCGTCGTCTGTCTTGTGATCGGCGCCGTCGTCGGCCTCATCAATGGCTGGCTGATCGTCTATATGCGGGTGCCGGACCTTTTGGCGACGCTCGGCATGATGTTCCTGCTTATCGGCCTGCAGCGCATACCTACCGAGGGCCGTTCGATCGCCACCGGCATGACCATGCCCGACGGCTCGGTCGCCAACGGCAGCTTCGGCGCCGCGTTCCTGGCGCTTGGCCGCCATCGCTTCGACTTCTTCATCCCGAACCTCATCCCGGTGTCGGTCGTCGTCCTGCTCGTGCTGGCCGTACTGATCTGGTTCTTTCTAGAATACACGCGTTTCGGGCGCATGATGTATGCGGTCGGCAGCAACGAACGCGCTGCCGAACTCGCCGGCGCGCCTGTCAAGGCATACAAAATCTGGGCCTACGTTATTTCTGGGGTTTTTGCCTCGATCGGCGGCATTTTGCTCGCCGCCCGGCTTGGACGTGGCGACATCGCCTCGGGTAATAATCTGTTGCTCGACGCGGTGGCTGCGGCACTCATCGGTTACGCGGTTCTCGGCGCCGCCAAGCCGAACGCCTTCGGCACGGCTGTCGGCGCGGTGTTTGTCGGCGTGCTGCTGCAGGGCCTGACGATGATGAACGCGCCTTACTACACGCAGGATTTCGTCAAGGGCGTGGTTCTCGTGGTCGCCCTTGTCTTCACCTTCGCCCTGTCCGGCAGGGGCAGGAGATAGGTTTCGACCGGTTACATTTTGGGTTCAACAAGTGGAGGAAGCGACGTGAACATCACAAGAAGACTTTTGGGGAAGGCAGCGCTCGGGCTTGCCGGCGCAACATTGCTGATGCAGTTGCCAGCGATGGCGCAGGATCGGCCAGCGCCGTTCGACAAACCGGGCGCCGTCAAGATAGCGCTGGTCCGCTATCTCTCGACCGGCGACTTCTTCCAGGCGTATTTGTCCGGCGTCGAGGCGCAGGCCAAGGCGCTCGGCGTCGACCTGCGCGTGCTCGACAGTCGCCAGGACGCAGCGCTTCAGGCCGACATGGTCGACCAGGCCATCGCGCTCGGCGTCCAGGGCATCATCATCCAGCACGGACTGACGGAATCGATGAAGGACGCCGCCCAGCGCGCGGTCGATGCCGGCATCAAGGTCGTCGCCTTCGACGTCAATGTCGAAAACCCCAAGATCCCGCAGATCGAGCAATCCGACCGCGACCTCGCGCGCCTCGCACTCGAACAGGCGGTCAAAGACAATGGCGAGAGCTGGAAGGCCGGCTATGTCTATGTCGCCGGCATCGCGCCGCTCGACCGCCGCAACGAGACCTGGGTCGAATTCAAGAAGAAATATTCGGGCATCAACGAAGTCGCCATGTTCGGCACGCTCGACAATCCGATCGCCAATTCGGTCGCCAACCAGGCTCGCTCGGTGTTGTCGGCTCATCCCGACATCAAGGTGATGTTCGCGCCCTATGACGAATTCGCCAAAGGCGTGAAGATCGCCGTCGACGAGGCCGGGTTGAACAAGGACATCAAGATCTATTCGGCCGACATCTCTACCTCGGACATCGCCGCGATGCGCGAGCCGGACAGCGCCTGGGCGGCAACCGCCGCCACCAACCCGGCCGTCGTCGGCCAGGTCTCGGTGCGTGCGCTGGCGCAACTCTTGGCCGGCGAAGACCCGGGCCACAACGTCATCGTGCCGCCGACGCTGATCACCCAGAAGGATCTGATCGACAAGGACATCAAGAACATGGAGGACCTCTCGGCCAAGCTGCCGCAATTCGCCCATGCCGATGTCGCGATGCCGGCCTGGATGCCGAACCCGAACGCGAAGTGACTTTCGGCACGAGCAAAACAATAGCCGTCTGCCGCAGCTTGTTGCAGGCGGCCTTTTTGTCGAAGATGTCTGGCGTGCCGGACCACCGAATTCAATTGTCGCAGCCACCGGCTTTGCGGGCCGATTGGACAACCGAAATCCAGGATTGACGGGTACATGGAGGTGCGGGCGGTAGAGGAAAGTCTTACCGGCGCTGTCGCCGGAACATGTTTTCGATGCTTGACGGCCACCACGGGCGTTGTGGTGTTGGGTGGATCGAGTGGCCGTGTTGATGTTGGGCGCGCGCGGCTCTTTGCAAATGCGGGTACGTCGGCCTTGGCGCTGCAGTGGTTTGGCGGTGAAGGCCAGGTTCCCGGAATATGTCTTTGCGGCAACCGATTATCTCATTGAAACAGGATGCCGTCGTATCGTCTATGTGGACACGTCTAAGGGTGCCGAGGCGTCATTGCTTGCCGCGGTCCATGACCAGCGAATTGATGCGGTGGTCGCGATTAGCCCGTCATCCGTAGTTTGGGGAAATATCGGTGCGGGCCGCGATGGTGTCAGCTGGCCTGAACGATCCTCATGGTCGCTCGACGGCATCGCGCTGCCGTTTGTGCCGACAGATCCAGATTGGACACCAGAGTACGTCGATGGCCAGGTGTCCTACAGGGGGCTTTTCGAAAGTTGTTTGAAAACGCTCAAGCGGGAAGCGAATGCGGCGACCATCCCTGTTGAGACCGCATCGGCCGAGATTCTGCTCGTCGCCGGCGGCGACGATGCGCTGTGGCCTTCCCTATCGTTCGCCCGAGATATTGTTAGGCGGTGCGGCGAAGCAGGTAAGGTCATTCATCTCATTTCGTCGCCGGACGCGGGACACCGCATTCTCTTGCCAGGCGAGAACACACCACGCTCCGCATTGCACGCACACGGAGGCAATGACGAGACCGATCGAAAGCTGGGCAGCAAGGCTTGGGAAGACATCCGAGGCCTGCTGTAGCAGCCGTTCGAGAATGTCTTCCATGGCCGTGTCGCAAAATTCCGAGTTGCGTGCCTGTCTCGGCCGGTTCCGCCTACCTCAATGCCGCCGCGATGTTGCCGCCATCGACCGTCGTCACATCGGCGGTTGTCCGCTCGGCCAGCGCTTGATGCAGAAAGGCCTGGGCGACGTCTTCGGCCGTCACTTCCTGCCCGAGCAGGTTGCCGGACATGTACTCCTTCTCCGACACGCCGCGTGCGCCCGAGCGGCTGGCGATCATGGCATCGGTCAACAGCCCCGAACGGATGCGGTCGGCGTTGACGGCATTGGAGCGGATGCCATGCGCGCCGTAGTCGAGGGCATATTGCCTGGACAAAAACAGCGTTGCCGCCTTGGGAATGCCGTAAGCGCCGAACTTCGGCCCCGGATTGACCGCCTGCTTGGAGGTATTGAACAACAGCACGCCGCCGGTGCCCTGTTCGAGCATGATGCGCACGGCATTCTGCGCCGCCGACTGGTGGGCGAAGAAATTGAGTTCGAAACTCCTGCGCAAGGTGGCGTCGTCGAGCTCGCCGATCCGGCCCTCCCAGGCGGCACCGGCATTCGAGACGAGAATGTCGAGGCCGCCGTAGACGTCGACCGCCTTGTCGAACGCAGCGCGCATCTGCGCCGGATCGGTGATGTCGGCGCCAATGCCGATCGAATTGTTGCCGGCTTTTTTTGCCGCCTCGGCAGCCCTTGACGCATCGAGATCGACGACGACGACATGGGCACCGTTGTCGGCGAACAGCTTTGCCGTGGCAGCACCGATCGCGCCGGCGCCGCCAGTGACCAGCATCACCTGGCCGGTCAGCGGCTTCGGCTTGTTGGAGGCGAGTTTGGCCTGTTCCAGCGACCAGTATTCGAGCGGGAACAGGTCGGCTTTAGAGAGCGGGCGGAAGTCACCGACGGCTTCGGCGCCGCGCACCGCCTCGATCCACATTTCGCCGACGTCGGAGGCGATCTTCGCGTCCTTGAGCGTGCGGCCGTGGCCGAACATGCCGAGGCCGGGCACCAGCGTCAGCCGCGGCATCGGATCGAGCATGGTGCGCTTCACGTCGTCGAGCGCATCATTGGTTTCGAAATAGGCGCGATAGTCCTTGGCGAATTTCTCGACATGCTGGCGGATGACGGATTTGTAGTCGCCTACCTTGTCAGCGTCGGGCGCCGGCAGTGCCATCGGTCCGGTCTTGATGCGGATCGACAGGTCGGGTGTCGACACGCCGCGCCCGGCATAGTCGGCAATTTTTGCCGAATTGATGAAATCCACGATCGCATCCGAGGTGCGGAAATCGCTGATCATGCGGTCGAAGCGGCCTTCACCGCGCGCCACCGCCACCGCGCCGCGCAGCATCGGAGCAATCTCCGCGGGCTTGGCCAGCCCGGCTGGCAGTGCCAGCTTTTCGGTGCGCGGCTTGCCGTGGCTGGCGATGAAATCCTCGGCGACGTTCACGTAATGGATCATCCGGTCATAGGCCTGTTTGGCATCGTCGCCGAAGGTGAAAATCCCATGCTTGTCGAGGATCAGGCCTTCGACCATCGGATCGGCGTCGAAAACATCGGCGGCCGCCTTCGCCAAATCGAAGCCCGGCATGATGTAAGGCACAAAGCCCATCTTTTCGCCGAACACCTTGCGGCTCAGCGCCTCGCTGTCCTCCTGGTCGACGATGGCGAGGATTGCGGTCGAATGCGTGTGGTCGACGAATTTGTGCGGCAGAAAGGCGTGCAGCAGCGTCTCGACCGATGGATTTGGCGAGGACGGATCGATGAGGTTCGCCCGCTGCAGCGCGACCATGTCCTCGTCGGAGAGCTTCTTCAGCGACCGCGCCTTCAACAGCGCGCCGAGCTTGACCGCCGGCAGCCCCTGCGGCTCGATGACGCCCATGTCCCAGCCGCTGCCCTTGACGCAGAGCACGTCCCACTCGTCACCGACAAGATCGGTGGCCTTGGTCTTGCACGAGGTGTTGCCGCCGCCATGTAGGACGAGCCGCGGCTCGCCGCCCAGCAGCCTGGTCGTGTAGACGCGCAACGCCAGGTCGCGGGCCACACCCTTCTTTGCATAGTCGGCGACCAGCTTCTCCGCCTCGCCGTCATTCCATAGGTTCTTCATGTCAGCTTCGTCCGATTTCTCTTTGTTGTGAACAGGAATGCCGCGACGCCTTGATGACAACGCACCGGCGGCTATCAGGCTACCTTTTCTGCTGCCGCTCCGGCATGGTCGAGCAGCCGTCGTGCCATGCGCGCGCCGACGACGAGATGGGTGCAGAGCCCGCCGGCGATCGCCGCGACGAGCGGTTCGAACTTGCTCTCCTCCTGCACCACCACAAGGCGCTTTTCGATCTGGCGCAGCGATGACAGCTCCGCCGAAATCAGCCGGCGGTTGTAGCTGCAGTCGAGCGCCTGGCCCTGGGCGTCGATGATTTGCCCGGCAATGACGCCGGCCGCACCCGCCTTGCGCAATGTAGCCATTTCGCTTGGCGTCAGCGCGCCGCATTTGACCAGATGGCTGTCGGTGTCCACCGAGCCGACCGAGTATAGCGCCAGGTTGCAGTCACCGATGCCCGACAATTGCTCGCGGATCACCGGCTCGGCGCGCAGGCCGCGTGCCAGTTCTTCCGTCGTCAGCACCAGCGGCGCGTAAAAATTCAGTCCCTTGGCGTTGAGCCGGCGCGCGATTTCCATGGTGCATTGGTCCGGCCGGTACGAATAGGGGGCGCCCAGATTGCCGCAGAGCTGCACCACGGTGACGTCCTGCAGATCGGCATAGGACATGATATCGGCGATGGTGTAGATGGTCCGCCCCCAAGCGACGCCGATGCGGTCGCCCTTCCTGACCAGCTCGAGAAAGACGCTTGCCGCAAGTACCGCGATGTCGGTGGACGGGTCGGCGACATAGCCGTTTTCCGGCGCGATCCAGACGGCGTCGAGCTTCAGCGCGTCTTCCAGCTCGCGCGCCAGGACGTCGTCGGTGAAAAGCTGGGTCGAGGTCGAGATGTTGACGATGCCGGTCTCGCGCGCCTTGCGCAGATACATCGCCACCGAGGCACGCGAAATCTTGAGCTGGCTGGCCACCTGATCCTGGCGCAAGCCGTGTGCGTAGTAAAGCCACGCGGCCTTGTGGATAAGCTGTTCTGCCGGTCGGATCGCCATGCCATCTCCTCGCTGACATTATTCACGGCTCTCGACAAAAGTCAAACTACGCGCGGGCAGGTAATGCTCTCGCGCCGGTCGAATCTAGACCGTCATTGTGCCAAATGCGGTCTGTCGCGGCATCGTTGGTGGTGACGGACCGCAAACCTGTAGCTAAAGTTCTGGACGAACATCGGGGAGGACGGGATGGGCAATCCCTACGAACAGGATCTCGACAGGAACCCGGCCAACCATCAGCCGCTGACGCCGCTCACCTATTTCGAGCGGGCGGCAAAAACCTTTCCCGACCAGGTCGCCATCATTCATGGCCGCCGGCGCTCGACTTATCGCGATTTCTGGAAACGCTCGCTGAGGCTTGCCTCGGCCCTTTCTAAGCGCGGCATCGGCAAGGGCGACACCGTCACCGTCATGCTGTCCAACACACCGCCGATGCTGGAAGCGCATTTCGGCGTGCCGATGACCAAGGCGGTGCTGCACTCGCTCAACACCCGCCTCGATGCCGCCGTCATTGCCTTCCAGCTCGATCACGCCGAAAGCAAGGTGCTGATCGTCGACCGCGAATTCGCCGGCGTGGTCCGGCAAGCGCTGACGCTGGCCAAGGTCAGGCCGTTGCTGATCGATTACGACGATCCCGACTATGCCGCCGATGCGCCCTATCCCAAGGGGGAACGGATCGGCACGCTGGACTATGAGGCGTTTGTCGCCGACGGCGACGAGGATTTCGCCTGGTCGATGCCGGACGACGAATGGGATGCCATCTCGCTCAACTACACCTCCGGCACGACAGGCAATCCGAAGGGCGTCGTCTGTCACCATCGCGGCGCGGCACTGATGGCCTATGCCAACACCATCCATGCCGGCATGGGCAAGCACCCGGTCTATCTGTGGACGCTGCCGATGTTCCATTGCAACGGCTGGTGCTTTCCCTGGACGCTTGCCGTGCAGGCTGGCACCCATGTCTGCCTGCGCTGGGTGCGGGCGAAGCCGATCTACGACGCCATCGCCGATCACGGCGTCACCCATCTGTGTGGCGCGCCGGTGGTGATGTCGGTGCTGATCAACGCCAGGGACGAGGACAAGCGGCAGTTTCCGCAGACCGTCACCTTCAACACCGCCGCGGCGCCGCCGCCTGAGGCGGTGCTGTCGGGCATGGCCGATGCGGGCTTTGCCGTCACCCATCTCTACGGCCTGACCGAGACCTACGGCCCGGCCGTCGTCAACGAATGGCATGGCGAGTGGGATCGGCTGGAGAAGGGGGCGAGGGCGGCGAAGAAGGCGAGGCAGGGCGTGCGCTACGCCGCGCTCGAAGGCCTGACGGTGATGGACCCGCAGACGATGCAAGAGACGCCGGCCGACGGCGAGACCATCGGCGAGGTGATGTTCCGCGGCAACATCGTCATGAAAGGCTATCTCAAGAACCGCAAGGCGAGCGACGAGGCCTTCGCAGGCGGCTGGTTCCATTCGGGCGACCTCGGCGTCATGCATCCGGACGGCTACATCCAGCTCAAGGACCGTTCCAAGGACATCATCATCTCCGGCGGCGAGAACATCTCCTCGATCGAGGTCGAGGAGGCACTCTACAAGCATCCCGCCGTTGCCTCCTGCGGCGTTGTCGCCCGATCCGACGACAAATGGGGCGAGGTGCCCGTCGCCTATGTCGAGCTGAAGCCGGGCAAGGCGGCGACTGAGGCCGAAATCATCGAGCACTGCCGCGCGCTGCTCGCCCGCTTCAAAGTGCCGAAAGCGGTGATCTTCGCGGAGATCCCGAAGACTTCGACAGGCAAGATCCAGAAGTTCCGGCTGCGGGAGATGACAAAGCAGCCTTAACGCCCGATCCGAAACGGAACCGTTTTTCGGAAAGCATCATTTCAAATTCCTTTGCGTCAAAAAACACGGGGCGGCGTTGCAGGCGCACCCGGCGTGAACCACATGCGCTTCATGGGCCAACTCCGTCCAGAGATGTCACCCTCTGTCGTCAGCGCCCAAAATCGTGCCTTGACAGGTGACGGTTTTCAATTTACGAGTGACGAAATTCTAAATTCGTCAGTCGTAAATTTTGGCCAACGAGATGCTTGAAACCCTAGACGCCACCGCCGATTCCGCCCGCCAGGAAAATGTCACGCGCATCCTGGATTGCGCGGAGCGATTGTTCCGCCACTACGGCTACGGCAAGACCAACGTCGCCGACATAGCGCGCGAACTCGGCATGTCGACCGCCAACATCTATCGCTTCTTCGCCTCCAAGGTGGAAATCCACCAGGCGGTTTGCGGCCGTATGCTCGAGACCTGCTACCGGTTGACCTACGAAGCCTGCCATAGCCCCGGCACCGCCAGCGAAAAGCTCCGCCGCTACGTGTGTACGCACTATCAGTGGACGCTCGAGACCATGATCGACCAGGAGAAGGTCCACGAGATGGTCATCGTCGCCATCGAGCGCGACTGGCACGTCATCGAAAAGCACATCGACAGCATCCATGAACTGGTCGCGGAAGTGATCCGCGAGGGCATCGCTACCGGCGAGTTCGTCGATCAGGATCCGGTGATCGCTTCCCGGTGTTTCGGCGCTGCCATTATCAGCCTCTGTCATCCGCAGATGGTGGCCCAGTGCCTCGCCAAGAAGAACCGGGCAACGCCGGACGAGCTTGCCGACTTTGCCATCAGAGCCTTGAAGAAATGACCGTTGCCGCCCGTCGGGCGGCGATGCCGAGAATTCATCTCCACAGTTCGGGAGTACGAAAAGTGTCTTTGTCCAAGTCCATCACCAACGGGCGACCGGCCGCAGGCCTGGCATTGCTTGTCGTTGCCACCCTCGGCCTCGCTGGCTGCTCGCAGGAGAAAGCCGAGGTCACCGAGATCATCCGCCCGGTCAAGGTGGTCGAGATCGCCAAGGCGAGTGATACCCGTCAGCTTTCCTATTCCGGATCGGTGCGTGCCCGCACCGAGATGAGTCTCGGTTTTCGCATCAACGGCAAGATCACCGAGCGCCTTGTCGACATCGGTGACCGCGTCAAGCCGGGCGACGTTCTCGCCCGCATCGATCCCACCGACTACGAGCTTTCGGTGAGAAGCGCTCAGGCCAGCCTCGATGCCGCCGACCGTCAGGTCGAGACAGTCGAGCTTACGCGCAAGCGCGCCGAACAGCTCTACGCCAAGAATTTCGCGCCGAAGTCGCAGCTCGAGCAGGCGACGCTCACCTATAATCAGGCGGTCGCCACGCGAGACTCCGCCCGCTCGCAGCTTGCCCAGGCGCAGAACCAGGTCCGCTATACCGATCTCAAGGCGGACAAGAACGGCATCGTCACCGCCGTTGCCGCCGATGTCGGCCAGGTGGTCGGCTCCGGCACGCCGGTGGTGACCGTTGCCATCGACGGCGAGAAGGAAGTTCTGATCGCTGTTCCGGAAACCGATATCGCCGAATTCAAGCCGGGCAAGACCGTCAAGGCTGGCTTCTGGTCCGACGAGGCGCTGACGCTCGACGGCAAGGTCCGCGAAGTCGCCGGCAGCGCCGATCCGCAGTCGCGCACCTTTGCCGTTCGCGTCAGCCTGCCCAACGATCCTCGCGTGCTGCTAGGCATGACCGCCTCCATCGAAGCCGCGGCGGACAACCGGCAGCAGCTGGTGTCGATCCCGCTAGCCGCGTTGGCGCAAAAGGACAGCCAATCGATCGTCTGGACCGTCGACCGCAATGGCGGGACCGTCCACGCGCATCCGGTCAAGGTCGCCGCCTTCACCCCCGACGGCGTCAGTGTCGCCGATGGGCTGAAGCCGGGTGACGTGGTCGTCGCCGCCGGCACGCAGTTCATGACCGAGAATCTGAAAGTCAAGCTGACCGGTGATGCAGCGCAACAGTCGGCGTCTGCCGATGACGCTGCAAGGCGCTTGCGCTGACGGCCAGGCAATTCACGGTTTCCGGGCGGCAGGCCTCCCCCGATTTTCGAGATCTCAGGTCGATGTAACCCCCACGTCGATCCTCGCGTCCCACCGCGATGTAGATCTCTCAACTCGGAAAGCCACGCCGCCCGGAAGCCCACATCGGAAGTTCCTTGGGCATGCGAAAGCGCGTGCTCTGTTGATCAAATTGAAACGGACTGACGCCGATGACCATCGACACCAATGAAAAGCGGTCTTTCAATCTTTCGCGCTGGGCAATCGGCCATCCGAGCATTGCCCGCTTCCTGTTCGGGCTGATCATCGTCGCCGGTGCGCTCGGCCTGATGCGCATGGGCCAGAAGGAAGACCCCGATTTCACCTTCCGCGTCATGGTCGTCCAGGCGATCTGGCCAGGCTCCTCGATCAAGGAGATGGAGGACCAGGTCGTCAACAAGATCGAGCGCAAGCTGCAGGAAACCCCACACCTCGATTTTGTCCGCTCCTACACCCGCGCCGGCAGCGCCATCATCACCTTGCAGGTTAAGGGCGACACCAATCCGGCGCAGGTCGCCGATGCTTTCTATCAGGTGCGCAAGAAGGTCGGCGATATCGCCAATGAGCTGCCGCAGGGGCTGCTCGGGCCCTACTTCAATGACGAATTCGGCGATACTTTCATCACCCTGCATTCGATCAGCGGCGACGGCTACAGCTATCCCGAGCTGAAGAAATTCGCCATCCAGGCGCGTGACATGTTGCTGACGACGCCCGGTGTCGAGAAGGCCGTGATCATCGGCGACCAGCCGGAAAAACTCTACATCGACGTTTCGTCCAAGGCGCTTGCCGAACGCGGCCTGACGCTGACCGACCTGCAGAATGCGATCCGAGGCCAGAACAATGTCGACCCGGCAGGTTCGGTCGACACCGGCCAGCGTTCGGTGCGCATTTCGGTCGAGGGCGATGTCACCAGGGCGGCCGACATCCGCGAGCTTCGCCTGCGCGCCGGCAACCAGGTGACGCGCCTTGGCGACATCGCCACCGTGACCTCGGGCCTCGAGGATCCGTACCAGCGCAAATACCGTTTCAACGGTCACGACAGCGTCCAGCTCGGCGTCGTCATGGCCAAGGGCTTCAACGTCACCGACGTCGGCAAGGACGTCGAAGCAACCTACAAGCGCTTCGAAGAGGCGCTGCCCTATGGCGTTGCGGTCGATCAGATTTCCGACCAGCCGCACGTGGTGAAAGAGGCGGTGAGCGAATTCATGGAAGCGCTCGGCGAAGCGCTCCTGATCGTGCTTTTCGTTTCGTTCCTGTCGATCGGCTGGCGTTCGGGCCTGGTAATCGCGATCGTCATTCCGCTGGTCCTGGCGGCTACGTTTGCCATTATGTACGAGCTCGGCATCGACCTGCAGCGCATTTCGCTCGGTGCGCTGATCATCGCCCTTGGCCTCTTGGTCGACGACGCGATGATCGTCGTCGAAATGATGGAGCGAAAGCTCGAGGAAGGCTTGGTCAAGGTCGAGGCGGCGAGCTTCGCCTACTCCTCGACCGCTTTCCCGATGCTGACCGGCACGCTGATCACCACGGCCGGCTTCATTCCCGTCGGGTTCGCTGCCTCGACCGCCGGCGAATATGTGCGCACCCTGTTTTACGTCGTCGGCATCGCGCTGGTCGTGTCCTGGTTTGCGGCGGTCTATTTCACGCCGTGGCTCGGCCACATGATCCTGAAGCAGCGCAAGCACGCCGGCAACCATCACGATGTCTTCGACACGCGCTTCTACCGCCGTCTTCGCTCGACCGTGGCATGGGCGGTGCGCCATCGCATCATCGTCCTGGTGATGACGCTGATGACGTTTGCCACCAGCCTGTGGGCGTTCCAGTTCATTCCGCAGAATTTCTTCCCGCAATCGTCGCGTCCGGAAATCCTCGTCGATCTCTGGCTGCCGGAAGGCACCAGCATCAAGGAAGTCGAGACCCAGGCCAAGGCGCTCGAAGCCAGGATGATGGACGACAAGGACAAGCGCTTCATAGCCACCTATATCGGCGAAGGCGCGCCGCGCTTCTTCCTGCCGCTCGACCAGCAGCTTCGCAACCCGAACTTCGCCCAGCTTCTGGTGATGGCCAATGACGAACCGGCCCGCGAGCGGCTGATCGTCAAGCTGCGCACCATCCTGGCTGAGGATTTCCCATCGATCCGCGCCAAGGTTGATCGCCTGTTCCTCGGTCCGCCGACCGGCTGGCCGGTGCAGATGCGCGTCATGGGTCCCGATCGCCAGGAGGTGCGACGCATTGCCGACGAGGTAAAGGCGAAGTTCCAGGCAAATCCGCTGCTCGGCGCCATCCACGACGACTGGCTGGAGCCGGTGCCGGCGATGAAGCTGGTGATCGACCAGGATCGTGCCCGTGCGCTCGGCGTCACCTCGCAGCGCATCCGCCAGATGCTGCAGGCGACCATGTCGGGAGCGCCGCTCGATGACTTCCGCGACGGCGAGGAGACGGTTTCGATCGTCGCCCGTGAGCCGGAGGCAAGCCGTCACCTGCTGTCGGCGGTCGACTCCGTCTATATACCGACCGATTTCGGTGGCTCCGTGCCGCTGTCGCAGGTCGCCAAGATCGTCCCGGTGCTGGAGCAAGGCGTCGAATGGCGGCGCGACCGCTTGCCGACCATCAGTGTACGCGCCACGCTTCCGGATGGCGTGCAGCCGAACGATGTCGCCATGAAAATGTACAGCGAGATGCAGGGCCTGCGCGCCAGCCTCGCCCCCGGCTACAAGATCGAGATCCAGGGCGGCGCCGAGGATGCGGCCGAAAGCCAGGCCTCGATTGCGGCGAAAGCGCCGATCATGCTGGCCGTCATCGTCGTGCTGCTGATGATCCAGCTGCAGCATTTCGGCAAGGCGATGCTGGTGCTGGCGACCGGTCCGCTCGGCATTATCGGCGCGGCCGCGGCACTTTTGATCAGCGGCGCGCCGTTCGGCTTCGTCGCCATCCTCGGTGTCATCGCCCTGCTCGGCATCATCATGCGCAACTCGATCATCCTGGTCGATCAGATCGACCAGGACATCGCCGCCGGCGTGGAGCGTTCCGAGGCCATCATCGGCTCGGCGGTGCGCCGGTTCCGGCCGATCGTGCTGACGGCGCTGACGGCGGTGCTGGCGCTGATCCCGATCTCGCGCGGCGTCTTCTGGGGGCCGCTCGCCTACGCCATGATGGGCGGCATTCTCGTCGCCACGGTGCTGACCATCCTTGTCCTGCCGGCAGCCTATGCGCTGTTCTTCGGCAGGGAGCCCAAGAAGGTGGTGGAGCAGCCGGCCGAGACGGAAGAAAAGAACGAAAGGCCGCAACTGGCCCTGGCGGCCGAATAGCGCTGTTGGCAAATGTGACCTCCGGCGGTTTAATCCGCCCACCAGGCGTAGGCGCCGGAGGAGGACGTTATGACCATGCCTCAGACAGCGGCGGCGCTGCGGCTGCCGATCGACGGGCGCCATCGCCGGATGTTCATCGGCGGTGGCTGGGTTGATGCCCGCTCCGGTCGGACCATGGAGAGCCGCAACCCCGCCACCGGCGCGGTCATCGCCACAGTGCCGCGCGCCGACCGCCAGGACATCGACGTCGCGGTGACTGCCGCCCGCAAGGCGTTCGAGGGGCCATGGAGCCGGTTCAAGCCTTATGAGCGGCAGGTGCTGCTGCTGAGGATCGCCGACCTCTTCGAAAAGCACTGGGAAGAGATCAGCCGCTCCGACACCACCGACATGGGCATGCCGATCATACGCACCCGCGCCAACCGCAACCGCGTCATCGGCATGCTGCGCTACTATGCCGGCATGGCGACGGCGCTGCACGGCGAGACCATCGACAACTCGCTGCCCGGCGAAATCGTCTCTTTCACCCGCAAGGAGCCGGTCGGCGTCGTCGGCGCCATCATTCCCTGGAACGCGCCAACGGCGGCGTCGATCTGGAAGATCGGCCCGGCGCTGGCGACCGGCTGCACCATCGTGCTGAAACCATCGGAAGAGGCGCCTCTGACGCCGCTTTTGATCGCCGACATCATGAACGAAGCCGGCGTCCCGGAAGGCGTCGTCAACATCGTCACCGGCACCGGCGCCGAGGCAGGCGCGGCACTCGCCGAGCACACCGGCGTCGACAAGATCGTCTTCACCGGCTCGACGGCAACCGGCCAGTCGATCGTGCGGGCCTCGGCTGGCAACCTCAAGCGCGTCTCGCTGGAACTCGGCGGCAAGTCGCCGGTCATCGTCTGCACCGATGCCGATCTCGACAAGGCGGTACCGGTGGCGGCGATGTCGGTGTTCGCCAATTCCGGCCAGATCTGCATTGCCGGCTCGCGCCTGTTTGTCGAACGCGCCGTCCATGACGAGTTCGTCGAGCGGCTGGCGGCATATGCCAAGGGTCTCAGGGTCGGCGACGGCATCGACCCGGCGACCGAGATCGGCCCGCTCGTCTCCGAAAAGCAGTTGCAACGGGTCACCGGTTACCTTGAGGCCGGCACTGCGGAAGGGGCGAAACTCGTCACCGGAGGCACCCGGCTTGTGGAAGGCGCGCTTGCCACCGGCAATTTCGTCGCGCCGACCGTCTTTGCCGGCGTCTCGGACGACATGAAGATCGCCCGTGAGGAGATCTTCGGGCCGGTGATTTCAGCCTTGCCGTTCGATGCTCTGGACGAGGCGGTCGAGCGGGCCAACAACACGCCTTACGGCCTGGCTGCAGGGGTCTTCACCCAAAATCTCGCTACCGCCCACCAGCTGTCGCGCAAGATCCGCGCCGGCTCGGTCTGGGTCAACACCTATCACGCCATCGATCCGGCCGTGCCCTTCGGCGGCTACAAGATGAGCGGCTACGGCCGCGAGGGTGGCGCCGAACACCTCGACGAATATCTCAACACCAAGGGCGTGTTCATCAAGATCGATTGAGCCTGGCGCCAACAGGGTCAGAAACGAAAAACCCGCCTCGGGAGGCGGGTCTTTGGAGCCAATTGGCACCATACTCAATTTAGTAGCATAGCTGCGGGCACAAAGCAAGAACAAAATAGGGCTATGCCTCAAATAATCGACGTGCCGGGCGTCTCGATGTTCCGGCAGGGGATCGGGCGCATCGCGCACCCGATCCCTCAAGGCAAGCCTCAGATGACGAACAGCCAGTTGGCGAGCAGCATCACCGCGACGCCGGCGACCAGCGTCAGATAGGGCAGCAACCCCGCCTTTCGCACTGTAAGGTCGGACGAGCTCATGCCGAGATCGGCCAGCATGTGGTCGGGGAATTTGCCCTTGTCCTGGATGTAATGCCGGAAACAGAACACCGGGATGATCAAGGCTGCCGTGATCAGCCCGGCCCACAATGCCATCGGGTTCCAGACCTTGGCTCCGGCGCCCATGAAGACAGCGTTGACGTAGGCAAAGATCGCGCCGAGGCCGAGCAGCCAGCTCGGGGCCTTCCAGGGCCGCGCGATGTGGCCATTGTCGATGCGGTGGATCCAGCCGGCATTGAGATTGAGGAAGTTGAAGATGATATAGCCGCAATTCGACACCGCGAGGATGAAGAAGAAGCTTGTCGCGTCGGCCGAGGCGATGGCCAGCACGATCAGGTTGAAGACCAGGTCGGTCCACATCGCCCGCGTCGGTGCGCCATGCTCGTTGACATGGCTGAGGTAGCGCGGCAGCCAGCCGTCGACCGAACCTTGGTAGAGCGTGCGCGAAGAGCCGGCCATCGCCGTCATGATGCAGAGCACCAGCGCCAGGATCATCAGCATGACCAGCAGGCTGTGGATCAGCTGTCCGCCGCCGACCATGCCGGCCAGCGCATCGGCAACGCCGGAGCCGTCGACGATCGGCGTCGCCAGCATGCCGTTCAAGCCGAGCACGCCCTGAAAGGTGAATGGCACCAGGATGAACAGCAGCATGCACAACAGGCCGGAGTAGAAGATCGCCTTGAAGGTATCGGTGCCGGGGTTCTTGAATTCGGAGGTGTAGCAGACGGCGGTCTCGAAACCGTAGGTCGACCATGCCGCGATGAACATGCCGCCGAGCACCAGCGTCCAGCCGGCGATATTCCATGCGCCGGGCTCCGGCGCATAGGCTGCCGCGAGCGGCACCAGCGGCGAGAAATTTGCCCAATCGATCTGGCCGGTGACGATTGGCACCACGCCGACGATCAGCATCGGGATGATGACCAGCAGGCCGATATATTTCTGCACGTTGGCCGTGCCCAGGATGCCGCGGTGCTGGATCGAGAAGATGATCAGCATCAGCACCGCGCCGAGGAAAAAGGTGGCGTTGAAGGTAAAGGAAACCGGGCCAAGCGTGTGACCGTAGAGCGTCCAGTTACGGATCGCCGGCGTCGCCGCCGCGGTGACCGCGGTGATGGCGTCGGCGGCGCTGGTTCCGGCATGGGCCGCGATATAGGCGGCGACTTCCGGCGAAGTGTCGGTGAACAGCGGCACCGGCGCCAGTGCGTTGAGGATGTAGGCGGCGGCGATCGAGCAGCCGAGCGACAGCACCGGCGACCAGGCGAACCAGTTGCACCACACCGAAAGCGGCGCGATGAATTTCGAATAGCGCAGCCATGCGGTGGCGCCATAGATCGAGGCGCCGCCGGATTTATTCGGGAACAGCCCGGCGATTTCCGCATAGGTGAAGGACTGCAGGAAGCCCATGACCATGGATACGGTCCAGATCAGGAAGGCCAGCGTTCCGGTAGTGCCGGCGATGCCGCCGATCGAAAACAGGACAAGGGCCGGAACGCCGCTTGCGACCCAGAAGGCGCCGCGCCAATCGATGTTCCGGTGCAGCTGCCCTTCGGCAGGCGGCACCAAGGTGGTGACTATCGTGCTCATTTACGTGGATTCCCCATTTTTGATGTTCCCATCGGCAACAGCCGCAATCTCGCGAGGCGTCATCGACGCTCACGTTGAACGGCCCCAAGCGTTTTCCGCTCAGTAGTATTTTTTTCTTAGCAGTGAAGATTGACCCAACGCGCTTTCACGTCAAGCGCTTTGTGACGCTGTGCACATTGCGTTTGTGAAACAGTCGAGCTTCGTTGGCGCTGCCAACAGGTGCGGTCTCCCTTCTCCCACGACAGCAACGGAGAAGGGAAGAACCAGGGCAGCGTCGATCAGGAGCGCGGCCTGGTCTTTTGCGGGTCGTAATGGGCAAAGGCGACAACGCGCGCCGGCAGCCGCTTGCTGTGGCCGTCGAGCTTGCCGATCTCGACCTCGGTGCCGACCGCCGAATGCGCGACGTCGAGCCTGGCCAGCGCGATGGTCTTGTTTAGCAGCGGCGAGCGCATGCCGGAGGTGACCACGCCGATCTGGGCGCGGCCGACATGTACGCAATCGCCGTGGCCGACGGCGACATTGGCGTCGATGTCGAGGCCGACCAGCTTCCTCTGCGGATTTTCCTTGCGCCGGATCAGCGCCTCGCGGCCGATGAAATCGTCGCTCTTGGTCTTCAGCGGTACGGTGAAGCCGATGCCGGCCTCGAACGGATCTGTTTGGTCGGAAAATTCGTAACCGGCAAAGATCAGCCCGGCCTCGATGCGCACCATATCGAGCGCCTGCAGCCCCATCGGCTTCAGGCCGTGCGGCTGGCCGGCCTGCCAGATCGCGTCGAAGACCTTGTCGGCGTCGCGCGGGTGGCACCAGATCTCGTAGCCGAGCTCGCCGGTGTAGCCGGTGCGCGAGACAATGACGGGAATGCCATTGCCGCCGCCGATGCGGGCGACCGCGAAACGGAACCATTCAAGCTCGTCGATCGACGGCTGCAGCGGCGAGGTCCAGACGATCTGCCGCAGGATGTCGCGGCTTTTCGGTCCCTGCACGGCGACATTGTGCATCTGGTCGGTCGACGAGCGCACCAGCACGCTGAGGCCGAGTTTTTGCGCCGTTTCCCGCAGCCATTCGCCGGATAGATCGTCGCCGCCAACCCAGCGGAAATTATCCTTGCCGAGCCGAAGCAGCGTGCCGTCGTCGATCATGCCGCCGTGCTCGTAGCACATGGCGGAGTAGACCACCTGACCGACGCCGAGCTTCTTGATGTCGCGGGTCAGCGTGTATTGCAGCAGCGCTTCCGAATCCGGGCCGGTGACCTCGAACTTGCGCAGCGGCGACAGGTCCATGATCACGGCGTCCTGCCGGCAGGCCCAGTATTCGTCGATCGGGCCTTGCCTGGCAAAGGAATTGGCCAGCCAATAACCCTTGTACTCGACGAAGTTGCGGGTGTGCTTGGCAAAGCTCGAATGAAAGGCGGTCTCGCGGGTCATTTTCGGTTCCGAATCGGGCGTCATGCGTCTGGCGATCGCTCGCGAGAATTTGTGCTGGCCGGAATAGGTTCGCACATGGATGTCGGTCAGGTCCCAGCCATTGGCCGGCGTGGTGTCGTCGGGGCAGGCGGACGAGACGCAGACGATGTCGGTCAAGGCGCGCAGCAGCACATAGTCGCCCGGTCGCGACCACGGCTCGTCCGAAACCACGACGCCATGCGCGTCGATCGCCGTGTTGAAGAAGAAGTTGATCGCCATCCAGCCGGCGCGGGGCGTGACGCCCTTGTCGGCCAGCGCGCGGTTGAAATTCTCCGAGCAGTTGGGATGGCCGGGATAGCCGATGTCGTCGTAATATTTGGCAGCGCAGGCGAGCGCGAACGCGTCGTGCCGGTCGCAAGTGTCCTGCACCACCTCGACCAGCGGCTCCATGTCCTGGTCGTAGTATTTCGAATGCAGGCCGGGCATCGGATAGCTCGAGCCCATCAGCGTGCGCGTCGTCGTCACGTCGAGCGGATGATCCCGGCCCTTGTCCAGCTTGCGCGCCGAAAAGCACTGGAAATCCGTGCATTGGCGCCCGTCGACATCAATGATCTGCAGATAGTCGCCCGCCTTGACGAAGTAGGCCTCCGCCGTCGCCGAATGGACGCGCAGATCGAGCACGGGATCGGCCAGCGGGTCGGCGAGCCTGGATTTCGCCGCCGGGCGGATGGTGGCGCGCCGGACGACGATGCTAAGCGGCGTCGCGGTATCGTGGCCGTCGACCAGCATCGGCCCGCCGGGCGCGGCAATCAGCATTGAACCGTCGCGGGCGACGGCAAAAGCCTGTTCGGTACCGGCAGGGGTGGCGCCGCCGAAAACGCGAACCGCCTTTGCCTGATCGAGCTGCACCTCGCGGCGCTCGAGGCCTCGGCGGAAGGAAGCGAGGCTATCGTCGCCCTCGGCCAGCATCGCCTTGATGCCGGCGGCATTGCTGTTCGATTGCTCTCCGAGAATGCCGGGATCGGTCGCGCCGCTGCTGTCCCATGCCAGCAGCTCGCAAGCCTGCCCGCCCTCGACATTGCGCACGCTGATCGTATCGCCGGCCTCGACCTCGATCAGCACCGCGCCGTTGCCGTGGACGGTGTAGCGCTCCATCCCGGCCGGCAGCGCGATCTGGCCTGGCCGCAGGATCAGGCTCGGCCGCGGCGGTCCGGCGACGACGGCGGGGTAGGGCGACTGGCTCATCTCAACCCTAGTTTCGAGAAACAAGTTTGCCTGTGCGTGAAATTATTTTAGCGGGAAGAATAGCAGGGGGATCGGGTTTGGCAAGGTGGAGGTGGCACAAGCTCCCCTTCTCCCCTTGTGGAAGAGAAGGCGTCGCCGAAGGCGACGGATGAGGGGTGTTCCAGGGAACGCCAGCCTCTCACTCCGCTGGAACACCCCTCATCCGTCTCGGCGCTGCGCGCCGATCCACCTTCTCCCACAACAAGGGGAGAAGGGAAGACGCGCCAAGGCTATGCCAATTCCTCGGAATGCCCGATATCGACGCCATACTCCGCGGCCGCATCGAGCATCGTATGCCACAGGCTTTCGGCAAACGTCGCAAATACCAGAAGATTGAACACCGCCTGCCCATCCGGCCGGTCATTGCCACGCCAGAGATTGATGCTGGTGTGATCGACCGCGGTCGCCGCCGCGGTGCCGGCCGGGAACGCCGCCGGGTGCAGGTCTAGCGACAACAATTTCGCCAACATCGAGCGCGCCTTGGCTCCCGAGACGCTGATCAAGGCGCGCGCATGCGACTGATCGGAAAGCGAGGCGGACTGCGAGAACGCCTGGCTCAGCTTCTCCATCGCGTGAATGCCGCCCTTCGACAAGACGAGGAACTGATCCGGTCCCGACCAGATCAGCGTGGCGTCGGGAACTCGGACCGCTTTGGGCGCATTCGGAGCGGCAACGCCGAAGCGGGTTTCGGCAGCCTTCGCCAGTTCTGCCGCTTTGCCGCGCCGCGCCATCACCTGGATCAGGTCGAAATTGCGGATCTCCGTGAGCGATACGCCGGCCGCCGTGCCGCGCGCGCCGTAGCCGCCGACAACAAGCGCTTTCTCCAGCGGACTGCGGGCAATCCAGGAAAACTCAGCCACGCTGGCGCCCTCCATCCGGATCGTAGAAGACAGGACTGCAGAGCTCGACATCGTAATCTTTGCCGCGCAGCGGATCGTGCGCATGGACGATCTCGCCGATGCGCTCGCGGCCGCGCTCGACCAGCCCAAGCCCGATCCACTGGTCGAGCATCGGCGAAAAGCAGACCGAGGTGACATAGCCCTGGTCATTGTCGGGACCGGGCGTCTCGCCCTTCGGGATAATATGCGCGCCGGAACGCAGGCGGCGCGTCTTGTCGACCGGCTTTATGCCGACGACGACCTGGCGGTTCGGCGCGACCAGCGCCTCGCGCCCGGCCATGACGCGGCCGATGAAGTCTTTCTTGGTCGACATCATCTTGCCGAGGCCGAGGTCGGCGGCGGTCGTCGTGCCGTTCAACTCCGGTCCGGCGACATGGCCCTTTTCGATGCGCATGACGCCGAGCGCCTCGGTGCCGTAGGGCGTAACCCCGAATGGCTTGCCGGCCAGCATCAAATTGCGCACCAGCGCGTCGCCATAGCGCGCGGGAACCGAAATCTCGAACGCCATTTCGCCGGAGAAGGAGATGCGGAACAGCCGCGCTCTGATGCCACCGTGCAACGCAACTTCCCGCGCCCCCATGAACGGGAAACCTTCGTTCGACAAATCCTCGGATTCATCAAGGACCTGTTTCAGCAACTCCCGCGCGCTCGGCCCGGCGATCGAGAATTGCGCCCACTGGTCGGAAACCGAGGTCAACTGCACGTCGAATTCCGGGAACAGCACCTGCCGGCAGAATTCGAGATGCTGCATCACCAGCCCGGCCTTGGCGGTGGTGGTGGTCAGGAAATAATGGTCCTCGGCGAGCCGCGACGTCGTGCCGTCGTCATAGACGATGCCGTCCTCGCGCAGCATCAGCCCGTAGCGGGCTTTTCCGACGGCAAGATTGGAGAAAGTGTTGATGTAGACGCGGTCGAGGAAAGCGCCGGCATCCGGGCCGTGCACGTCGATCTTGCCGAGCGTCGAGACGTCGCAGAAGCCGACGCCTGAGCGCACCGCCTTGACCTCGCGCGTCACCGATTCCAGCCAGTCCTTTTCGCCGGCGCGCGGATACCATTGCGCCCGCTTCCACAGGCCGGTGTCGACGAACACCGCGCCCTGTTCGGCTGCCCAGTGATGCGACGGCGTCAGTCGTGTCGCGTGGAAGTTTTCGTCGCGATGATGGCCGGCGAAGGCGCCGATGGCGACCGGCACATAGGGCGGGCGGTAGATCGTCGTGCCGGTTTCGGGAATGGACTTGCCTGACAACGCAGCCATGATGGCGAGGCCGGCGACATTCGAGGTCTTGCCCTGGTCGGTGGCCATGCCGAGCGTCGTGTAGCGCTTGAGATGCTCGACCGATTCAAAACCTTCGCGCTGCGCCAGTTCGATGTCGGACGCGGTGACATCGTGCTGGTAGTCGACAAAGGCCTTGCCCTTGCCGGCGACGTGCCAGAGCGGGGTCAGTGAAAAGGCTTCTTCGTCGCCGACCGGCGGCGTGCCGGCATTGCCGCCGCGGCCGGCGCTTTGTGCTGCTGCGGATCCGGCGGCAAAGCCCTGGCGCAGGCAGTCGCCTAGGCCGAAGGCGCCGTTGGCGGCGCCGGCGGCCACCATGCCGGGCGGCGCACCATCCGGCACGAAGGCTGCGATATCGTCCTGCCATTTCGGCCGGCCGCGATGATAGGAAGTCAGCCCGACCGCCGGATTCCAGCCGCCGGACACGGCAAGCCCATCGGCCTCGACCTCGGCGCGCGCGCCGCCGGTGAGCGATACCGCGATCGTCCGGACACCGTCCTTGCCGCCTTCGACCCCGCTGACCGAGCCGTTGAGCACGGCAAAGCCGGTCTTTGCGGCAAGCGCGCGATGCGCGGCGGAGACATCCGGGCGCGCATCGATGACCGCCGCGACCTGCAACCCGGCGGCAAGCGCGGTCTCGACCGTGCGCCAGCCATCCTCATTATTGGTGAACAGCGCGATCCTCTTTGCAGGGGTAACTGCGTAGCGCGCGACATAGGTCCGCATTGCCGAAGCCACCATCACGCCGGGCGTGTCGTTGCCGGCAAAGACGATCGGCCGCTCGATGGCGCCGGCGGCAACGACGCAGCGCTTGGCTACGATCCGCCACAGCCGCTGGCGCACCTGGTGCTCGGGCGGCGAGGGCAGGTGGTCGTTGACCCGCTCGATCGCGACATAGGTGCCGCCATCATAGACGCCGAACAGCGTCGTGCGGTTCATGATGCGGACATCGGGCAGTGCGGCGAGTTCGGCCAGCGTGCGTGAAATCCATTCGGCTGCCGGCTCGCCGTCGACCATGCCGCCGTCGGCGAGCAGGCGGCCGCCAAGCGCGAAATCTTCCTCGCACAGGATGACGCGGGCGCCGCCGCGCCCGGCCGCCAGTGCCGCAGCCAGCCCGGCCGGGCCGGACCCGGCAATCAGCACGTCGCAATGCGCCCACGCCTTGTCGTAATGGTCGGGATCGGCGACGCCTGCAGCGCGACCGAGGCCGGCGGCGCGGCGGATCGCCGGCTCGTAGACCGCTTCCCAGAATTTCGCCGGCCACATGAAGGTCTTGTAGTAAAAGCCGGCGACGAAGATCGGCGCAAACAGCTGGTTGACCGCCATCAGATCATGGCGCAGCGACGGCCAGCGGTTCTGGCTGGCCGCTTCCAGACCGTCATAAAGCTCGGCCGTGGTCGCCTTGGTGTTGGGCTCGCGTCGCGCTCCGCTGCGCAGTTCGACCAGCGCGTTGGGCTCCTCCGAACCAGCGGTCAGGATGCCGCGTGGGCGATGGTATTTGAACGAGCGGCCGACCAGCTTGACGCCATTGGCGATCAGCGCCGAGGCCAGCGTGTCGCCTTGGAAGCCGGCAAAGCTCTTGCCGTCGAAGCGGAAGCCCAGTGGCGCGGCGCGATCGATGAGACCGCCTGATACGAGACGATAGGGCTGGCTGGAGGTCACGATCGCCCGCCTTCCGTCGCTGTGGCCTGATGAGCGCTGACCTGGACAGAATTCATCTTGCAGCCTGCTTCGCACCAACGCCGGCCGCCGGCTCGACGGAGGAAATCTCATGCGTAAGCGTATTGCGGGCGACCTTCAGCCAGGCCCGGCAGCCGCCGCCATGGTACCAGTATTCGCTCATCGGCCCGGCGATGTTGTCACGCAGGTAGACATAGTCGAAGACCTCGTCTTCGGTGGCGCCGGCCGCCGGACGCGCCGGCTTGGCGTCGCCCAGATAGGTGAACTCGCCGAGTTCGCGTTCGCCGCAGAAGGGACAGACAATGCGCATGCTTCTTCAGCCAGCCTTCAATGCAGGTTCGGTTGGGCGCCCTGGCCCTTTTCGTCGATCATGGCACCTCGCCGGAAGCGGTCGAGGCGGAAGCGGGTAGCCTCCTTGTGCGGCTCGTCGCGCGCCAGCAGATGGGCAAAGACCAGGCCGGAGCCGGGCGTCGCCTTGAAGCCGCCATAGCACCAGCCGGCGTTGAGATAGAGCCCGTCGACCGGTGTCTTGTCGATGATCGGCGAGCCGTCCATCGACATGTCCATGATGCCGCCCCACTGACGCAGAAGCCGTATCCGGCCGATCATCGGCATCAGCGCCATGCCGCCTTCGCAGACGTCTTCCATGACAGGCAGATTTCCGCGCTGGGCGTAGGAATTGTAGCCGTCTATATCGCCGCCGAAGACCAGCCCGCCCTTGTCGGACTGGCTGACGTAGAAATGGCCGGCGCCGAAGGTCATGACATTGGGGATCAGCGGCTTGATCGCCTCGGAGACGAAGGCCTGCAGCACATGACTTTCGATCGGCAGCCGCATGCCGGCCATCGCCGCGACGCGCGACGAGGAGCCGGCGACCGCCATGCCGACCTTGGCGGCACCGATCCTGCCGCGCGATGTCTCGACGCCGGTCACCTTGCCGCTGCCGTCGCGAACAAAGCCGGTCACCTCGCAATTCTGGATGATGTCGACGCCGAGCGCGCTCGCCGCATGCGCATAGCCCCAGACCACGGCGTCGTGCCTTGCCGTGCCGCCGCGTCGCTGCAAGAGGCCGCCCTGCACCGGGAAACGTGCGTTGTCGAAGTTCAGGAACGGCATCATCTTCCTGACTGCGGCGAGGTCGAGCAGTTCGGCATCGATGCCGTTGATGCGCATTGTGTTGCCGCGCCGCGCATAGGCGTCGCGCTGCGCGTCGGAATGGTAGAGGTTGATGACGCCGCGCTGGCTGACCATGGTGTTGTAGTTGAGGTCCTGCTCCATGCGCTCCCAAAGCTTCATCGAAAGCTCGTAGAACCCTGTATTGCCGGGCAGCCCGTAATTGGAACGGATGATGGTGGTGTTGCGGCCGGCATTGCCGGAGCCGATCCAGCCTTTTTCCAGCACGGCGACATTTCTGATGCCGTATTCGCTGGCGAGGAACCATGCCGTCGCCAGGCCATGGCCGCCGCCGCCGATGATCACCACGTCGTAGTGGCTCTTCGGGGTGGCGTCGCGCCAGGTGCGCTGCCAGTTCTTATGGCCGGAAAATGCCGCCCGGGCGAGGGAGAAGATCGAGTATTTCATGAACCTGTTTCGCGCCGGGCGTGCAACAATTCCGGATCAGATGTCGAGCGTGTGGTCGCGCTCCCACTGGGTGAAGTGGGAAGCATAGGAATTCCATTCCTGCTGCTTGAGCTTTAGATAGGCCGACGAGAATTCCTCACCCAGCGCCGCCTTGAGCGATTTGTCGTTGTCGAACTCGCGCAACGCGTCGAGCAGGTTGAGCGGCAGCTTCGGCGCGCCCTCCACCGTATGGCCGAACTGGTACATGTCGATGTCGTAGCGCCGGCCGGGATCGGCCTTCGAGCGGACACCGTCAAGGCCGGCGGCGATGATGACGGCCTGCAGCAGATAGGGGTTTGCCGCGCCGTCGGGCAGGCGCAGCTCGAACCGGCCGGGACCAGGCACGCGCACCATGTGGGTGCGGTTGTTGCCGGTCCAGGTCACCGTGTTCGGCGCCCAGGTAGCGCCGGAGATGGTGCGCGGTGCGTTGATGCGCTTGTAGGAATTGACCGTCGGGTTGGTGATCGCGGCAAGGGCGGAAGCATGTTTCATGATGCCGCCGAGGAAATTCCGGCCCCTTGCCGACAGGCCGAGCTCCATCGCATTGTCGGCAAAGACATTGGTCTTGCCGTCTTTGTCCCACACCGAGATATGCGCATGGCAGCCATTGCCGGTCAGGCCCTGGAAGGGCTTCGGCATGAAGGTTGCGCGCAGGCCGTGCTTTTCGGCGACCGATTTCACCATGAATTTGAAGAAGGAATGTTTGTCGGCGGTCGCCAGCGCATCGTCGAAGGCCCAGTTCATCTCGAACTGGCCGTTGGCGTCCTCGTGGTCGTTCTGGTAGGCGCCCCAGCCGAGCGCCAGCATGTGGTCGCAGATCTCGGCGATCACATCGTAGCGGCGCATCACCGCCTGCTGGTCGTAGCAGGGCTTCGACGCCGTATCATATTCGTCGGAAATCGTCTTGCCATCCGGCGAGATCAGGAAGAATTCGGCCTCGACGCCGGTCTTGATGTGCATGCCGTCGCCAGCGGCCTCAGCGATCAACCGCTTCAGCGTGTTGCGCGGCGCCTGCTCGACCGATTTGTCGTCCATGATGCAGTTGGCGGCGACCCAGGCGACCTCCGGCTTCCAAGGCAACTGGATCACCGAGGCCGGATCCGGCACCGCCAGCATGTCGGGATGCGCCGGCGTCAGGTCGAGCCAGGTGGCAAAGCCGGCAAAGCCGGCACCGTCCCGCTGCATGTCGGCGATCGCCTGCGCCGGCACCAGCTTGGCGCGTTGCCCACCGAACAGGTCGGTGTAGGATATCATGAAATATTTGACGCCCTTCTCCTTGGCGAAGGCGGCGAGATCGTTCCCCATTATAGTTCCCCGCTTACTGGCATTTAGTTTGTTTTAGAAGCCGTTCTTGCCCGGTATCCAATTGGTGCCGGCCAGCGGCACGCCGGCCATGGCTGCGGCTTCGATCGTCAAGGCCACAAGATCCTCGGGCTCGAGATTGTGCAGGCTGTTCTTGCCGCAGGCGCGGGCGATTGTCTGAGCCTCAAGTGTCATAACCTTAAGATAATTCGCCAGCCGTCGTCCGGCCGCAATCGGATCGACCCGTTTCATTAGCTCGGGATCCTGCGTGGTGATGCCGGCCGGGTCGCGTCCCTCATGCCAGTCGTCATAGGCACCGGCGGTGGTGCCGAGCTCGTTGTATTCCGCCTCCCAGCGCGGATCATTGTCACCGAGCGCGACAAGCGCTGCCGTGCCGATCGACACCGCGTCGACGCCGAGCGCCAGCGCCTTGGCGACGTCGGCGCCGTTGCGTATGCCGCCCGAGACGATCAGCTGCACCTTGCGGTGCATGCCGAGGTCCTGCAGCGCCTGCACCGCCGGCCTGATGCAGGCAAGCGTCGGCTGGCCGACGTTCTCGATGAACACTTCCTGGGTTGCCGCGGTGCCGCCCTGCATGCCGTCGACGACGACGACGTCGGCGCCTGCCTTCACCGCAAGCGCGGTGTCGTAATAGGGCCGGGCGCCGCCGACCTTGACGTAGATCGGCTTTTCCCAGTCGGTGATTTCGCGCAGTTCCAGGATCTTGATCTCGAGATCGTCCGGCCCGGTCCAGTCGGGGTGGCGCGAGGCCGAGCGCTGGTCGATGCCTTTCGGCAGCGTGCGCATTTCGGCGACGCGGTCGGAGATCTTCTGGCCGAGCAGCATGCCGCCGCCGCCTGGCTTGGCGCCCTGGCCGACGACAACCTCGATCGCGTCGGCACGGCGCAGATCGCGCGGGTTCATGCCATAGCGCGACGGCAGATACTGGTAGACCAGTGTCTTCGAATGGCCGCGCTCTTCCTCGGTCATGCCGCCATCGCCGGTCGTCGTCGAGGTGCCGGACAGCGTCGCGCCGCGGCCGAGCGCTTCCTTCGCCGGCCCGGACAGCGAGCCAAAGCTCATGCCGGCAATGGTGATCGGGATTTTCAATTCGATCGGTTTTTTTGCATAGCGCGAGCCGAGCACGACGCTGGTGTCGCAGCGCTCGCGATAGCCTTCGAGCGGATAGCGCGAGATCGAAGCACCGAGGAACAGAAGGTCATCGAAATGCGGCAGCTTGCGCTTGGCGCCGGCGCCGCGGATATCGTAGATGCCGGTCGCCGCGGCGCGACGGATCTCGGAAAGCGTGTAGTCGTCGAAGGTCGCGGATTTGCGCGGTGTCGTCGGCGGATTGCGATAGGTCATTGAGCCTCAATACGCGTCGGCGTTGTCGATATTGAAATTGTAGAGGGTACGAGCCGAGCCATAACGCTTGAACTCCGCCGCCTTGACGCCGGTCACGCCGGCGCGGTCGAGCAAGCCTTGCAGCAATTCGAGATGCTCGGGCCGCATCTCCTTGGCGATGCAGTCGGCGCCGAGGCTTTCGACCTTGCCGCGCACGAAAAGCCGCGCCTCGTAGATGGAATCGCCGAGCGCATCGCCGGCATCGCCCAGCACCACCAGATTGCCGGACTGCGCCATGAAGGCCGACATGTGGCCGATATTGCCATGGACGACGATGTCGATGCCTTTCATCGAAATGCCGCAGCGCGATGACGCGTTGCCTTCGATGACCAGCAGCCCGCCGCGGCCGGTGGCGCCGGCATACTGGCTGGCATCGCCTTTGACGACGATCTGGCCGGACATCATGTTCTCGCCGACGCCGGGCCCGGCCGAGCCATGCACGGTGATGGTGCCGCCGTCGTTCATGCCGCCGCAATAATAGCCGACGCTGCCGCGCACATCGATGGCGACCGGCTGGTCGACGCCGACGGCGACCGAATGGCTGCCTCGCGGGTGGAGCACCTCCCAGGCGGTCTCGTTCGAACCGGGCGCCAGATCGTGCAGCGCCTGGTTGAGCTCGCGCAGCGACATTTCGGCCAGGTCGAAGACCCGCGATGCCTGGCCCGGCTCACGTGCCGCCTTGGAGAGGTTGATTGCCGGCATCAGCTCAATGCTCCCAGAAATAGACAGTTGCGGGCTCGGGTTCCCAGACTTTCGCATTGTCTATGCCGGGCAGTTTGGTGAGCGCACGATATTCCGAGCCGAAGGCGACATACTGGTCGGTTTCGGCCATTACGGCGGGCTTGCAGGCGATCGGATCGCGCACCACGCCGAAGCCGTTCTTGGTGCCGACGACGAAGGTGAAAAAGCCGTCGAGATCGCTCAGCGTGCCTTCCAGCGCCTCGCCCAGATTCTTGCCATGCGCCATCTGCGAGGAGAGATAGGCGGCGGCGACCTCGGTGTCGTTCTCGGTCTCGAATGTCATGCCTTCACGGATCAGCTCGCGGCGGACATTGTTGTGGTTGGACAGCGAGCCATTATGCACCAGGCACTGGTCGGCGCCGGTCGAGAACGGATGCGCGCCCATCGTCGTCACCGCCGATTCGGTCGCCATGCGGGTATGGCCGATGCCGTGTGTGCCGGTCATCTCGCGGACGCCGAAACGGTCGACGACCGCTTCCGGCAAGCCGACTTCCTTGTAGATCTCGACGACGTCGCCGGCGCCCATGATGCGGATGTCGGGGCGCAGCGTCTGGATCGCCTCGCGGGCTCCGTCGATCTTGGCAGGCATCGTCCGGACCACGGCATGCGTCGACTTCGCAGCAATGCTCACCGGCGCGCCGATTGCCTTGGCGAGTTCGGCGTCGAGGCCGCGGAAATCGCGCTCCGGCTTGGCCGACTGGATGGTGATCTTGGCTTCACTGGAGGGCGCGCCATAGATGGCGATGCCGGCGCTGTCGGGACCGCGATCGCTGAGCGAGATCAGCATCTCCGACAGCATCGCGCCAAGCTGGGGCTCGAGCGACTTGTCCTTCAGAAACAGTCCGACGATTCCGCACATGTCAGGCTCCGCGAGTTTGTTCCTCCGAGATGTATCGAATGAGTCCCGGGAATTCAATTGGTATGAAAAAAATTTTCCTGTCGTTATATGTCGGCTGAGGCACCGTCGGCCGCACTATCGCTGCGCTGGCCGCCATTGTGAACCCATTTGGCATAGCGGATGCGGGCGATCTTGTAGGCATCCAGGATCGACAGGGCATAGATCAGGACGCCGCCGGCATGGCGGCCGATGAAGCTGGCATCGGGCGGCGCGATCTTGGCGGTGACCCAGGCCAGGACCACAATGAAGAACAGGAATTGCAGGCCGCGCACCGGCACGCCGAGCACGACATGCCCGCTCGCCGGCAAGACGATCGCAGCGCCCAGAACCAGATAGGGGCTCGGTGGTGCGGGGGAGGTGGTGATCTGGCTGGTCATGCCGCCTGCCGTTCGCTTTGATTGATGGCATCGCGCAGCGCCGAAGCCGACGACAGCAGCCTCTCGATCAGCCCCGGATCGAGCCTGACCGTGCCGAATTCGGCTTGCCGGAATACGCCGTAGCGCGCCCGCTCGGCCTCGGCCAGCAGCCAGACGATGCGCACGCCGTTCGGTGTGATCAGCAGTTCCTTGGCGCGCTCCTCGACAAAGATATCGAGGTGATCGGCTATGACGGCTTCGGGGAAGCGCACGCCCTTGCGGTCGCTCCGCAGCACCGCCTCGGCTGGAAATCCGGCGGCCTTCGGCAGTGTATGGACGAGATGATCGAAATTGGAAAAAGTCGTCGGCGATCCCGGCCGCATCATCATGTCGAAAGTGCCTGGTATCACGACCTTTTCGGTGATCGAAACGCTCAGCCAGCGCGCCGGCAGCTTCCTTATCGCCAGCGTGTCGACGATGGTCCGCACCTGCACCCGCCGGCCGTTCCACGAGCCGGCGAAGGTGACGACGCCGGTGGTGCCGTCCGAGACGTTGGCCGCGTCGGGGATGACGGCGCGGACGTCGGCTTCGTCGGCGGCAAGCGCAGTCGAAGCCTTGGCGCGGCTGGCGCGCGCAAGCCAGGCTATGTGGAGGACGAGAGCCAGGGCAACCGCCCCGGCGAGCAATGCTGAGATCACCTAACGCACCTCGTCACGCAAATGCCTGCCCAGACCGGGCGCGCCGTCAGTACCCCTGTGGTTTCGGCCACGGCATGGTGAACTGGGCACCGCGGCGCACGAATTTGTAGCGGTAGAAGTGGAACCACAGCGAAATCAGGAAGTAGAAGGCGACCATGGCGATCAGCTGCGAGCCAAAGCCGAGGAAGATCGCAAAGAAGGTCACCACGCAAAGGCAGAACAATACGATCGCCGGCAGCGGATGGAAGGGATGGGTGTAGCCGCGGCGGATCGAGCCGAGCGGCCACTTCTTCCTGAACATGATGATGTTGATGCTCATGAAGGTGTACTGCAGCACGCCCGACAGGATCGAGAAGGTGATCGCCTGGTTGAGGTCGGCGATGAAGGCAAAGGCGAGCGCGATCGGCAGCAGGAACAGGATCGAGCGATAGGGCGTGCGGTATTTCGGATGCACCGCCGAGAACCACGTCGGCAGATAGCGGTCGCGGCCAAGCGAAAACCAGGCGCGCGCGGCGTCGTTGATGCAGCCATTGGCGGAAGCAAGTGCCGCAAGCAGCGTCGCGATGAACAACAGGTTCTCCAGCAGCGCACTGCCGGTCAGTTTGCCTGCGTCCCACAGCGGATAATAGGTGATGCCGAGATATTCCCAGGGCATCAGCGAGGCGCAGACATACCAGGTCATCGCGGCCGCGATCAGAAGCGTGATCATGCCGGCCATCGTGCCGTAAGGCAGCGAGCGCGCCGGCGAGCGTACTTCCTCGGCGGCCTGCGTGGTGCCCTCGATGCCGAGATAGTACCAGATGCCGAACTGGAACGCGGCGATGACGCCGATCCAGCCATAGGGCAGGGCGTTGCCGGGGGTGACCAACTCGTTTAGCTTCAGCACGGCGCCTTGCGTCCACGGACTGACCGAGAAGAACAGGATGACGATCGAGACATAGGCTATCGCGGTGATGACGAAATTGACGTTGAGCGTCATCAGCACGCCGCGATAGTTCAGCCATGCCAGCACCACGATGGTCGCGGCGATGAAGGAATTGTGGTTGAGTCCCTCGACGCCGGCCTTGGCGACAATGGTGTCGCCGAGCAGGATCGCGTCCGACACTTCGAGCATGGTATAGGCAAAGACCAGGAAAAGCGCGACGTTGAAGGCCATCAGCGGCCCGACAATGTGCTTGGCCTGCGCATATTGGCCGCCGGCGGCGGCAACCGTCGAGGTGACTTCGGAATCGATCATCGCGACCGATGTGTAGAGCAGTCCGACGATCCAGCAGACGATCAGCGCCGCCAGCGCGCCGCCCTTGTCCGCCGCGAAATTCCAGCCGGTGAATTCGCCGACCAGAACGATGCCGACACCGAGCGCCCAGACATGGGCGGGGCCGAGCACCCTGAGCAGTGAAACCCTGTCGCCTTGCACTTGCACCGCTGGTTCAGCCGTGATCGTCATCGTTCAATCCCCCACTCAGATCCGGTGTTTTTCGGACACGGCTTCAAGCTCGCCTTCCCTGGACGAGGTCAGCATCTCTTCGGAATAGGTCGTGTCGATCTTGAACCAGTCGTAGAGCATCCACAGCGCGAGCACGATCGAGATGCCCCAGCATGCGTAAGAGAGTGCCACCCACATGACGATGCTTCCCTATCTATTTGTCGCCGAATTTTTCGTCGATGACGTCGCGGTATTCGCGGTCCGATGCGCGGAACAGAAAGATGAAATAGCCGATCAGCACCGCGGCCATGATGATAAGCGTCGGCCAGTCGATGATGTAGTGGAACCGGTTCTGAATGATGTCGTGCGCGGTTTCCGGCGTGTAGCCGAGCTTTTCCCAGATCGAGGCCATGGTCGGGTTCTGGCCAAGCGCTTCCCATGTCTTGGCGTCGAGCGCGTCGATGGATTTTGCCGCCCCTGCCAGGCCTAGTTTCAGCGGCAGCCACAGCGCGACGAAAATCGCGACCACGACGACGGCGATATCGAAAACCTGTCCGGCCTTGCTCTGTTCGGGCGGTGTATAGCGGGCCATGCGTCTCCCCCTCAGGACTTGCGGTTGCGGTAGGCGTCGGCATTCTTGATGTCGAGGCCGTAGATGAAGTCCTTGTCTTCCTTGTAGTGATTGACCATCGCCAGGATGGCGGCCGTGTTGAAGATCAGCACGGCGGCCGCGGCGACCGCGACGACGAGCTTGATGCCGGCATCGGGGATGTATGGCCATGTCATGAACAGGACGAAAAGGATCGTCGCCCATAGGCAGACGATCAGGAGCACCGATCCACGAAGGTCGGAACGGTACAGGGCTTCAATGCGCTGCTGCATGTCGGACATCGGTTCCCCTCCATCGCTCTCTTTCAAGAGAGTGAAATTTTTTTCATAAATTCAAGCCGAATCCCGCAATTGTCAAGACGATTTTACGCAACGTTAACCGTTTGTTTGATCCGCCGAATTTTGCCTGACAATGAAATTATTTGCTTGCGGGTATTGCAGGCTCCCGGCGTTTGCGATCAATATTCGGGCAACGCTCCCGCCGCTGTGCAGGGAGCAGGGGAAAGCAAACGTTTTTCGAAACGGAGGACAAGCGGATGACGGCATCCTGGAGATTTTCGGCGCTTGCGGACCGCCATCGCGCGCTCGGCTCGAAGCTCGAGGACTGGAGCGGCATGGGCACCGCCTGGACCTACGACAAGGACGCCGACGAAGAGTATATCGCCATCCGCACCAAGGCCGGCCTGATGGATGTGTCGGGCCTAAAGAAGATCCACATCACCGGGCCGCACGCCTCGCACCTGATCGACCTGGCGACGACGCGCGACGTCGAAAAGATCTATCCCGGCAAGTCGGCCTATGCCTGCATGCTCAACGAGGCCGGCAAGTTCACCGACGACTGCATCCTCTACCGCACCGGCCCGAATTCCTGGATGGTCGTGCATGGCTCGGGCACCGGCCATGAAGAGCTGCAGCGCGCTTCCGTCGGTCGCGACGTGTCGCTGCGCTTCGACGACAATCTGCACGACCTTTCGCTGCAGGGGCCGCTAGCCGTGGATTATCTGGCAAAGCATGTGCCCGGCATTCGCGACCTCAACTATTTCCACCACGTGCAGACGCAGTTGTTCGGCTTTCCGGTGATGATCTCGCGCACCGGCTACACCGGCGAGCGCGGCTACGAGATCTTCTGCCGTGGCCAGGACGCCGGCACGATCTGGGACAGGATCCTCGACGAGGGCAAGAGCGCCGGCATCATCCCGTGCCGCTTCACCACGCTCGACATGCTGCGCGTCGAGAGCTACCTGCTGTTTTACCCTTACGACAATTCGCAGAAATATCCGTTCGAGAATGAGGGGCCCGGCGACACGCTGTGGGAGCTTGGTCTCGACTTCACCGTCAGCCCGGGCAAGACGGGCTTTCGCGGTGCCGAGGAGCACTACCGCCTAAAGGGCAAGGAGCGCTTCAAGATATTCGGCGTGCTGCTCGAAGGCAGGGAGCCGGCCGACGAGGGCGCACCGGTCTATCGCGACGGCAAGAAGGTCGGCGTGGTGACCTGCGCCATGTATTCGCCGCTGGTCAGGAAATCGATGGGCATCGCCCGGCTCGACGTCGACTGCGCGGTCCAGGGCACCAGGCTCGAGATCCGCAACAAGAGCGGCGCCATCAGCGCAACCGCCGAGCCGCTTCCGTTCGACGATCCGAAGAAGACCAAGCGCACGGCGAAAGGCTGAGGCATACTGCGGGTATGGCAGCGAAAAGCATCATCAGCCGCCCGGTCTATGGGACCCTGTCTCCACAGCCCGGCAAGCACCATCTTTTCGTAGCGGACGCAGAGGGAGCGCTGGCGATTGCCGATCTGGCCGCCAAGGCACCGACGGATTTCTTCGGCGGCGCCCACATCATCTTCATTCCCGGCCGCGACGGTAAATATGCCGAGGCGCTCGAAGCACTGAAGCCGGCGCAGCTCTACCTCGGCCATTCCTTCGCCAGTGCCCTGCCGCGGCTGAAGCAGACGCTGGCCAACGCCCATATGGGCCTCAGGCTCTACCTTGCCGGCACCGAAGGGCTGATCGGCCAGGCCATGCAGGCGGCGCTCGAAGCCGGCATCGACCACACCTCGATCCAGACCGAGCATCGGGGCTCGCTGGCGCGCCGCGTGCAGTGCGTCCATTGCAAGGGCATCACCGAGAACGTCACGACGCAGCCGGCAACCTGTTCGCATTGCGGCCTGCTGCTTCTGGTGCGCGACCACTATTCGCGGCGCCTCGCCGCCTTCCAGGGCGTCTGCATCAACGCCGAGGACCGCAGCGAAATTCCTCCGATGGAGGAGGTCTTTCGATGAGCACCGGCACCACCAAACTCGATGTCGTCGTCAGCGATGTCGTCCCGGTCAACGAGTTGGTGACGCGCTTTCATTTCCGCAGGCGCGACGGCCAGCTTTTGCCGACCTTTTCCGGCGGCGCCCATGTCGTCGTCGAGATGCGCGATGGCGAACGCACCAGGCTCAATCCCTATTCGCTGATGGGCTCGCCGCTCGACACCCGCGAATACACCATCTCGGTGCGCCGCGACGACGCCGGCCGCGGCGGCTCGCTGTTCATGCACAGGCAGGTCAGGCCGGGCACGGAGATGGTGGTGAGCTACCCCGTCAATCTGTTCTCGCTCGATCTTCGGGCCAGGAAGCATCTGATGCTGGCCGGTGGCATCGGCATCACCCCGTTTATGGCGCAGACCGCGCAGCTGGCGGCGCAAGGCGGCAATTTCGAATTGCATTACACCTGCCGCACCGCCTCGCTCGGCACCTATGCGGACCTGCTGAGAGAGCGCTACGATCGCCGGGTCAGGCTCTATCACGACGACCGCGACGAGCGCGTCGATCTCGACCGGCTGTTGTCGTCGCAGCCGCTCGGCACGCATCTCTATGTCTGCGGGCCGTCCGGCATGATCGGCTGGGTGCGCGAACGCGCCGCTGCCCTCGGCTGGCCGCCAGAGACCGTGCATTTCGAGCATTTCGCCGCACCGCAGCCCGGCGCGCCGTTCGACGTGACACTGGCGCTCAGCGGCAAGACGATCCGCGTCGACGAGCAGCAGAGCCTGCTCGAGGCGATCGAGGCGGCCGGCGTCGATCCGCCCTATCTGTGCCGCGGCGGCGTCTGCGGCCAATGCGAGACCAACGTGATTTCGCATGACGGCAAATTCATCCACAACGACCACTGGCTGAGCGAGGAAGACCACCGTTCGGGTTGCAAGATCATGCCTTGCGTCTCGCGCTTCGAGGGCAGGTCGCTGGTGCTGGAAAGATAGGAGGCGAGCTTGGGCATCACCTTTCGCAAGGAAACGTTCCGCGACGACTTCACCTTCAGGAACAGCCCCGAGCACATCAGGCGGTTCCCGTTCCCGTTCCATGAAGACAGCTACATGTATGCGGTCAACATCGAGCCGCATGTCGTCGGGCCGAGGGGCAGCGTGCTGGAGAATTTGATCGACGTCGACGAGCACTATGTCGCCGAGATGCAGGACCGCGCTTTGGTGCTGGCCGAGGATCCGCTGCGCTGCCAGTCGCTGCCGCACATGACGCTGGCCGGCTGGGATCTGCTCGAACTCCTGATGGAGCAGCAGGCGCTGGGCTATCCCGAGCATTTCACGCTGATCCGCGACGGCGATCGCTGGCGCTGGATCAACCGGCCGCTCGGCATCGACGACAGCTTCACCTTCGGCGACGTCTCGACGCTGCCCTATGGACCGATGGAATATATCACCCGCCAGAGCCAGGGCGATTTCTGCATTCTCGACCAGCGCGACGGCAATCTGTGGATGGATGCCGGCATGGTCACCACCCAGGCCGACTGGTCGCTCGATTTCGACATCGGCATGAACTTCTTCGAATGGCACGCGCCGGTGCCGCTGGCGCATGAGAAGGGGATCTTCGTCCGGGCGCTGAAATTCCTCACCAACATACAGCAGGGTAAGCCGGCGCGCCGGCTGAACTGGACGATGACCATCAATCCGCGCCTCGACACCAGCCCGGAAAATTACCACAAATGGGGTCCGGACCGCGCCACGGTGACGCCGGAAAACGTTGGCGAAAAAGTGCATCTGCGCGTCGAACTGCAGAGTTTCTGGCGGCTGCCGCGCTCGAATGCGATCGTCTTCCCGATCCGCTGTTACCTCATCAAGATGGACGAACTGGTGACGCAGCCGAAATGGGCACGCCGCCTGCACCGCGTCATCCGCGACCTGCCAGACGAACTCGCCAATTACAAGGGCCTGACGCGCTATCGGCCGACGCTGGTCGAATGGCTGTCGAAATTGGATGATGGCAGCTCGACAAGCCCAGGCTTTGGGCCGGATTAAAGCTGCCTGCGAAGCTGCTAATCTCCCCCACGAGGGGGGAGATTGGCCAACTCACCCCGCGCTCTGCGGGTAGCAGATGATCGACAGATAGCGCATCGGCAGAACGCTCAGCACTTCCGGTCCGTGCGGCGCGTCGGCGTCGAAGAACAGGCTGTCGCCGGGCTTCATCGGGTAGAGATTGCTGCCGTGCCGGTAAACCACTTCGCCTTCGAGCATATAGAGGAATTCCATGCCTTCATGCTGGAAGGTCGGGAACACGTCGGAATCCTCGGTCAGCGTGATCAGATAGGGTTCGACGACGACGCCGCTGGTGTTGGAGCCGATATGGCCGAGCAAATTGTACTGGTGGCCGGCGCGCGTGCCGCGGCGTTCGACGTCGAGGCCTTCGCCGGCCTTGACGAAGACGGCACTGCGCTCCTCCTCGAAACGGCGGAAGAAGGCGGTGACGGGAACGCCGAGCGCCCGCGACAGCGCCTGCAACGTGGTCAGCGATGGCGAGGTGATGCCGTTCTCGATCTTCGACAACATGCCGAGCGAAATGTCGGTGGCGGCAGCCAGATCGGCGACGGTGATGCCGAGCTTTTTGCGGAATGCCCGCACCTCGCGGCCGATCGCGACCTCAAGCACTTTTTCGCGGGTGTCGCGAATGGCGTGCGGATTCTGGGTGAGCGGCACGCGTATCTTGCGCGGCTCGATCACGGCGGGTTTGGCTTTGCCCGCCGCGGCGCCGGCATCTTGCTTCAGATTGGACGCTCTTTTCGCCATTTCGCCACCCCGGACCTTGCCGATTCATTTCACTCACGGTGAACATATTCGGTGCCGATACAGAAGCGCAACTCTCACGGCAAGCCGAATTGCGCAATGACCGGATTTCGCCCGAGCATCCACGTCGTTTAGAAATCCAGCTCGGCGAAGCGCGGTTTCGCGACAAGCCCTGTTGACAGCATCGAAGGGGCAATTACTGTCCTGTCAGTGAAATTTGTTTCGTTAGAGAAATGAGATCTGGAGGCCCGCATGAAACATCGTGTTGCCGTCATCGGAGCCGGGCCGTCCGGCCTGGCCCAGCTCCGGGCCTTCAAGTCGGCCGCCGACAAGGGCGCCGATATTCCCGAGATCGTCTGCTTCGAAAAGCAGTCCGACTGGGGCGGCCTGTGGAATTACACCTGGCGCACCGGCCTCGACGAGCACGGCGACCCGGTGCATGGCTCGATGTACCGTTACCTCTGGTCGAACGGCCCGAAGGAATGCCTCGAATTCGCCGACTACACGTTCGAGGAGCATTTCGGCCGGCCGATCGGCTCCTACCCGCCGCGTGCCGTGCTGTGGGACTACATCAAGGGCCGCGTCGAAAAATCCGGTGTGCGTCAATGGGTGCGCTTCAACAGCCCGGTGCGCATGGTCACCTTCTCCGACACGACGAAAAAATTCACCGTCACCGCGCATGACCGCACCAACGACGTCACCTATTCGGAAGAGTTCGACAATGTCGTCGTCGCCTCGGGGCATTTTTCGGTGCCCAATGTGCCCTATTTCGAGGGCTTCTCGACCTTCAACGGCCGTATTCTGCACAGCCACGATTTCCGCGACGCGATGGAATTCAAGGGCAAGGATATCTTGATCATCGGCCGCTCCTATTCGGCCGAGGACATCGGCTCGCAATGCTACAAATACGGCGCCAAATCGATAACCTCGAGCTACCGCTCGAAGCCGATGGGCTTCAAATGGCCGGAGAACTGGAAGGAAGTGCCGCTGCTGCAGAAGGTCGTCGGCAAGACCGCGCATTTCAAGGATGGCAGCACCAAAGACGTCGACGCCATCATCCTGTGCACCGGCTATCTCCATTCCTTCCCGTTCCTCACCGAGGATTTGAAGCTGAAGACCGCCAACCGCATGTGGCCGGACGGGCTCTACGAGGGCGTCGTCTGGGAGAAGAACCCGAAGCTTTTCTATATCGGCATGCAGGACCAGTTCTACACCTTCAACATGTTCGACGCGCAGGCCTGGTTCGCCCGCGACGTCATCATGGGCCGCATCAAGCTGCCGTCGGCCGAAGCGATGGCGGAGCACGGCCGGAAATGGCGGGCACGCGAGGAGACGCTGGAAGACGCCGAGCAGATGATCTGGTTCCAGGGCGACTACACCCGAGAGCTGATGGAGCAGACCGACTATCCGGGCTTCGACGTCGAGGCCGTCAATCGGACCTTCATGGAGTGGGAGCACCACAAGGCGGAAGACATCATGGGCTTCCGCGACCATGCCTACCGCTCGCTGATGACCGGCACGATGGCGCCGCTGCACCATACGCCGTGGCTGCAGGCGATGGACGATTCGATGGAGAGCTATCTCGAGGTGAAGGGCGTGGCGGCGGAGTAGCAGTGATTGCCTTGCCTCAGACAACTTCCCGCGCCGGGTCGGCTGCCAGCGCCAGGGAATTTGCGACGTGCTCGAGGTGCTCCTCGTCCAGAATGCTGGTCGCGACGCGGACAGCGTTCGTTTTTCCCGTCGAAAACTTCGCTCCGGCATGGACCGCGATGCCGTGGGCGGCCAGCGTGACCATCGCGTAAGGTTCCGAAGCAACCGGAATGAGGACGCTGAGACCGTGCCCGGCGTCGATATCGACATTGCGTTTGGCCAGTTCGCAGGCGAGCCGTTCGCGGCGGCGGCGGTAGACCTGCTTCGCCCGCTCCACCAGGGCGGCCGTGGCCGGGTCTTGCAGCAGCCAGGCGGTGGCCGCCTGCAGGATGCGGCTGGTCCATCCCGAGCTGAAGCTGCGGTAGGACTGGATCTGCTCGACGATCGTCGCCGATCCGGACAGGACGGCGAGCCGCAGGTCCGGGCCGTGGGTCTTGGAATAGGACAGGATATGGACGACGCGATCGGGAAAACGCCGACCCAGCGAAATGCGCGGCGCCGAGGCAATATCGCCAACGCCGTCATCTTCGACAATCAGCACGTCGGTACCGGCGAGCAGGTCGCCGATGACTTCCAGCCGCGCCGGCGACATGCAGGCGCCGGTCACCGAATGGACGCGCGGCTGGAACAGGAACGCCACCGGTCGCTGCCGCAGTGCGCTGGCGAGCGCGTCCGGCAGGGGGCCCTCACCGTCGCAATCTACCGGAATGATCGGTACGTCGAGATCTTCGAGGATGTCGAGCAGGCGAAGCGCCGTCGGGTTCTCGATGGCCACCGGCGCTCCCGGCGGGACCAGCGCATGCAGCAAGGTGTAGATGGCGTTGTAACCGCCATTGGTGGCCAGGAACGCACCGGGATCGTACGGCCATGACGGGCGCACTGCGGCCTCCAGCTCGGGCAGGATACGCACCCGCTCGTAACTGTTGAGCTTTTCGGCGCGCGCACCATGCGCCAGCGCGATGTCGAGCGGCGGCAAGAGCCTCACATCGGGCTCCGCGATCGCCAGGTTCAGAACATCCTGTCCGTAATTGCCGCCGCTCATGTGGCGCTCGGGCCGCGCGGCAAAGCGGTTGCCCATGATCCAGGTGCCGTTGCGTCCGCGGCCGCCGATGATCTTGTAGCGCCGCAACTCGCTCCACGCCTGCGAGACCGTCGCCGGGCTGACGCCGAGCACATAGGCCAGATCGCGCACCGGCGGAAGCTTTGCGCCGACGGGCAGCGCGCCGCTTCTGATCAGCGCACTGGTCTCGCGCGCGATGCCGCGCATCGTGCGGTCGCCGAGGCGTTCAGCGAACCATCCTGCATCGAAATCCATCGGCATCGGCGACCGTTTAAAGCTAATGTTCAATAACATAATAACATTTGATCGGCAGAAAATAAACATTTACCAATCGCCGGTCAAACATAGCTTTGAAGTTCATGCCGATGGCCGTTTCCATCACTATAGCTACCCGCGATTGGGACTATCTCACCCCCTTGGTCCTGGGTGACGTCGCCTCCAGCCGCCTGTCGGTGAAGGTTGACCGCGTCGCCACGCTGATCGCGGATCTCGGCACCGATCCGAACTACGATGCGGCGGAGGTCTCGTTCAGCCGTTATGTGTCGGCCATGGCGTCGGGCGTCGATACGGTGGTTGGACTACCGTGTTTCATTATGCGCGGCTTTCGCCATCGCTGTATCATCACGGTCGAGGACAGTCCGCTGGAGCAGCTTTCCGACCTTGCCGGCAAACGTATCGGCGTCACCGGCTGGCGCGATTCCGGCAACATGTGGACGCGCGGGGCGCTTCGCCGGGAGGGCGTCGGCATCGAGGATGCGTATTGGTTTGCCGGCCGGTTGACATCCGAGCACCCGATCGCCGACCGCCTCGACGGATTCGGCAGGCCGGGGCGCATCGAAGCAGCACCGGGCGAACGCCCGATGATGGAGCTGCTGGCGCAAGGCGAGCTCGACGCCGTTTTCACGCCCTTCATGCCGGACGGCTTTTTCGGCCGGGCTTCCGGCTTCCGGCAAGTGCTGCGCGATTTTCGCGCGGCCGAACGCGCCTATTTCGCCGACGTCGGTTATGTGCCGGGCATGCATCTGGTCGCCGTCAAGGCTGCAATGGCCAGGGAACATCCCTGGCTGCCGCAGGAACTCGCCAGGCTGATCGACGAAAGCCAGCGCGTCTGGACGGCAAAGCGCCGAAAATATGCCGACACCTCGCCCTGGATCCTCGAGGAGCTGCTTCATGCGGGGCGCGACCTGCCTGCCTCCTGGAACGCCAGCGGCCTGCCGGCCAACCGGCGCATGATCGAGGATTTCGTCACCGAGCTCCATGCCCAGGGCATTCTGGCGGAACCGATTTCCGCCGAAGCCTTGTTTCCTTTCGAGGCCAGGTCGCGGGCCACCGCAGCCTGACAACGCAACGAAGAACACGAAGGAGAATGCCATGAGGACAATCAGCTTCATATTCGCCTCGCTCGTCACCATGCTGGCGCAGGCCAGCTTTGCCCAGGACGTCCAAAAGCAATCGGTGAACGAAGACTTGCGCGCCCGGCTGCCGGAAGAGATCCGCACGGCGGGAAAGATCACGGCTGTCAACAACGGCTCGTTCCCGCCCTATGAGATCGTCACCGGCACGGAACTGTCCGGGGCGACCAAAGACATTTCGGACGCCATCGGCCAGTTGCTCGGCGTCGAGGTCGATCATGCCTCGGTCGCCGGCCTGCCGGCTTTGCTGAGCGGCATCAATGCCGGCCGTTATCAGTTCGCGATGGGGCCTGTCGGCGACTATCCCGACCGCCAGAAATCCAACGACTTCATCGATTGGGTGCGCGAATACGTCGTCTTCGCCGTCGAGAAGGGCAACCCGCAAGGCATCACCTCGCTCGACACCGCGTGCGGCAAGCGCATTGCCGTGATGTCGGGTGGCTCGGCCGAAAAGGTCATCAAGCAGCAGGCGCAGAAATGCACCGAGGGCGGCAAGCCGGCCGTCGAGGTGCAATCCTTCACCGACCAGCCAAGCTCGATACTGGCCGTCCGGTCAAAGCGGTCCGATGCATTCTTCTCCTCGCAGGCGCCGCTGACCTATTTCGTCGAGCAGGCGAAGGGCCAGCTGGAACTCGCCGGGGTCGGCCAGGCCAACGGCTTCAAGGACATCTACCAAGGCGCCGTCGTCAAGAAGGGTTCGCCGCTGGGCGGCGTGCTGCTCGATGCCTTCAAGATCCTGATGAAGAACGGCACCTACGCCGCGGTAATGAAGAAGTGGGGCCTCGAGAAGAACATGATCGACGCGCCCGGCATCAACCAGGGCCAGTAGAGGCTGCCATGACCGACGCGACCGCTGCCTACGCGGCCGGGCTGCCGCGGCGTCCCGACGACGCGCTGCGCGACGTCAAACGAGCCCACCGGCCGTTTCCGCTCGTCCGGCTGGCGCTCTGGGCGTTCACCGTCGCCGTGGCAGCCGGCTTCGCCTATATCGTTGCAGTCAACCCGAATTTCGGCTGGCCGGTCGTCGCCCAGTATTTCTTCGATCCGACGGTCATGCAGGGGCTTTCCGTAACGCTCGGCCTGACGGTCGTGGCGATGATCCTGGGTATCGTGCTCGGCCTGCTGCTCGCCATCGCGCGCATGTCGAACGATAGGCTGGCATCCCTTCTCTCCGGCCTGTTCATCTGGTTCTTCCGGGGAACGCCGCTGCTGGTGCAATTGATCCTGTGGTACAACCTTTCGACGCTGTTTCCGCGCATTTCCATTGGCTTCGCCAGTTGGAACACCAACGACCTGATCACGCCTTTGACGGCCGCCGTTCTTGGTCTGGCGCTGAACGAGGCCGCCTACATGGCCGAGATCATCCGTGGCGGGCTGCTGTCGGTGGACAAGGGACAGGCCGAAACGGCTGAAGCCTTCGGCATGACCCGCGCGCGGTCCTTACGGCGCATCATCATCCCGCAGGCGATGCGGTCGATCGTGCCGCCGACCGGCAATCAGCTGATCAGCATGATCAAGGCGACGTCGCTTGTCAGCGTCATCGCCATGGCCGACCTGCTCTACTCGGTGCAGTCGATCTACAACCGCACCTTCGAAATCATTCCGCTGCTGATGGTTGCAGTGCTGTGGTACCTGCTGATCACCTCGGTCCTCAATGTCGCGCAAGGCGCGATCGAACGCCACTACAGCCGCGGCGACCGCGGCGCGCGCGAGAAGACGGCGACCGCCACCCTGGAGGCCGCCAATGAGCGCGCATGACACGCCCCTGGTCCGGGCGCGCAACGTTCACAAGGCCTTCGGCCCGCTCGAGGTGCTGAAGGGCATTGATCTGGACGTCGCGCCTGGCGAGGTGGTGGTCATTCTCGGACCGTCCGGCTCCGGAAAGTCGACCTTCCTGCGATGCATCAATCATCTCGAGGCGATCGACCAGGGGTCGATCGAGGTGGACGGCGAGCAGATCGGTTACCGGTTGCACGACGGCCGCCTCGACAAGCTTTCCGACCGCGCGATCGCCGCGCAGCGGCGCAAGATCGGCATGGTGTTCCAGCAGTTCAATCTCTATCCGCACATGACGACCCTGCAGAACGTCATCGAGGCTCCGGTCGGCGTTCACCGGGAGAACCGCAAGGAGGCGATCGGCTACGCCCGCGAACTGCTGACCCGCGTCGGACTCGCCGACAAGATCGACGCCTATCCGCGCCAGCTTTCAGGCGGCCAGCAGCAGCGCGTCGCCATCGCCCGTGCGCTCGCCATTCGCCCGAAATTGATGCTCTTCGACGAGCCGACCTCGGCGCTCGATCCGGAGCTGGTCGGCGAGGTGCTCGCCACCATGCGCGATCTCGCCAGGCAGGGCTTGACCATGATCGTGGTCACGCATGAGATCGGCTTCGCCCGCGAAGCGGCGGATCGGGTGGTGTTCATGGACGACGGAAATGTGATCGAGGCCGGGCCTCCGGACGAGGTTCTCGCTAAACCCAGGCACCCGCGCACGCGGGCTTTCTTAAGCCGTTTCATCTAACAGCAAAGCCGGCGCGATTTACCTATTCGGCCGGCAAAGGACCTCCCATGCCAAAGACCTCCAACCAGTTCGCCGATATTTCCGACTTCGCCGACAAGGCCGCCGAGCTTGCAGCGGCCCGCCAGCACCTGCACGCGCATCCCGAGCTTTCATTCCAGGAGCACGAAACGGCTGCATACGTTGCCGAACGGCTCGAAAGCTGGGGCTATGAGGTGACGCGCAATGTCGGCGGGCTCGGCGTCGTCGGCCGCTTGCGCCAGGGCAGCGGCCGCAGCATCGCCATCCGCGCCGACATGGACGCCTTACCGATTACCGAAGCGACCAATCTCCCTTATGCCAGCCAGGCCAGCGGCAAGATGCACGCCTGCGGCCATGACGGCCACACCACGATGCTGCTCGGCGCCGCCGAATACCTGGCGCGCACGCGGCATTTTAACGGCACGGTGAACCTCATCTTCCAGCCGGCCGAGGAAGCCGGCAAGGGAAGCGGGGCGCAGGCGATGATCGCCGACGGCCTGTTCGAGCGCTTTCCCTGCGATGCGATATTCGGGCTGCATAACCATCCGGGCGCGCCGACGGGTTCGTTCCTGATGCGCGCCGGGCCGCTGATGGCGGCGAGCGATACCGTCACGATCAAGATAACCGGGCGTGGCGGCCACGCCTCGCGTCCGCACCTGACGGTCGACCCGATCGTCGCTGCCGCCAACATCGTCATGACCCTGCAGACGGTGGTGTCGCGCAACGTCAACCCCATCGAGACGGCTGTCGTTACCGTCGGCACCATTCACGGCGGCACGGCCTCCAACGTCATCCCGGAACACGCCGAGATCGCGCTGAGCGTCCGCTCTTTCTCGGCCGAGATCCGCGACACGCTCGAGCAGCGTATTCGCAATATCGCAGCACTTGTGGCGCAGGCGCATGGCGCAACGGTCGAGATCGATTACGAGCGCGGCTACCCGGTGGTGGTCAATTCCGAGCGCGAGACGTCCTTTGCGACAGACATCGTTGTCGAACTCGTCGGTCAGGACAAGGTGTCCGTCTGCCCGTTGATCCCCGGCAGCGAAGACTTTTCTTATTTCCTCGAACACAAACCCGGTTGCTTCCTGCGCCTCGGAAACGGCGAGGATTCAGCCATCCTGCACAGCCCGAAATACGATTTCAACGACGGCAATCTGACCGTCGGCGCAGCGCTCTGGGCTCGACTGACCGAGAGATTCCTGGCCATTTGATTCACATCTGCGGCTTGGATTGTCGATCGGCCGGTCGAGCAGAATTGGGGCGACCGGCCGCGCGACTATCAACGAACTCTCACCGCATTCCGCCTCTTCGAATAGGATAAGAGTTTCGCTCTCAGACGAACAAAAAGTCGCTCGTCGTCAGCGTGTTCGTAAAGTTTGCGAGAGTAACTTGATCGACTCCCGCGGTAATGATGGTGTCGGTTCCAGTTTGCGCAATAGTGAGATCATCGAACGATTGCACGCGCTCCACGCCGCTAAACACGATAGTGTCGCCTTGGGTCTGGCTGAAATCGTAGATGGTGTTTTGGGTTCCGACCGTCATGGAACCATCGTCCTTGAATATGAATTGGTCTCTGCCGCCCTGAGCCAACTCGCTCAGTTGCCCGTCGCCCCACATGTCATTGATGACCGTGCAGCCGGGTGCCGCGCTCCCGGCGTACAGGGTATCGTTTCCGCCCTTGGCCGAACCGGACATTTGCAGAGCGTCGCCGCACAGGAAGTTACGGACCTGGCCGCTTTCGCTGTTCTGGCCCCCAGTAAGAATGTCGTTGCCGCCCTGGGCGGAACCGGACATAGAGCGCGCGTCGCCGTATAACTCGTTTAGAACATCAGGAAAGGCGCTTTTGTCCCCGCCAGTCAGGGTATCATTGCCGCCCACAGCGCTGCCGAGCATCGTGACCGCATCGCCATACCCCAAATTATGAGTGCCTTGCAGCACGGCCACGTCGTCGCCCCCAAGCGCGTGATCGAACATACTGCCGCCCGCGTCCCCGTAGAACGTTATCTCCGAGCCACCCGCGCTCGTGAAAGTGTCGTTGCCGCCCGCGGCGAAACCGGAAAGATCACCGCCCGCATCGCCATAAAGAGTTTTGCTCCCGATCTCCCCACCCAGGTCCGTATAGTGGTCGTCGCCGCCCTGAGCATGGTCAGACATGTTGCCGCCGGCGTCACCGAAGAAGGTGTTGGTGGAAAAGAAGCTACCCGTGAAGGTATCGTTGCCACCCTTGCTGTAGGCCGACATATCGCCGCCGGCATCGCCGTAGAAAGTGTTGAAGGAGTCGGTCCTGCTCGTGAAATTGTCGTCGCCGCCTTGCGCATTGCCGGACATGTTGCTGCCCGCGTCACCGTAGAAAATGTTATTGGCTTCTATCGAGCCCTGGAAGGTGTCGTTGCCGCCCTTGCCATGATCGGACATCTCGCCGCCCGCGTCACCGTAAAAGATGTGATCGGCTCCTTGTCGAGTGCTGGTCACGAAAATGTCGTCGCCGCCTTGAGCAAAGCCGAACATGTTGCCGCCGGCGTCGCCGTAGAATGTGTTGTCTACCCGTCTACCCACTTCACTGCTCAACGTATCGTTGCCGCCCTTGCTGTGGTCCGACATATCGCCGCCGGCATCGCCGTAAAAAGTGTTGGAGGAGTCGCCCTCGGCGGTAAAACTGTCGTCGCCGCCCTGAGCATGGACGAACATGTTGCCGCCGACGTCACCGTAGAAGATGTACGTGCCTAGCGAGGCGCCTGTGAAACTGTCGTTGCCGCCCTTGCTGTGGTCCGAGCCATCCTCGCCGGCATCTCCGTACGCAGTGGTGGTGGAGGATGGCGGCCCCGTGAAGGTGTCGTTGCCGCCTCTTGAGAAATCGAGCAGGCTGCCGCCAGCATCGCCGATTAAGATGTTTGTATTTAGATCGCCTGCGAGGACGTCATCGGTGCCCCGTTGACGATCTACTAGATCACCGGGAGTAAAGGGAACGCGTATAGCCATTGTTCGCTCTCCTGTTGAGCCTGCCCGTCCGATGACAGCCGTACGATTTGAGGTAACAGCGAGCAATCATCCCGAATGGCTATATCTTTAGGCGTAGGGATCGGTGCCTCGTTAACGGCGCGCTTGGCGGCAGCTTCCTGACGCCGTCCTATTCCGGACTATCCCAGCCTTGCGCGAGCCTTCGCCGTCCAGGCGTTGAACAGCCGGTCGGCGACGATGCCGATGAAGGCAATGGCCAGGCCGGCGACGATCCCGCGGCCGGAATCGGCCTTGGACAGGGCGATGAACACCTCCTGGCCGAGATCGCGCGTGCCGACCATGGCGCAGATGATGATCATCGCCAGTGCCATCAGGATTGTCTGGTTGACGCCAAGCATGATCTCTGGAAGCGCCAGCGGCAGCTGCACGCAAAAGAAGGTCTGGCGCCTGGTGCAGCCCGAAACCTTCGCCGCCTCGATCAGCGCCGGCGGCACCTGTCGAATGCCGTGATTGGTGTAGCGGATCGCTGGCACCACGGCGAAGGCAACGGTGGCGATCATCGCGGTGACGTCGCCGACCCTGAACAGCATCACCACCGGAATGATGAAGCAGAACGACGGCAGCACCTGCAGTGTGTCGATGACCGGCGTGACGGTCTTTTCGAAGCGGTCGCTGCGCGATGCCATCAGCCCGATCGGGATGCCGATGAGGCAAGCGATAAAGGCCGAGATGCCGCACAAATAGACCGTCGCCATGGTCTTTTCCCAAAGGCCGGTGACGGCGCAGAACGCTGTCAATGCCGCGACCAGGGCGGCGAGGCGGAAGCCGCCGAGCTGGTATCCGGCAAGGCCGAGGAGACAAACCGCGCCCAGCCACGGAAAGCCCTCGCAGAAGGCGCGCACCGGGTTCAGCACGTTGAGGATAAGCGCCACGCGGAACGCTTCGATCGTGTCGAAGAAGTTGATGGTGATCCAGTTCACCGCCGCCTTCCACAAAGGCGCGGTGGTGAAGGTGATCGCCTTCGGCACCGCGGCGAAGGCCGGCACGAACAGGCCGAGCAGCGTGGTGACGGCGAGAATGGCGACGGCCAGCGTCAGGTTGGGATAACGCCGCCAGAAGCTGGTGCCGGCCTGATGGCGGACATTGCCCTTGTCGTGATTGTGGGCGATCGCCTGGCTCAGCCGGTCGAGTGCAATTGCCAGTGCGACAATGGCGAGGCCAGCCTCCATCGCCTCGCCGACCTTGAGCGCGCGCAGCGCCAAAAGCACGTCATAGCCGAGCCCACCGGCGCCGATCATCGAGGCGATGATCACCATATTGAGTGCCAGCATGATGACCTGGTTGACGCCGACCATCAATGTCGGCCGCGCCGACGGCAACAGCACTCGCCACAGCTTCTGCCGTGCCGTGCAGCCGGCCATCTCGCTGAAATCGTCGATCTCCGACGGCACCCGCGACAGGCCGAGCATCGTCGCCCGCACCATTGGCGGCGTCGCGAAAATTGCCGTCGCGATCATTGCCGAGACCGGGCTGTTGCCGAAAAGAAGCAGCATCGGGATGAGATAGGCGAAGGTCGGGATCGTCTGCATCAGATCGAGGGCAGGGGAGATCAACAGCCTCTCCACCCAAGGCTTGCGCCATGCCCAGATGCCGGCGAACAGCCCGGTGACAATGCAAAACGGCACGGCGATCGAGATTAAGCCCAGCGTCAGCATGGCGCTGGTCCACTGCCCGAACAGCGCGATGTAGAGAAAACAGCCGCCGGCCAGCGCACCCAGCTTCCAGCCGCCGGCCGCGCGTCCGGCAAGGTAGGCGGCAGCGCAGACGCCGACCCAGGACAGGCGCGGCAACACGACCATATCGGCGCCATGGCCGATCTTGAAATTTTTGGCCAGAAGAGCGAGCGCGAAATCGAGCGGCACGCCGAGCACCGCGGTGATCGAACGGGTCAGCCAGGAGAAATTCGACTTCACCCAGTTCATCAGCGCACCGACCCAGTCTGCGACAGGAACGATCGCGCCGGCCGGGTAATTGACCGCCCAGGGCAGGCTTTCCTGCAGCAGGAAGACGATAAGCACGGCGGCGAGCGCGCAGGCCCAGATCGCCAGCCAGGTTTGAATCGGCCGGGGCCTCGCTGCGCTGGCGCTTGCCGTGACCGTCATGCGCCGACCCCACGACGTTCTATGCCGGCGAGAAGATCGATCACCGCCTGCGGCGTGACCTCGCCGATCGGCTTTCCGGCGCCGTTGACCACCGCGAAGGGCTTGCCGGCAGAGACGATATCAGCCGAAAAACTTGATATCTTGGCATCCGGCGCGACCGTGCCGCCGTACTCGGCGCCATCGCAGGCGCGCATCAGGCTGCGCGCCGAGATCACCTTGGCGCGGTCGACGTCGCGGGTGAATTCGGCGACATAGTCGGTCGCCGGGTTGACCACCAACTCTTCCGGCGTGCCGATCTGGATGACCTCGCCGTCCTTCATGATGGCGATACGATCGGCTAGCCGGATGGCCTCGTCGAAATCATGGGTGATGAAGACGATGGTCTTGTGCAGCATGGTCTGCAGCCGCATCAGCTCGTCCTGCATCTCACGGCGGATCAGCGGGTCGAGGGCCGAGAACGGCTCGTCGAGGAACCAGATTTCCGGCTTCGTGGCGAGGCTGCGGGCGATGCCGACACGCTGCTGCTGTCCGCCGGAAAGCTCGCGCGGATAGAAATGCTCGCGGCCGCGCAAGCCAACCAGCTCGATGACTTCACGGGCTCGCTTCTCGCGCGTCGGCCGGTCCTGCCCCTGGATGCCCAAGGGAAAGGCGATGTTCTCCAGTACGTTGAGATGCGGCAGCAAGGCAAAATTCTGGAACACCATACCCATGCGATGGCGTCGCAGCTCGATCAGCGCGGCATCGGAAATCTTGAGCAGGTCCTTCCCCTCGAATTCGACCTTGCCGTGGGTCGGCTCGATCAGCCGCGACATGCAGCGCACCAGCGTCGACTTGCCTGACCCCGAAAGTCCCATGATGATGAAGATCTCGCCCTGTCGGATTTCGAGATCGACGGCGCGCACCGCGCCGACCAGTCCGGCCGCGGCGATGTCCGCCAGGCTGGCCTTGCCGTAGCGCCGGCGGATGAAATTGGCCGCGTCCGCCCCAAACAGCTTCCAGACATTGCGGCAGGCAAGCTTTATCGGGCGTGCATCGTTGCCGGCTTTCGCCGCCTGTTCAATCGTATCGCTCATTCAACCGTCCTTCTGGAATAGGGGATCGAGACCCGGCCCTGAATGGCCGGGTCGTCGCGTTTCCAGTCAGACGGTCACTCGGCCCAGGCTTTCCAGTCGGCTTCGTGGGCGGCGATCCAGGCGGCGGCGACATCTTCCGGCGTCTTGCCTTCGAGATCGATCTCGCCGCTCATCTTGTTGAGCTCGTCGGTATCGACCGTGTAGTTTTTCGCGACCTTGTAGGCGACCGGCCATTTGTCCTTCATGCCGGCCCAGGAATATTTCCAGATCTCGCCATGCGGCTTGCCGCAGTCATATTTGGCATCTGGGTTCACGCCCCATTTCGGGTCGTTGTAGCATTCCGGCGTATAGTCGGGGAATTCGACCCATTCGCCCTTGTATTTGGCCGGCGCCCAATGCGGCGAATAGATCCACAGCATGATCGGCGCCTTGCGCTGATAGGCCGAGTCCAGTTCGGCGAACATCGCCGCATCGGTGCCGGCATGGATGACGGTGAAGGGCAGTTTCAGCGCCTCGACGCGTTCGTCGTCAAAACCTTCCCATGTCACGGGTCCGCCGAGATAACGCCCCTTCGGCGCGGTTTCGGCGGTCGAGAACGCTTCGGCGCATTTCGGGTCTTTCAGCGCCTCCCAGTTAGGCAGGCCGGGGCATTTCTCTTTCATATACTCGGGAAACCACCATTCTTCCTTGGCCTTGGGTCCGAGCTTGCCGAGGCGTTCGGTCTGGCCCGTCGCGTCCGAGGCCTTCATCGCCTCGCCGGCCGTCGTGTCCCAGAATTCCAGGCCGACATCGATGTCGCCATTGGTCAGGCCGGTGGTCAGGCTGGAGAGATAGTCGGCGGTCGGGTACTCGACGGTGTAGCCGAGCTTTTCGAGGATGCCGCCGAGGATCTTGGCGTTCAGATTGACGCTGGTCCAGTCGAACAGCGCGATCTTGATCGGGTCGTTGGATTCCGGCGCTGCCGCATAGGCCGAAGATGTCAGTGCGGCTGCGGCAAGTGTTAAGGCTCCCATTGAGAAACTCGAAATCATGTTCCGAAGTGACATGCTTGTTCTCCTGTCAAGCTCTGGTGAAGTTATCGTTCGTTCCCTTCTTGCGTCTTTTTTTGATTGTGTTGGAAAAGCTGGTCGTTGCGCAAGGGCGTTGGCGCCAGATTGCTGCCGGCGCTGAAGCGGCGCAGAGCGGATGGTGCCCAATTTTGTGAAAATGTGCCGGAGGGGACCGTGTCATGGCTGCCGATGGATTGCCGCCAAGGCAGTCCGCGGATCGATCGCCGGTCTGGCGGCGCTATGAAAGGTGCGAGCCATCAAGGTCCCATGATCTCAGCTGTCGGCCTGGCGAACCCATCTCGCCAGAGCCGTTTCATGGGATGAAATTATATATACCAACATTCATGTCTCGCAACGCGTAATGCCGTCACGGTCATGCAATTCGGACAGGGCACTGCCGCCCGAGTATCCTCACGACATGATCAGGCCGCCATCGACATTGATGGTCTGCCCGGTGATGTAGGCCGCATCGTCGCTGGCTAGAAAGCTGACCAGGCCGGAGACATCCTCGCCGCTGCCGGCGCGGCCCATCGGGATGTTCCTCACCCATTCGGCCATCAGCTCGCCGGGCTTGTAGTCGCCCATCAACTTGCCCCATGCGGCGTCGTTATAGGCCCACATATCGGTGTCGATGATGCCGGGGCAGATCGCGTTGACGGTGATCTTCTCCTTGGCCACTTCCTTGGCCAGGCTCTGGGTGACGCCGACGACGCCGAATTTCGAGGCCGCATAATGCGGCGTGTAGATAAAGCCCTGCCGCGCCTGGCCGGATGCGGTGTTGATCAGCCGGCCGCCATCGCCATGCTTGCGGATGCGCGCGATCGCCTCCTGGCAGCACAGGAACACGCCCTTGGTGTTGACCGCCATCACCTTGTCCCATTCGGCCTCGGTCATCGCCTCTATCCTGGCGATTGTGATGACACCGGCATTCTGTACGGAGATGTCGACGCGGCCGAACTGTTGCTCGGCCAGGTCATAGAGGGCGACGACCTCGTCCTTTTTGGTCACGTCCATGCGCAGCGATGCGACCTTGGCGCCCGTAGCCTTGAGATCGGCGGCGACCTCTTCGACGCGCGCGTCGATGGCGCTGACGACGACCGCGGCACCTTCCGCCGCGAAGCGCCTGGCCATTGCCGCGCCGATGCCGCCGCTGGCGCCGGTGATGACCGCCGTTTTTCCCTGGAATCGCTTCTGCATCTTTTCTCCTACCAGCAGACGAAGCCGCCATCGACGATCAGGTCGATGCCGGTGACGAAACTCGAGGCGCGGCTGGCCAGGAACACGGTCGGGCCGACCATCTCTTCCGGCGCCGCCATGCGGCCCATCGGCGTGTCGCGCTCAAAGATCCTGACCTGGTCGGCGACCTCCGGCCGCTTGTTCATCGGCGTCAGCGTGTAGCCGGGGCTGACGACATTGACGCGCAGGCCGCGATCGGCCCATTCCATGGCGAGGCTCTTCGACATGTGGATCACCGCGGCCTTCGACGAATTGTAATGCGCCTGGGTCAGGCCGCGATTGACGATCGAGCCCGACATCGAGGCGATGTTGATGATCGAGCCTTTGCGCCGCGTCAGCATGGCGCGGGCCTCGGCCTGGCAGGACAGGAACACGCCGCTGACATTGACGTCGTAGAGCTTCTGCCATTTCTCCAGCGACAGCGTCTCGGCCGGCTCAGCTCCGGCGACGCCGGCATTGTTGACGGCGACCGTCAGCGCGCCGAGTTCCTTCTCCGTACGCTCGATCGCGGCCGCAAGATCGGCCTCTGAAGTCACCGTGCCGTTCAGCACCAGCGCCTTGCGGCCAAGTGCCGTGATCCGGTGCGCGGTCTCCTCCAGCCCGCCTTTGGAGGCGTGGCCGAAGCAGGCTATGTCGGCGCCGGCCCCGGCCAAGCCGATGGCGATTGCTTGGCCGATGCCGCTGCCGGCGCCCGTAACAAGTGCCACGTCACCATGAAGTTCGAATAGTTTCATCGTCGGTCCCTCTGTTCCAACCGCCGTCCTCCGGAAATAAAGGGGCGCCAACTCTGTTGCTGGCGCCCCGCGCGGTCTGGTGCCCGGGAGGATACCACCTGCTGCGCTTTGTTTCGATGGGCCGTCCTAGCTCGTGGCGAGTTCCATCACGGCGACATTGCTCGCTTCGCTGCGGTCGAGAATGCCGCGTTGCCGGCCGCGGCTCAGCACCAGCACGCGATGCGACAGGCCGAGCACTTCCTCGAGATCGGAACTCACCACCACCACCGCCATGCCGGAACGGGCAAGGTCGGCGATGACATCATAGATCGCGGCGCGTGCACCGACGTCTATGCCGCGCGTCGGCTCGTCCAGGATGAACACCTTGGGCGGGCGCGACACCCATTTGGCGATGATCACCTTCTGCTGGTTGCCGCCGGAGAGCTTGCTGACCGCCTGGTTCGGCCGGCCCTTGACGCCGAGCCGGCGAATGCCGGCCTCGGCGAATTTCTGCACCGCCTTCGGGAACACCCAGCCATTCGGCGCGACATGGTCGAAATTGCCGATCGCCAGGTTCTCGCCGATCGTCTGATCGAGCACCACGCCTTGCGCCTTGCGGTCTTCCGGTACGAGAACGACGCCGGCCTTGATCCCCGCCGCCGGGCCATTGAGGTGCACCGGCTTGCCGGCGACGCGCACCGAACCCGATGAGATCGGATCGGCACCGGCGATCGCCCGCACCAGCTCCGTGCGTCCGGCGCCGATCAGCCCGGCAATGCCGAGGATTTCGCCGGCCCGCACTGAAAAGCTGACATTTTGAAAGCTGCGTTCCGGCGAGGACAGGTTCTCGACTTCGAGCAGCGTGTCGTTGCCCGGCGCCGATACCGTAGGGAACATCCGCTCGACGCTGCGGCCGACCATCTGCTCGACCACGGTGCGCACCGGAATGTCGGCGCGCTCGTGCCGGGCGACGATGCGCCCGTCGCGCATCACCACCACGCGGTCGGCGATTTGGGCGATCTCGTCCAGCCGGTGGCTAATATAGATGAAGGACATGCCTTCCGCCTTGAGCTTGCGGATTTGCTGGAACAGGAGCTCCGTTTCGTCGCCGCCAAGGGCGGCCGTCGGTTCGTCGAAGATCAGCAGCTCGGCATTGAGCGTCAGCGCCTTGGCGATTTCGACCTGCTGCTGGGCGGCGATACGCAGCGTGCGCACTTTGCGCTCGGGCGGGACATCGAGGCCGAGGCGCTTCAACTGGGCCGATGCCCGTGCATTCATTGCCGCGCGGTCGATGCGGCCGCCGCGCATCGGCAGGCGCCCCACATAGACGTTTTCGGCGACCGACAGATCGGGCAAGAGCTTCAGCTCCTGGTGGATCATGCCGATGCCGGCGTCGATCGCCGCGGCAGGATTGGCGGGGGAATAAGGGTTCCCCCGCCAGGTGATGGTGCCGGCATCGGGTTTCGTCGACCCGGCGATGATGTTCGAGACGGTCGACTTGCCGGCGCCGTTTTCGCCAAGCAGCGCCACGACCTCGCCCGGCCGCACCTCGAAGCTCGCATCGGCCAGGACCTGCACCGGCCCGTAGCTCTTGCAGAGGCCGCTGACGACGAGCCCGTTATGGGGGCTGTGCGTATGGCGAGGATCGGTGGACATCGTTGCGCTCGTTGACTGCCGGACTGGTCTCAATCAGGGATGCTTGGCGATGAACTGCTCGACATTGTCCTTGGTGGTCAAAGTCGCATCCTGCAGCTGTTCGGCGGGAATGGTCTCGCCGGCCACCAGCTTGATTGCCGCGTCGACGGCAAGCCGGCCCATGCCTTGCGTCTGCTGCGTTGCCGTCACGTCGAAGACGCCGTCCTTCAGTGCCTTGAGCGCCGCCACGTCGCCGTCGAAGCCGGCAACCCAGACCTTGTGGCCAGGATTGGCGACCTTTACCGCCTGCGCCGCACCGAGCGCCAGCGCGTCGGCCTGGCCGATGACGATCGACACATCCGGATGCGACTGCAACAGATCCTGCGTCAGCTTGAAGCCTTCGTCCTGGTGCCAGCCTTCGCTCCACAATTCGCCGACCACCTTGATGTCGGGATAGCCCTTCAACGCTTCGCCGCAGCCCTTCGAGCGATCGACCTCGGGCGTCGTACCCTTCTGGCCGTGGATGATGATCAACTCGCCCTTGCCGCCGGCCTGCTTGGCGATGTAGTCGCAAACCGCCTTGGCCGATGCCACGCTGTTGGTGGCGATGAATGTGTCGCCGGGTGCGCCGTCGGCGTTGCGATCGACATTGATCACTGGGATGCCGGCCGCCTTGGCCGTCTTGGTCGGCACGGTGGCGGCGGTGGCGCCGGCCGGAATGTAGATCAGCGCGTCGATGTTTTGCGTGATCAGGTCCTGCACTTGGCTGACCTGGGTCGCCGAATCGCCCTTGGCATCGACGGTAACGACCTCTATGCCCTTTTCCTTGCCGTAGGCTTCGACGGACTGCTTGATCTGGTTGAAGAAGTCGGCCTGCAGATTGGCGACGGCGAGGCCGAGCTTCTTGGCCTCCTTGGCCGAGGCCATATCGGACAGGCCAAGCAGCGGGATGACGGCCGCGGCGGCAAGCAGCAATGAACGTTTGGTCAGCATGTTTATTCCTCCGTTGATGTTCAATCTGTCCTGCCCGCGCATCGCGGCGCCCCTTGGCCGAACAACTCCCAGTTTCGGATCACCGATCCGTTTTCGCCCGAATATCAGGGCGAATCTCATTGAGCCCAATTCTTCATTGTGCCCATTCTTCATTGTGCCCATTCTTCATTGTGCTCGGCGCCGCCAGGTGTCGGTGGCCACCGCCAGCGCGATCACCACGCCGATAACCACTTGCTGGATGAAGGGCGAGACACCGAGCAGGTTCAGCCCGTTGCGCAGCACGCCGATGATGAGGACGCCGATGGCGGTGCCGCCGATCGAGCCGACGCCGCCCGACAGGCTGGCGCCGCCGATCACTACCGCCGCGATGGTGTCGAGTTCGTAGCCGAGGCCGGAGCTCGGCTGGACGGAATCGAGCCGCGCGGCAAGCACGATGCCGGCGAGGCCGGCCAGCACGGCGCAGATCGCATAGACCCAGTTCGTCAGCGACTTGACCGGTATGCCGGACAGCCGGGCGACTTCGGCACTGCCGCCGATTGCGTACAGGCTACGGCCGGTGGCGCGGTAGTTCAGGAAGATTGCGAAAATGACGGCAAGCACGATCATCAGCCCGACGGTGATCGAGAGGAAGCCAAAATGGCGGATGATCGACAGGCTGGTGAACCAGTCGGGAAAGCCGACGATCTGCGAGCCGTCGGTGATCATGTTGGCGAGACCGCGCGCCACCGACATCATCGCCAACGTGGCGATGAAGGGTGGCAGCTTGGTGATCGTGACCAGCAGGCCCGAAACCAGGCCGCAAAGACCGGCGACGACGAGGGCCGCGGCGATGCCGGCGGGCAGGCCGAGATTGAGATAGTCCGGATGGGCGACGAAGCCCATCACCATGGAAGCCAGTGCCAGCACCGAGCCGACGGACAGGTCGATGCCGCCGATCAGAATGACCAGCGTCATGCCGATCGCCATGATGCCGAGCACGGTGACCTGGTCGAGCACGTTGAGGATGTTGCGGATGGTCAGGAACGTGTCGGTAGTCAGCGAGAGCGCCAGGCACAGCAGAACCAGCCCGATCAGCGGACCCATGGTTCCGGCAAAGACAGCTGAAAACCTTGCGCCCGCCGTAGCCTGCGCGCCAGAGCCTGCCTTCAACTCGCCTGCCTTCAAATTGCTTGTGTCGTTGCTCACAGCCACTTTGTCTCCTCCACAGCAATCCGGCGCTGCATCACCGCGCCACTTTGCTCACCAGGCTCCTCCCTGTGAACAATTTATCTTTAACATGCAATTTTGTTCAGCTAAACTGTTCGTGGGAAAATTGTCAAGGCCTGCCGCTTCATTCGAGGACGGGTTTGCGCTGTCCGCCGGTTTGGCTTACGCAAGGTCTCCGAAATCTTGGGCATTTCGAAGTCGCCGCATTGGAATTTCATGAGCAGAGCCGGCGGCTGCGGCAAGGCAAACAGATGACGATCGTAGAGAACGAAAGAGCCTCGCGCTTCCCCGACGCCGAACTCAAGGCCCGCGCCGCTTGGCACTATTACGTCGAGGGTCTTACACAGGAACGGATTTCCGAAATTCTCGGCGTCGGCCGCATCAAGGTGCATCGCATTCTCTCCGCCGCCCGCGAAGAGGGGGTCGTCCAGTTTCGCATCCGTGACAGCGTCGTCGAATGCGTGATTTTGGAGGAAAGCCTGAAGCAGCGGTTCGGGCTCAGCCAGGCCGTGGTCGTGCCGTCGGCAGCCGACCGAAGCAATGCGCCGCTGATGATCGGCCACGCCGCTGCCGCCTACCTGGCCGACCATGTGAATGCCGGCGATGTCATCGCGCTGGGCTGGGGGCGGACACTGAAATTCGCCATCAATGAATTGCCACGGCGGCCCATCGCCAGGACGACGGTGGTTTCGATGCTTGGCGGCCTCACCCATGCCCAGCCGCTCAACCCGACAGAAAGCGCCTGGGATTTCGCCGAAAAGATCGGTGCGGAATGCTTCCTGCTGCCGGTGCCGGTCTATGCCGACAGGCCGGAGCAGCGCGACGCCTTCATGAGCCAGCGCAGCGTTCAGGACGTCGTCTTCCGCGCACGCCGGGCAAACATCGCCGTGCTCAGCGTCGGCTCGTTTTCCAACGACAGCCCGATCGCCAATTATGGCTTCATCAAGCCAAGCGAACTGGAGGAATTGCAGGCGGCCGGTGCCGTCGGCGATATTCTGTGTCATTTCATCGACGCCAAGGGCCGCCCGGTCGACCACGAGGTCAACCGCCGCGTCTGCGCCTATCCGCTGCAGGATCTGTCGGATATCCCGAGCATCATCCTGGTGTCGGGAGGCAGCGAGAAGGTTGCGGTGATGCGGGCTGCGCTCGCCAACACCAAGGTATCGGTTCTGATTACCGACGAAGACGCGGCAAAGGGGCTGCTCAACCGCTAGATTTCGCGGAGAGCGCCGAGGCGGGCGTGGATATCGCGCGTCGCCTGGTAAAGGTCGCGGTAGATTGCGTTGCGGTCGCGATAGGCGGCGACAAGCCCGTCGACAGGATCGACATGCCTGGCGGGAGCGGCAGCCATTGCCTGCGCGGCGGCTTCCGGCGAGGCAAACCAGCCGACAGCCGCTGCCGCCAGCATGGCAGCGCCGAGCGCGGCGGCTTCGTTGACCGGCGAGACCGAGAGCGGCCGCTCGAGCACGCTTGCCATGATCTGCATGAGCAGCGCGCAATTGGTGCCGCCGCCCGCGGCAATCATCGCCGCCGGTCCGCCCGCCCGGGCTTCCATGGCCTCGGTGGCGACGGCCTGCTCGAACGCGATGCCTTCCAGGACAGCGCGGAAGAGATGCTCCGGCCGGTGGTCGAGCGACAGGCCGACAATGGCGCCGCGCGCCGCACCGTCCCAATAGGGGCTCATGACGCCGGCCCAATAGGGCATGATGAGCAGGCCCTCGCTGCCCGCGGCAACATCCAGCGCAGCCTTCTCCAGCGCTGCCACCGACGGCGAACCGGTCGTGCGAACGATCCAGTCGACCAGCTGCATGCCCGAGCGCAGCACGGTCTCGAGCATGAAACCGGAGCCGGTCGGCGAGACCAGCGTTCGAAAAGCGTCCGAGGTTTTCACCTTGCCGGAATAGCAGCCGCTGACCACGCCGGAGCCGAGCGAGAGATAGCTCTTGCCCTCGCCGTAGACGCCCATGCCAAGGCCCATAGCTTGGCCGTCACCGGCGCCGGCAACAACCGGCGTGCCGGCCTTCAGGCCGGTCAGCTGCGCTATGCTTGCGGAAAGATTGCCGCAGACCACGCCCGGCGCGACCAGCTCGGGCAATTGCTCCAGTTGCAGCCCCGCCGCCGCAACGAGCTCTGGACGCCAAGTGCCCTTCTCGACGTCGAGCAGCCCGAGCGGATCCGCACTTGCGGTGCTGGTGACCAATCGCCCGGTCAGCCGCTGGACGAAGAATCCATGCACGTCGACCAGCGCCGCTGCTTGGCGAAGCACTTGAGGCTGGTGCTCGGTAAGCCAGGCGACGGCGTAGAGTGCCGGCGTCGGGTCCGGCGGCTTGCCGCTCCAGTCGCGGATCGCCTCGCGGCCGAGTTCGGCCGAAAGCCTGATAACCTGCGGACGGGCGCGTTCGTCCAGCCACAGGATCGCCGGGATGAGTGCTTTGCCGGCGCTGTCCACCAGCGTGAAGGTCTCGCGCTGATGAGCGATGCAGATCGCCGCCACCCGCGCAGCGCCGACCGCCTCGGTGACCTGCTTCAATGCGCCAAGCAGCGCCGTCCACCAATGTTCGGCGTCCTGCTCGAAATGGCCGGGCTTCGGATTTGAAAGCGGGTACGGCTCGCGCGCCTGGAACAGCTCCTCGCCGTCGCGCGAGAAGGCAATTGCCTTCACGGCCGTGGTCGAGGCGTCGATCCCGATTACGACATCTTCCATCAGGCGGAGATCCGGCGGGGTCAGGCCGCGTTGGTGGCGAACCGTCCGTCTGACTGGTCGAGACGGCGGCGGATCTGGGTTATCACCATCGAATCGTCGGGTACACAATTTTCATAGGTCAGGAAGTCGCCGGTCTTGAGCGGCTTGACCACCTTGGCGCGTTCAGCAAGGCCGAGCGGCAGGGCGCCGCGGGCGCGCGCATCCTCCCAGGTCATGGCGAAGCCACGATAGTCGTTCTCGCCGATCATGCCGAGAGATTGGCCAACGCCGAGATCGCTCTTGGCAACCGCCACCGCCTCGGCGACCGGATGGTCGAGCGGCTCCATGTCGGCACGCTTGTAGACGACCGCGCGCGCCGCCGACAGCGGCACTTCCAGGCTGGTCAGATGATAGGGCCGGAAGATCGTGAAATAGGGGCCTTGGCCGACCTTGAGGTCGATCATGCGCTCCAGCACACGCGGATGCCGGGTCTCGATGATGCAGAACACGCCGGGCGCCACACCCTTGCCGATCGAGTAATCGACAACGCCCTTGCGGTGCAGCACGCCGCCATCCTCGCGCGGGCAAAGCACGCTTGCCAGCTCCTCCAGCGTCGCGGTCGGGCCGTGCATGCCCGGCACATCGGGCACCAGGCCGGTCGCATTGGCGATTGCCACCATTTCGATCGCCGTCTTCGAGCCGTCGACGAATTCGACCAGCATGCGCGCATTCATGTTGCGCTCGGCCGCCTCCTTCTCGTAGTCGGCCGGCATGGCGTCGATCTTCAGCGGATTGTTCTTGCCCTTGCCGGCGGCGATGATGTTGAAGCCGAGGCTTTTAGCAAAGCCGATGATCTCCAGCGTGCAGGCGGGCTCGTCGCCGGCGGCACCGGTATAGACGACGCCGGCCTTGCGTGCCTCCTCCTTCAGGAAGCGGCCGATGGTGATGTCGGCCTCGACATTGAGCATTACGATATGCTTGCCGTTCTTCATTACTTCGAGCGCAAACAGCGTGCCGATATTGGGATTGCCCGTTGCGTCGATGATGACGTCGATCCGGCCGGCCGCCGCCAGCGCATGCAAATCTTCGGTCACCGCGATCTTGCCCGCCTCGATGGCGCGGTCGATCGCCGCGGCATTGCCGGCCTGAACGATGTCGGAATGGTCATGGCCAGCGAGCAGCGCCGCGTCGATCGCTGCCTGCGGCCTGACTTCAGAAATGGCGCCGATCCGCATGCCCGGCATCAGCGCGACCTGGACGACGATGTCGGTGCCCATCTGCCCGGCGCCGGCAAGCCCGATGGTGATCGGCCCCTGCTGTTCAGCGCGCTGCAGAAGTTCCGCTGCAAATTGCGGATGGGACATGTCGCTTCCTCCAGTTCCTGACGCGCCGCAGCGTCCAAATCAACGTTTTGAACATTTCTATTTGCAAATGAAAAATATTTCAACCGGCAATTGGGCATTGCCGCTCTGCAATCGGTCGAAGACGATTGGATGAGCGGTCAATCCACACGGCCGTGCCTCCGCAGTCAGAAGGACGCGGCATATTCAGGTTGATTCGGTGCAGCCTTATTGCAGTTCAGCTGCCGATTTCGAAGAAGGGCGCACCGAGCAGGCCGGGAACGACATCGATGCCGAGGCCCGGCCCATCCGGAATGCCCATACGGCTTCCCGAAACCGGCGGCATGTTGGATGCGGTGCGCACCGTCACCCATTCGTGAAAGGCGATGGCGTGCAGCCGGCGCTCCTCCGGCGTCGACAGCGACAGATGCGCCATGGCCGATGTGTCGATCTCGGCGCCGCCAGTGTCCTCGACCGTGATCATGAAGCCGAGGTCGACGGCAAGGTCGCGGATCTGGCGCGTTTTGGTGACGCCGCCAAGGCGTGAGATCTTCAGCGTCAGCCCGTCGGCGGCCCCCTTGCGATGGATGTCGAGCATATCGTCCAGCGAGGCGACGGATTCATCGAGCACCATCGGCTTGTCGAGCGAGCGGCGCACCGACAGGCATTCGTCGATCGTCGTGCAGGGCTGCTCGAACGTGTAGTCGATGTTGCGCGTCGCATCGGCGAACTGGCGCGCCTGGTAAGGCGTCCAGCCGGCATTGGCGTCGCAGAAGATGACGGTGCCCTTCGGCACGGCGGCGGCGACGGCTGTGACGCGTTCGATGTCGTCATGGACGTTGCCGCCGACCTTGACTTGCAGCCGATGAAAACCGTCGTTGACGATGCGCTTGGCGAGTGCGGCCATCGCGTCGACGGTGCCGTGGGTGACGACCCTGTAGAGTTCGGCCGTCTCGCTCTCGCGTCCGCCAAGCAGCGTGACCAGCGGCACGTCGGCGGCGCGCGCCGCGAGATCCGAGCATGCCATGTCGAGCGCCGACTTGATGTAGGGATGGCCCTTGAACACCGTATCCATCAGCCTGTTGATACTGGCAAGCCCGCGTGGGTCATGGCCGATGAGATGCGGCGCGATCTCGACGACGCCGGCGCGCGTGCCGGCGGCGAAGGCAGGCGAATAGAAGTTGCCGAGCGGCGCCATCTCGCCCCAGCCGGTGAGCCCGCTATCGGTGGTGACGGCGACGATCACCGCGTCGAACGCATCGGCGACGCGCCCCTTGGACATGCGGTAAGGCCCGTCAACGAAGGGCTGGACGACATGGTAGGCCTTGATGGTTTTGATCTGCACGTTTTCTGTCCGTTGCCTATTTTCCGGGATGACCACCAGAATTGTCTGGCTCAACGGCCTTTAGGCGGCCGGTACGATTGGCGTCGGCGCCCTTTGAGCCCCGTTGTTCCAGCCCGCGCGCATAGGCGAGCAATGCCTCGAAATCGAAATCGATGTGCTCCTTGGCGTGGCGCTGGGCAGCGCGCATGTCGCTGCCCTTGAGCAGCCGCACATAGGTCTCGTGAGCATCTTCGGCAGGCACCGGCTCGTTGCGCGCCCGCTGGTGCAGCGCGAAATACATCTGCAGCCGGCTGGTCAGCCGCTGCCAGGTTTCCAGGAGCACCGAATTATCGGCCCATTCATGGATCAGGCCATGCAGTTGCAGCGCCGTTTCGATCTGCCGCGTCGTGTCCAGTTCGCGCGTCGCCTGCTTCACCGCCGCATGGCGCCGGTCCAGCTCGTCGAAGAAGCGCTGGTCGCGAAGCGGCCAGGTCCGCGCGATGGCGAATTCGTCGAGCACCTTGTTGAGCGAATAGACATCGTCGATATCCTTCGCGGTAACGTCGATGACGAAGGTTCCGGCGTAGGGGATGCTGGTCAGGATGCCTTCCTGCACCAATTCGCGCATCGCCTCGCGCAGCGGCGCGCGGCTCACCCGCATCTGCTCGGAAATCCTGAGTTCGTTGAGTTTCTGCCCCGGTTCCAACTGGCCGGTCAGGATCGCCCGCCGGAGCAGCGCCACGATCTCGGCGCGTCTTGTGGTGTCGGCGATCGGACTGAAATCCAGCGTTGCCATTCCGGCTGCTCCAGCAAACCGAAAGGAAAAACAGATTGTCGACAATCTTACAAGAGGCGGGTCGTGGATTTCTTGACTTCCGCTTGGCCGGCGGCTTGCGGCGCAGGCAAGGCCGTCAGGCCGCACGGCCGCAAAAACCGACCCCGCTGAACATCACGCCGGCTTCTCAAAGCCGGCGTATGTAGCGCTTTCCCCAAGGAATTGCGTAAAACGAAACATAGCAAAACGGCGCCCTTGGCGTGGGAGCCGAGGGCGCCGCGGGACCGGACCTGATGGGGGTTATCAGGTGGCCGGTTTCTCGGGCAGCGGCGAGACCGGCATTCCCGGGCCGATCTTCTGCAGATTGCCGGTAATGACCCGGTCGCCTTCGGCCACACCGCTCAAGATGGCGACCTGATCGCCATTGGTCGGTCCGAGCGAAACGATACGCTGGTCGACCGTGTTGTCCTTGCCGACGACATAGAGGTATTTGCCGAGCTGGCCTGAGCCGAGCGCCGTCTGCGGTACCATCAGCGCATCGGGCTGCTCTTTGACGTGCAGCCGGACGCGAACATATTGGCCGGGGAGCAGCGTGAACTTGGCGTTGCCGATCGTCGCACGTGCCGTGATCGTGCCGGTCGAGCGATCGATCGTGTTGTCTACGAAGGTAAGATCGCCCTTCTGGCGCGGTTCCGTTTCACCGGGAAGCAGGACGTCGACGCTGATCGGTCCTGCGGCCCGGGCTTCCTCGATCTGTGTCAGGTCCGTTTCGCTCGGATTGAAGGTGACGTAGATCGGATCGAGCTGCACCAGCGAATTGAGCACCGTGCCGGCAACGCTGACCAGCGTTCCAACGGATGCTTGGCTGCGTCCGATGCGTCCCGCGAACGGGGCGCGGATTTCGGTATAGCTCAAATTGAGCTCGGCGGTCCGCAAGGCGGCCTGGTTCACGGCGAGCGAGGCCTGAGCCTCACGCAAGGTGCTGGTGCGCTGGTCGAACACGTCCTTGGCGAGATAGCCGCTTTTGGCGAGCTCGCTGCCGCGCCCGAGATTGGAGCGCGCATAGTCGAGTGTTGCCGTGTCGCGTTGGATAAGCGCCTTCGCCTGCTCAAGGGCAGCCTGGAAATCCTCAGGGGCGATCTTGTAGAGAAGGTCGCCCTTCGCAACGTCACTGCCGTCGATGGCGACCTGCTCCTGCAGGTAGCCCGGCACGCGCGCCTGCAGCGTGATGCTGCGGATCGGCTCCACCCGGGCGGCGTAGTCGAGATAGATCGGGATCGTCTTCTTGACGACGCTCACCACCGGCACCGGCATGACGAAGGCTTCCGGCTTGGGTGTTGCCGCCCCGGCTGTGCCGGCGTTGAGGCTGAGGCTGCCCATGTCGAGCAGGTGAACGCTCGCCACCGAAATCGCCCCAAGGGCGACGGCCGTTCCCAGCGCGATTTTCCATTTACGCATGATCAATTCTCCAGTCCTATTCAGCCGCTTCGGCCAGGGGCTCGAAGGCGGGTTCGGCAGTTGGTTGTTCGGTCGCTTCGGAAACCGGTTCGCTCTCGCTGCGGCGCTCGCGCAGCTGCTCGATCACCGCATAGAAGACCGGCACGAACACCAGCGACAGGATCGTCGCCGCGACCATGCCGCCAAAGACGGTGGTGCCGATCGACTGCCGGCTTGCGGCACCCGCACCTGTGGCGAACATCAGCGGCAGCACGCCGAGGATGAAGGCGAAGGCGGTCATCAGGATCGGTCGCAGCCGAAGCCGCGCCGCTTCCATTGCGGCGTCGACGATGCTGAGGCCTTCTTCGCGCCGGCGCCGGGCAAACTCCACGATCAGAATCGCGTTCTTGGCCGCCAGTCCGATCAGCATGACGAAGCCGATCTGCGAATAGACGTCGATCTGCATGCCGCGCAGCCACAGCACGACGAACGCACCGAACAATGCGAGCGGCACCGCCAGCAGCACCATGAACGGCATCGCCCAGCTCTCATACTGCGCGGCGAGGATCAGGAAGACAAAGACGATTGCAAGGCCGAAGACGACGGATGCGATCGATCCTGCCTTGAGCTCCTGATAGGTGATGCCGGTCCATTCGTAGCCGAAATCTCTCGGCAATGCCGTGGCAGCGGCACGCTCCATTGCCGCCACCGCCTGGCCGGACGAAAAGCCGGGGGCGGCGCCGCCATTGATCAGCGCCGACGCATTGTTGTTGTAATGCGGCACGGTCTCGGGGCCGACGATCGGCACAAGCTTGCCCAACGTGCTCAACGGCACCATGCCACCCGACGCATTGCGGACATAGAGCCGCGATATGTCGGCCGGACCGGCGCGAGAGTCCTTGTCGGCCTGGATCGTCACCCGGAAGGTGCGGCCGAACAGGTTGAAATCGTTCACATAGAGCGAGCCGAGATAGATCTGCAGCGTGTTGAAGACGTCCGGCAGGTTGAGCCCGAGCAGCTTCGCCTTGGCGCGATCGAGATCGTAGTTGAACTGTGGCGTCGAGGTCGAGAACGACGAGAACAATTGCTGCGGGTTGAGCTCCGGCTGCTTGCGCGCCTCGGCAATCACGGCTTGCGTCGCATCGTTGAGCGCCACGCTGCCGCGGCCGGTCAGGTCCTCGACCTGGAACTCGAAGCCACCAGTGGTGCCGATGCCCGGGATCGACGGCGGGTCGAAGCTCAGCGCAAAAGCCTCCGGAATTTGCAGCAGCTTGTTGCGCACCTCGGCGACGAGCTTCGAGGCGCTCTGGTCGGGGCCGCGTTCGTCCCATGGCTTCAGGATCGCGAATTCGACCGCCGAATTCGACTGCGCGGCACTGGTCAGGAAATTCAAGCCGCTGATCGAGCCGACGATGTCGACGCCGGGCGTGTTTTGCAGGATGTCGCGCGCCTTTTTCGCCACTGCATCGGTGCGTTCCAGCGAGGCCCCGTCGGGGAGCTGGATGACGACGAAGAAATAGCCCTGGTCCTCGACCGGAAGGAAGGTCGACGGCAGGCGCTGCCAGACGAAATAGGTCGCGACAAGTCCGGCCGCGAACACGCCGAGCATGATCCAGCGCAGGCGGATGAGAATGCGTACGCCATTCGCATAGGCATGCGCCAGCCGTTCGAAGCCTGTGTTGAACCAGCGGAACAGCACGAACTGGGTTTCCGGCCGGTGGCGCAGGAAGGCGGCGCTGAGCGACGGGGTAAGCGTCAGCGAGACGAAGGCCGAGATGCCGAAGGAGATCGCGACGGTCAGGGCGAACTGGTTGTAGAGTCGGCCGGACACGCCGGGAATGAAGGCGACCGGCACGAACACGGCCATCAGCACGGCGGTCGTGGCGATGATCGGGCCCGTGACCTCGGCCATCGCCGTGCGCGTGGCAGCCAGAGGTTTGAGGCCGGCCTCAAGTTGGCGTTCGACATTCTCGACGACGACGATGGCGTCGTCGACGACGAGGCCGATCGCCAGCACCATGCCGAGCAGGCTGAGCATGTTCAGCGAGAAGCCAAGCATATGCATGACGGCCAGCGTCGTTACCAGCGACACCGGAATTGCGATCGTCGGGATGATCGTGGTGCGCCAGCTTTGCAGGAAGATGAACACCACGGCGACGACCAGGACCAGCGCTTCGCCGAGCGTGATCAGCACGTCGTGCATTGAGGCCGAAACGAAACGTGTCGTATCGTAATGCATGGCGTAGCTGACGCCCTTCGGGAAACGGGCCGACAGCTCCTGCATCTTGTCCTTGACGCGCTGCTGCAGATCGAGCGCGTTGGAGCCCGGCATCTGGTAGACCGCGAGCACCACCGTCGGGTCCTTGCCGAAGAAGGCCGACGACGAATATTGCAGCGCACCGAGTTCGATGCGGGCAACGTCGCGCAGCCTGACCAGCGAGCCGTTGGCGGTATTGGCCCGTACGACGATGTCGCCGAACTCCTTGGGATCGCTCAGCCTGCCGACGGCGTTGACCTGCATCTCGAAGGCAGTGCCGGCCGGAGCCGGTGATTGCCCGATCTTGCCGGCCGCCACCTGGACGTTCTGCTCGGCGACGGCGTTCTGCACGTCGACGGCAGTAATGCCGAGATTGGCGAGCTTGTCGGGGTCGAGCCAAATGCGCATCGAATAGCGCCGCTCGCCGAAGATCTGCACGTCGCCGACGCCGGGCAGGCGCTTCAGCGGATCGACCACCTGCAGATAGGCGAGATTGCTCAGCGCGACCGGATTGACGGAACCGTCCGGCGAGGTGAGGTCGACGATCAGGACGAAGTTCGGGTTCTGCTTCTTGATCGTCACGCCGCCCTGATTGACGATGGCCGGCAACGAGGAAGCCGCCTGCGAAACGCGGTTCTGGACGTCGACGGCCGCCGTGCTCAGATCGTAGCCGACGTCGAAGGTGATGGTGATCGTCGACGAGCCGTCATTGGAGCTCGACGACGACATATAGATCATGCCTTGGACGCCGTTGATCTGCTGTTCGAGCGGTGTCGTCACCGTGTCGGCGACGACCTGCGCGCTGGCGCCCGGGTAGTGAGCGCTGACCACGACCTGGGGCGGCGTGATGTCGGGAAATTGCGAGACCGGCAGAAGAAAATAAGAGATTCCCCCGGCGAGCACCATGATGATGGCGATCGCCGACGCAAAGATCGGACGATGGATGAAGAAGTTTACCATGAGATGCATGCCTCGCCCGATGCTCTGGCCCGGCCGAAGGCCTTGGCCACCCTGGACAGCCGCCGGCTGCGCGTTGAGCCGGAATCTTCGAGAAAGCCGAAATCTTGCAGGGGACGACGCGGCGCATTGCGGCGCTCGGCCTGCTCGTCCGCCAGCGCACGCAGCATCGCCTCGAAAGACCGCGGGTCGACGCGGTCGGCTTTCATCAGCATGCGGATCATCGGATCCCTCACGACTTCATCGATCGTCAGATCATTGCGCTGCGACATCGAAGCGGCTCCTGGTTTTGACGATCCGCGGCAAGCCGCGGATCTGGTGTTCTCTTGCTCGCCGGCCGAGGCCGTGAGGTGCGGTTCGTCCCCTTGCCGATCGGGGCGGGGCTGATGACCGGCACTTGCGAATTTGACATAATGCAATGCGGGTGTTACAGGTAAGTAACATCTCTAACGTTACAGACCGGTAACACCCTAGTCAAGAGGTGCACCGAGGGAATTTCGGAAACGCAATCACGGAGGTTTTGATGACAGACGGTGTTGTGGAGCGTGTTCGCCCCCGGGACAGGATCCTGGAGACGGCACGGGACATGTTTCACAAGCATGGCATTCGCGGCGTCGGCATCGACGCCATCACCGAGGCCGCCGGCACCAACAAGATGACGCTCTACCGGCATTTCGAGTCCAAGGACGACCTGATCATCGAATGTCTGCGGGCGACCGCCTGCAGCGCCAACGCGATGTGGGAGAAGTTCGAGGCGGAGAATCCGGGCGACAAGCTGGCGCAGCTGCACGCCTGGGTCCGGATGGCGGCCGATTGCCTGATGTCGGATCGCCGCGGTTGCGACATGGCCAACGCCGCCATCGAGCTGAGCGAGGCCGATCATCCGGCAAGGCAAGTGATCAAGGAACTCAAGGAAGCGCAGCGCGAGCGTCTGGTCTCGCTGTGTCGCGATGCGGGTATCGGACAGGCCGAGCTTCTCGCCGATACGCTGTCGCTTCTGCTCGAGGGCGCCCGCGTCAGCCTGCAAAGCGTCGGCGCCGAGGGCCCGAGCGCGCAGTTCGTCCGCATGGCGGAAGGCCTGATCACTTCTTTCAGGGCCAGATAATCTCGCAAGCGGCGAAACGATCCGCGGCGTTTCGATTGCGCGCCGTGCCGCCGCGTGATGTCTCGTCCCATCGCGATGTGCCATCTCGCGTCTCCCTTGCCGATCCTCCGCAGCAGCATTGCTGGCGCGGCGTTGTTTGCTGGTCGCGAGGCAGGATAGGGCCGCTGGCGAACCGGTGAGAGTGACAAGTGTGACAGGATTCCGCCCCGATAAGCCGCGGCAGTCGCAGCGAAGCTCATCGATCCGCGGATCAGCAATCGTGTGCGGTGCCAGTCACGATCCCAGCATCGCCCGCTATCCCGGCGCCGGAACAAAAAAAGCCCGCTGCCGGGAGGAGGTGGCAGCGGGCTCGATTTCGAATACGGCACGGGAGGAGGTGTACCGCACTCAGCGTCGGCATCGCATCTGGGAGGAGTAGATGGCCGACACCTGCGAAACTATCAATTGCCCAATGATTCGGCAACCAAAAAAGTTGCATAGGTGATGTGCAGATTTGCGGTATCAACCGAATCTTAACGATCGAGGCCCGAGCGACCATCGCCCCCGCACGACATCACTGCACCGGGACATTTTCCTTGAAGATCAGGCGCGGCTCGATGAATTTCCGCGTCAGATAGGGCGCCGACGAGGCGATCGAGCCGAGCAGGCGAATGACCGACTGTTCGGCGATCAGCCGCGCATTCTGGTCGATGACGACGTCGAGCAGATCGTCGACCAGATAGCCGCGCGTCTCGCGCGTCAGGTCATGGCAGATGAACACCGGCTTCGTCCGCGGCCTGGCTTCGAGCAATGCTTTTGCCACGCCCGAGCGCCCGGCGCCGATACAGTAGATGCCGAGCAGCTCCGGCTCGTTGTGCAGCGCCTTCATGGTCGCGGTATAACTGACCTCCGGCTCGTCGTTGATCTCGACGGCGCTGGTGACGGTCAGATTGGGGAACTCCTCGCCGAGCACTGAGCGAAAGCCCATTTCGCGTTCCTCGTGGCCGCGATAGGAACGTGAGCCGACCACCATCGCCAGATGGCCCTGGCGGCCGCCGAGGAACCGTCCCATCAGCAGCGCCGCGGTGCGGCCGGCCACTCTGTTGTCGATGCCCACATAAGCTGAGCGCGGCGCGCCGGGAACGTCGGACACCAGCGTGACCAGGCGGATGCCGGCCTCGACGATCTCGCGCAAGATGTTGCGCGTTCTCGGATGGTCGATGGCGATGACGCCGACACCGTTCGCCTTGAGAGAGAGGTTTTCGACGGCCGTCTGCAAGGCACTCGGCGAGATGCCGGCGAGCTTGTGGATGCGGCAGGAGGCGACCAGCGGCAGGCGCGCCGCATAATCCTCGATGTGCCTGGCCAGATCGGCCATGAAGGCATTGCTGCCCATCGGCAGGAAGAATTCGAGATGTGCCGGCCGCGAGGGCAACGCGACCTGGTCGACGACCGGCAGATAGCCGAGCTGCTTGGCCGCCTCCATCACGCGCTGCCGGTTGGCGGCACTCGCCCCCGGCCGGTTGTTGAGCACACGGTCGACCGTCGCGGTCGACAGGCCGCAGCTCCTGGCAATATCCGAAACGGTGGCTTTCATGTCGCAACCATGTGGCGATGCGATCCAGTGCCTCGACGATAAGCCCGGCCCGGCTGCTCACCCGGGCCGTTGCGTGCCCTCGGCCAGCGCGTCACGGATCTCCTTGTCCGACATGCCGGTGATGACGCGCTCGACTTCGGCGACGCTGGTCTTCTTCGGGTCGATATCGTCGGCGACCACCTTGCCGCGGCGCATGACGACGATGCGGTCGACCACCTGGAAGACATGATGGATGTTGTGGGCGATGAAGATGCAGGAATGGCCGGAATCGCGGGCACTGCGCACGAAGCTCAGCACCCCTTGCGTTTCGGCGACGCCGAGATTGTTGGTCGGCTCGTCTAGGATGATAAGGTCGCTGTCGAAATGCATGGCGCGCGCAATCGCCACCGCCTGCCGCTCGCCGCCGGAGAGTGAGCCGATCGGCGTCGTCGGCGGGATGTTCTTCGAGATGCCGACCTGCTTGAGCAGGTCACGGGCAACCACGTTCATCGCCTCCTGGTCCATGCGGTTGAGGAAACGCGGCGGCTTGATCGGCTCGCGTCCGAGGAACAGGTTACGGGCGATCGACAGCTGCGTCACCAACGCGGAATCCTGGTAGATCGTCTCGATGCCATGGGCGATGGCGTCGCTGGTACTGCGCAAATTCACCTTCTTGCCGCCGATAAAGATGTCGCCGCTGGTCAGCGGGACCGCGCCCGACAGCACTTTGATCAGCGTCGACTTGCCGGCGCCGTTGTCGCCGAGCAGTCCGACGATCTCTCTTTCGTTGACATGGAAATTGGCATCAACCAGCGCCTGCACGCGCCCATAGGACTTGCGGATATTTTCCATGCGGACAAGCGGTTCGGCCATGGTTCAAGTCCCTGCCTGATGCCGGCGTTCCAGCCATGAGTGGAGCGCCATCATGCCGAGGATGATGGCGCCGATGAAGATGTTGTACGCAAGGCCCGGCACACCGATCAGCACGATGCCGTTGCGCATCACGCGCAGGATCAGGATACCGAGCACCGTGCCGATGATTGTGCCGCGCCCGCCGGTCAGCGCCGTGCCGCCGATCACTACCATGGCGATGACTTCGAGCTCGTAGCCGGTGCCGCTGTTGGGGTTGGCCGCCGAGGTACGCAGCGAGGAGATGACGCCGGCGAGCGAGGCCAGGATCGACGACAGGATGAACAGGCCGATCTTGACGCCGCTGACATTGACGCCGCGCGCCCTTGCGGCACTCGGGTTGCCGCCGGCCGCCTGGATCCAGTTGCCGGTCCGGCTCTGCGTCAGCACGTAGCCGAGCGCGATTGCGGCGGCGATGAACCAGAACAGCGACATATAGATACGGAACGGCCCGATGAAGAAATCGCCGACCAGGGCTTCCGCCAGCCAGCTGCCCTCGGCGCTCCAGGTCCGCTGCGGAAACCCGCTGGTGACGAACAAAGCGGTGCCGCGCACCACCAGCAGCATGCCAAGCGTCACCAGGAAGGACGGGATCTTGAGCTGCGTCACGAACCAGCCATTGACCAGTCCGATGAAGGCAGCGACCACCAGCGCAACGACGAAGGCGGCTTCGAGCGAGGCGACGCCGCTGTTGAACAAGGTCCACATCAGGACCGGCGAGAAGCCGAACACCGAGCCGACCGAGAGGTCGAATTCGCCTGATGTCATCAACAGCGTCATCGCCAGCGCGATCAGCCCGAGTTCGACCGTGAAGGCCAGCGTGTTCGAGATGTTTTGCGGCGACAGGAAGTCGTGGTTGATGCCCCAGAACACGGCGATCTCGATGACGAGCAGCACGAACGGCCCGAACTCAGGCCGCGCGATCGAGCGTTGGATAAGAGAACGATTTTCCACCTTGGACCCGCGATAGGATTGGATTTGGCCGAGACCGCAAGCGGTTCGGCGGAATGATGAGACGGTCACGGCCGCCGAAGCGGCCGTGACCAACTCGATCGCGGACCTATTTGCCGGACAGGATCTTGTCGTATACCGCGGCGGTGTCCTTCTCGTAGAGCGCGCCGGTGATCACGTCGAAGCCTGGCGGGATACCGCTTGCCGCCATGTTGGCGAGCGAGAGCGCGACGTAGCTGGTCGCCTGCGGATCCTGCCACTGCGCGGCATTGACGTAGCCGTTCAGCACTTCCTGAGTGGTGTCGAGCGAGTTGCCCCAGCCGACGACCGGGATTTCGCCCGGCTTGACGCCGACCTGGTCGAACACTCGCTTGATCGAACCGGTGACCAGGTCGCCGAGGCCGATAACCGCCTTGACCTTGGCCCTGTTGGCGGTGAGGTAATCGACCATGCGGTTGATCACTTCGGCCTGGTCGAGCGTCGCTTCGGTGATTTCGTAGGTGATGCCGAGCGGCTCGAACACGCTCTTGATGCCTTCCTCTTCCTGGACGCCATAGGTGGCGCCGGGAATCTCGACCGGCATCCAGACGAAGTCGCCCTTCTTCACCAGGCCCTTGTCGACCAGATACTGCGCCCAGTGCTTGCCGAAGGTGACGTTGTCGCCGCCGACATAGGCGTTGAAGTCCGCCTTCGGGTCGGGCGTGTTGAAGTTGATGATCGGGATGTTCGCCGCCCGCGCTTCCTTGACGATCTCGACAAGGCTGCCCGGATCAGGGCTGGTCGTGGTGATGCCGTCGGCCTTGGCGGAAATCGCGGCGCGAATAGCCTCCTGCTGCGACGCCACGTCGCCATTGTGGAACGATGTGTTGACAGTGTTGCCGGTGTCCGCCGCCCATTGCTTGGCCCCGGCAAGGAAGTAGGTCCAGACCGGATCGGCCGGGCCGCCATGCGAAATCCAGTAGAACGTCTTGGCCTGTGCCGCGGCCGGAATGGCCAGCGCCACTACCAAGCCAAGTACAAGCAGTCTTAGCCTCGTCAGCATGTGATTTCCTCCCATTTGAACCGAACTCCTCCTCCGACGACGATCACCGCGAAAGGCCGTGCGCGGCCAAAACGGTGGTGCGCATTTTGCCAGCGTCGACCTGGGCGCATTAGAGCATTCCCTTTTTCGATCGATGGCAAGCCTCCATCCGCCAATGGACGTTGGCGCAATGCACGACGCCATCAGCAATCCCATCAGATTGCATCAGTTTGGCTGATATTTTCCAGGCGGCCGACGATCGGCCCTGCGACCGTCACGCAATGCCGCGCGGCGGCGCGCCGAGCACGGATTGCTCTAGGTCGATAAGCGTCCCGGTCATCAGCCCGGAGGCGTCGCTGAGCAGGAACAGCGTTAGCTGGGCGACTTCGTCCATGGTCAGCAATCGACCAAGCGGCAGGCCGGCGGCGGCGATCTTTGCCCAGTTTTCGCCCTTGCCCAGCGTGCGCGCCTGCATCTCTTGTTCGGCCGGCGTCGCTACCCAGCCCATGTTGATGCCGTTGACGCGGATGCGATCGGAAAGATGCGCGTTGGCAATGTTTCTGGTCAGCGTCGAAAGCGCGCCCTTGGTGGCGGAATAGATGGCAAGGTCCGGCGCACCGCAATGCGCATTCACCGACAGTATGTTGACGATGGCGCCCGCCGCCTGCCGTGTCTTCATGTCGGCTACGGCCGCTTGCATGAGGAAGAACGGCGCGCGCGCATTGACGGAAAACAACCTGTCCCAGTCGTCGATTGTGCCAGTTTCCAGCGAGGCCCGGTCGGTGAGGGCCGCAGCGTTCACCAGACAATCGATGCGGCCGAGTCTTTTGATCGCTTCCGCCATGACAGCTGCAGGCGCGGCCGGATCTCCAAGCTCGGCCTGGATGAAGACGACGGGCCGGCTTGGTCGTGAAAGCTCTTCGGCGATGCGTGCGCCACGCTCGGCATTGCGGCCGACAATGGCGATCCCTTCGCCGCCGCCGGCTGAGGCCAGCCGGGCGATGGTCTCGCCAAGCCCTTGCGTCCCGCCGGTAACGACAAGGGTCTTGCCCTCAAGAGCGACGATCAATGGACTCTCCCGAATGCCGACGAGCAGGTAATTTCCAATCAGAGAATTCTAGATCTATCGGATGTGAGGCTGGGGGACTAGATGAGGTCGGCCCTTGCGAGGTCACGCATCAGATGGCTGGCGCCGTAGGTCCAGTGTGGGCAGTCGGGTGACAGCCGCACGCGGTTGACCAAGGCACCGAACTTCTCCGACGATATGGTGACGATGTCGCCGACCTTGTGGGTAAAGCCTTTGCCTGTTTCGCCGCGATCCTTCGACGGCACGAACATCGTGCCGAGATAGAGTGCCAGCCCGTCCGGGTATTGATGATGTGGCCCCATGGCGGCGGCGACCAACTCTTCTGGCGAGCGGCTGATCTCGGCCATCGAACTGGCGCCCTCCAGCGAGAACCCATCCTCGCCTTCGACTTTCAACCGTACGATCGCCTGCTTCACGTCGCCGATGGAAAATGTCTCATCGAACAGCCGGATAAAGGGGCCAAGTGCTGCCGAAGCGTTGTTGTCCTTGGCTTTGCCGAGCAGCAGCGCCGAGCGCCCCTCGACGTCGCGCAGGTTGACGTCGTTGCCGATCGTCGCCCCGACGATCCTGCCGCTGCTCGCAGCAATCATGGCGATCTCCGGCTCCGGATTGTTCCATGTCGAAACCGGATGCAGGCCGACATCGGCGCCGAAGCCGACCGAGGCCATCGGCTGGCATTTGGTGAAGATCTCGGCATCGGGGCCTATGCCGACTTCCAGATATTGCGACCAGGCGCCGCGCGCAATCAGCTTGGCCTTGATCTCCATCGCTTCCGGCGAGCCGGGCTTGAGCTTCGACAGGTCGTGGCCGATCAGCCCGGCGATGTCGGCGCGAATGGCGTCGGCCTTTTCCGCCGAACCGCGCGCCTGCTCCTCGATCACCCGTTCGAGCAGGCTGACGACAAAGGTGACGCCAGACGCCTTGATCGCCTGCAGGTCGACGGGGGACAGCAGGTACGGTTTCCCCGGATCGCGCGCTGTCTCGAAACTGTTGGCCGCAATGGCATCGAGCGGGCCGATCGGCCGCCCCTTTGCCGAGCGGACGTGCGCTGCCGGATCCGGCAATTCGCAAACGTCGCGTACGGTCGGTGCCACATTTGACATGATGTCGAAGACCGTGCCGTCACGCACCGTGACCACCAGCGGATGGGAAGCATCGCTCGCCCGGGCGCGGCCCACGAAGAGGCCTTCGGCGGGCAAATGTGTGGCGTTCGTCATGGCTTGTATTTCCTGTTGTCTTGTCCTTCGGCCGCGGCACTTTCAACAAATTCCCGCCAAAGGTCTATCCCGCTTGCAGGGCGAGCTTTGTCAATTCTTTGGGTCTTCGCATCGCTGGACCTTGATCGAGCCTGACGTGCGCCAACGGCGACGGAAAACGCTCTTTCAAAATAATGAAACCGTCGCTAGGGTTTTTCACCTACTGAAGTCTCCAGGTGACGCTTGCTCTTACGGTTTTCCGACCCAATCTGGCAGAAGCCGCGGACAGCCACCGCGTTCCAGTCGCTTTTTCCAGCCGGCCAATGCGTCGATGTCGTCATCGTCGGCGGCGGCATCATGGGGCTGTCAACGGCCTTGCACGCTGCCCGGCTCGGCCTTGCGGTCCAGGTGCTGGAGGCCGGCGAAATTGGCAATGGCGCGTCCGGTCTGAACGGCGGTCAGGTTATTCCTGGCCTGAAATACGATCCGGACTGGCTGCTGGAGCATTTTGCTCTCGAACGCGGTGAGGCGCTCGTCAACTTTGCCGCCTCGACGGCGGACGCCGTCTTCGAATTGATCCGCGACGAAAAACTGGCGGTGCCGTTCGTTCGCAATGGCTGGATTCAGGCCGCGCACACCGAGACCGCGCTGATAGCGGCGGCGAATCGGGATCGGCAGTGGCGGGCGCGGGGCGCCGATGTCCGGTTGCTGAGCGGGACGGAGATCGCGACGATGACCGGCGCGCAAGGCTATCTCGGCGGCTGGCTCGATCGCCGTGCCGGCGTCATCGATCCGCTCGCCTACACGTCGGAACTGGCGCGCGTCGCTGCAGCGGCAAGCGTAAAGATCGCCGAGCGCCAGAACGTGATGCAGATCAGCAAGGATGCTGGTATTTGGCACGTTGCCACGGAAAGCGGCGCCGAACTCAAGGCCAGGGCGGTCGTCCTGGCGACCAACGCCTATACTGGCGGCCTGCTTCCCGGCCTCGCCGAGACGATCGTCCCGCTGCATTCCTTTCAGATCGCGACAGCGCCGCTATCGTCCAATCTCGCGGCGGCGATCCTGCCGGAGGGGCAGGCGGTTTCGGATTCGCGCCGCATCCTCGTCTATTACCGCAAGAGTGCCGATGGTCGGCTGGTGCTTGGCGGACGCGGCCGCATGGCCTTGCCGAACGGCCCGGCCGACTGGGCGCATCTGGAACGCGCGCTGCTGCGACTCTACCCGGCGCTGTCCGACGTGGCCATTGAAAAGCGCTGGTTCGGCCGGGTTGCAATGACGCCGGACCATCTCCCGCATATCCACGAGCCAGAGAAGGGTCTGCTGGCGGTGGTTGGCTGCCAGGGCCGCGGCATCGGCCTGATGACCGCCCTTGGCGAGCGCATCGCCTCCTACCTGTCGAGCGGCGACACCAGGCAATTGCCGTTCCCGATCTCGCCGATCCGGCCGATTCCGTTTCACGCCTTTCGGCAGGTCGGCGTTGCCGCGACCATCGCCTGGTACCGAATGCTGGACGCCTTCGAACGCTGACGTTCATTCCCGAACGTGAAACAGCTTGACAGCTTCACGAATATGAAAAAAGCTTAGTCGATTTCAAATACCATAGGCAGTCGATGTCGACCATCGCCGCAACCCAGCCGCTGCCGGAAACCCGGTCTTCGCCGGGTTTCCGTTTCGCCATGCTGCTGCCGGGCGGGCTCGTCACCTTTGTGCTGATCCTTTTCGCCCTTGGCCTTGTGTTCTTCCTCGCCTTCCGCGGCAATGACGGCTCGCTGCTGGGGGCTGGTTTCACCCTTGCTAATTTCGTCACCGTGGCAACCGATCCGCTGTACTGGACGGTGACGCTGCGCTCGCTGGGTATCGCCGGCGTGGTGACGCTGGCAACGGTCGTCACGGCGTATCCTGTCGCCTACTATCTGGCCTTTCATGCCGGGCGGCGACGCGGGCTGCTGCTGTTCCTGCTGACCCTGCCGTTTTGGACCAGCTATCTGCTGCGCGTCTTCGCTTGGAAGATCGTGCTTGCCTATAATGGCGTGCTCAACTCGGCGCTGATCGAAAGCGGCATCTGGTCGGAGCCGACATTGGCCTTTCTCAACACACCGGCAGCGGTCGTCGTCACGCTTGCCCACGCTTATGCCCCGTTCGCCATCCTGCCCATCTATGTGGCGCTGGACACGATCCCGAAATCGCTGCTCGAAGCCGCTTCCGATCTCGGCGCAAAACCGTTCACCAGCTTCCGCCGCATCGTGCTGCCCAATTCGATGCCGGGCGTGCTGGCGGCGGCCCTCGTCGTCTTCGTGCCGACCGTCGGCGACTATGTCACCCCGGCGTTGGTCGGCGGCCCGGCCAGCACCATGATCGGTACGCTGATCCAGGCCGAGTTCGGCAAGGCAAATGACTGGCCGTTCGGCGCCGCACTCGCCGTCGCCGTCATGCTGGTCATTCTCGCCGTGGTGCTGGTGGTGCGCTTCGCCGACCGCCGATACGGCAGCCGCACATGAACACGGCGCGTATCGATGCAAGGCAGGGCGGCGGCTGGCTGGGAGCCTACGTCCTTGCCTATCTGGTGTTCCTGTATCTGCCGATATTGCTGATCCCGCTGTTTTCCTTCAACGATTCGATCCAGGCGGCGTTTCCGCTGCAAGGCTTCACGCTTGAGTGGTACGGCACGCTTTACGGCAATTCGGCGCTGTCCAGCGCGCTTGCCACCAGCCTCGTCATCGGCGCAATTGCTGCCACTGGCGCAACACTCTGCGGCGTGACCGTGTCCTATATGGACCTCTACGGCCGCTCGCCGCTGGCCGCCGCGATCAGTGCTATAGCGCGGCTGCCGATCCTCATCCCAGGCGTCATCGTCGGCATATCGCTGCTCATCCTGGTCAACCTCGCCGGCTTTGGGCCGTCGCGCATTGCCATTGTGCTCGGGCATGTATTGGTGGCGCTGCCGACGACGGTGGTGGTCATGCGCAGCCGCTTCGCCGCCATCCCGAAGACCATCCGCGAGGCAGCGCTCGACCTCGGCGCTTCCGACTGGACGACCTTCAGACGGGTGATGCTGCCGCTCAGCCTGCCGGCCATTATTTCGGCGTTCATGCTGGCCTTCCTGACCTCCTTCGACGAGTTCATCGTCGCCTTCTTCCTTGCCGGCACCGAGCCGACGCTGCCGCTTTATATCTGGAGCCAGCTGCGCTTCCCGAAATCGCTGCCGACCGTCATGGCGCTCGGCACTTCGATCCTGGCCGTGTCGTTCCTCATCGCCGCACTCGCCGAAATGCTTCGCCATCGCGGGCTTGCTGCCACCCGGCGGTCAGCGCTCGCCAACCTGTCAAAACCAGAAAAACCCGAAGGAGAGAACTGCAATGGCATTCGACCTGAAATCGATAACGGCAAAGACAGCGAAAACCGGACTGGCTGCGCTCGCGCTGGCGCTTGCGTCGACTGTCGCTTTTGCCGGCGACAAGCTGCAATATTTCACGTGGTCGGGCTATGAACTGCCCGACTTCAACAAGAGCTTCCTCGCCGCGCACCCCGATGGTCTCGAAGCTTCGATGTTTGGCGACGACGATGACGCTTTCACCAAGGTCAAGGCCGGCTTCCGCCCCGATGTCGCTCACCCATGCTATGACAAAGTGGCGCGCTGGAACAAGGAAGGTCTGCTGCAGCCGATCGACACCAAGCGCATCAAGAACTGGGATTCGATCTTCCCGGTCTTCAAGAACCTGCCCGACCTGCAGGCCGGCGACGGCAAGGTCTGGATGGTGCCGTGGGACTGGGGCAACACCTCGATCCTCTACCGCACCGATCTGGTGAAGAACCCGGAAGCCAGCTGGAACCTGCTTTGGGATAAGCAATATGCCGGGCGTATGGCGACCATCGATGCCGTCCACGACACACCGGTGGTGGCGGCCCTTCTCGCCGGCGTCAATCCATTCGACATGACACCGGAACAGATGGACAAGGTGGCAGAAAAACTTCGCGAGCAGCGCCCGCTGCTCTCGAACTACACCACCGACATGACCTCGGTCGAACAGGCATTGGCCAGCGGCCAGCTGGTCGCGGCCATGACCTGGAACGCCTCGGCCACCTCGCTGAAGAAGCAGGGCGTGCCCGTCGAGTTCATGAAGCCGAAAGAAGGCATGCTGACCTGGGCTTGCGGCTTCGTCATGCTCAAGGACGCCAAGAACGTCGACCTAGCCTATGACTTCATCAACAGCCGGCTGGAGACGGATTCCGGAAAGTATCTGATCCAGGCCTACGGCTATGGCAGCTCGATCAGCTCGGCTTTCGCCGCCGTGCCGAAGGAGGAGTTGGAGAAATTGCAGCTACCTTCCGATCCCGAGGTGATGCTGAAGACCACGATTTTTACCGGGCCGATGAAACAGAATGACGAACTCGCCAAGATGTTCGAGAAGGTCAAGGCAGGCGGCTGAGTTCGCACTTCCTTCTCCCCTTGCGGGAGAAGTGTCGCCGAAGGCGACGGATGAGGGTGTTCCAGATGGCACAGACGGCACTCCGGCCAACACCCCTCATCCGTCTCGGCACTTCGCGTCGATCCACCTTCTCCCACAAGGGGAGGGAAAACCTTACCAAACAAGGACGAACGAATGGACATGCTGGACGAAGCGGCTGAGAAGCCGAAGGACGACGCCGACGTCAGGGTCGGCCGGCGCGTGCGGGCGCTCAGGCTGGAGCGCAATCTCTCGCTGGCCGAACTCGCCGCTAAAGCCGGCGTCTCGATCGGTGCGCTGAGCCAGATCGAGCGCGGCATGTCATCATTGCGGGTGCGAGTGATCTGGCCGCTTGCCGCCGCCCTCGACATCGAGCCGTCGGCGCTGATTGTTGACGGCAACGATGCCGGCAACGATCTTTATTGCGTGCGCGCCAACAGCCGGCGTCAGATCCCGGTCAAGTCGGAAGGCATCGCCAAGGCGCTGCTGTCGCCGCCGGCCGCCACGCTGACCGGCATGCTGGTGACGGTGGAGGCCGGCGGCGGCACCGCCGAAGCCTACGCCCATGCCGGCCACGAATTCGGCTTCGTCCTGTCGGGTGAGGTCGAACTGGTGGTCGATTCGACCAGATACGGGCTGAAGGCCGGTGACAGCTTCGCCTTCAAGAGCACCTTGCTGCATGCCTTCCGCAATCCCGGCAGCGAGCGCTGCCAGATCCTGTGGGTCAACACCACCAAGCCGTCCGAGGTTCGCGATGGCGCCTGATCCGCTCGTCCGGCTGGACAAGGTCTCCAAGATTTTCCCCGGCGGCATCGTCGGGCTCGACACTGTCGATCTCAATATTTCGCGCGGCGAGTTCCTGACCCTGCTCGGACCGTCCGGCTGCGGCAAGACCACCAGCCTGCGGGTCATCGCTGGTTTCGAAGGCCCGTCGAGCGGCAGGGTCCTGCTCGAAGGGCGCGACATCACGGGGCTCAGGCCCTTCGACCGCCCGCTCAACACCGTATTCCAGGACTACGCGCTGTTTCCGCACATGAACGTCGCCGAAAATGTCGGCTTCGGCTTGTCGCTGCGCAAGCTCGCGGGTGCCGAACAGGCAAAGCGCGTCGGCGCGGCGCTCGACATGGTCGGCCTTGCCGACAAGCTCGGCGCCCGCGTGTCCGAATTGTCGGGTGGCCAGCGCCAGCGCGTCGCGCTTGCCCGCGCCATAGTCTGCGAACCGCGCGTGCTGCTGCTCGACGAGCCGCTGTCGGCGCTCGATGCGCATCTGCGCGAACAGATGCAGGTCGAATTGAAGCGCCTGCAGTCGCGCCTCGGCACCACTTTCGTCATGGTCACGCATGACCAGACCGAGGCGCTGTCGATCTCTGACCGCATCGTCGTCATGAACAAAGGCCGCATCGAGCAGATCGCGCCGCCGGCGACCCTCTACGACCGGCCCGCCACCAAATTCGTCGCCAGCTTCATCGGCACGATGAACCTTCTGCAGTCGCGCTTTGTCGGCCGCGACGGCGAGCGCTTGCGGTTCGCCGCCGGCGCCCTGCCGCTGGAAGCGGTTTCGGAGACGGGCGAATTGCCTGGCGAGGGCACGGTGCGCACCATCGGCGTGCGTCCGGAGGATCTTTTGGCGACGACCGAGGCCACGGCCGGCACTGTACCGGTGCGGGTGAACAGCATCGTCTTCCACGGCCGCACCTTGCGCCTTCATGCAGAGCTGGGGCAGGGGACACAGGTGGTGATCGACGCGCCACGCCCGACAGAGGGTTTTCAATTCAGCGTCGGCGATGTGGCGCATATCAGCCTGCGCCGCGGCGCCAACTGCCCTATGCTGCCCAGCTAGTCTCACTCATTTTTGGAAAACCGGAGCACGGCCCATGAGCAATCATCTCAATTTTTTCATCGGCGGCAAATGGGTCGGCCCCGTGGTTGCGGCAACGCTGGATGTGATCGATCCGTCCACCGAAGAGGCCTACACCAAAATCTCGGTCGGCTCGAAAGCCGATGTCGACAAGGCCGTGGCGGCAGCCAAGGCGGCATTCCCGGCCTTCTCGCAAACCAGCAAGGCCGAGCGCCTGAAGCTGCTGAAGCGTATCCTCGAAGTCTACAATGAGCGCTACGAGGACATCGCCCAGGCGGTCAGCCAGGAAATGGGCGCGCCGATCAGGTGGGCGCGCGAGGCGCAGGCCTGGGCGGGCAGGGCGCATATGGAAGCCACCATCAAGGCGCTTGAGGATTACGAATTCAGCGAGAAGCGCGGCACCACCATGGTGGTCAAAGAACCGATCGGCGTCTGCGCGCTGATTACGCCGTGGAACTGGCCGCTCAACCAGATCGTCTGCAAGGTGGCGCCGGCGATCGCCGCCGGCTGCACGGTCGTGCTGAAGCCTTCCGAGATCGCGCCGATCAGCGGCATCATCTTTTCCGAGGTGATGGACGCCGCCGGTACGCCGAAGGGCGTCTACAATATGGTGAATGGCACCGGTCCGGATGTGGGCCAGGTCATGGCCGGCCATCCCGACGTAGACATGGTCTCGTTCACCGGGTCGACCCGGGCCGGCATCATCGTCGCCAAGACGGCGGCCGAGACCGTCAAGCGCGTCGCGCAGGAGCTGGGCGGCAAATCGGCCAACATCGTGCTGCCCGATGCCGACTTCGAGACGGCGGTGCGCAAGGGTGTCAACGCCTGCTTCGGCAATAGCGGCCAGTCTTGCGACGCGCCGTCGCGCATGCTGGTACCAGCCGCCCGCCACGACGAGGCGCTGACGATCGCTAGGAAGGCCGCCGAACGGCACAAGGTCGGTGACCCGCGCTCCGAGGAGACCAAGCTCGGGCCGGTGGTCAACAACATCCAGTTCGACAAGATCCAGCGGCTGATCGAGGCCGGCATCGCCGAGGGCGCGACGTTGGTCACCGGCGGCCCCGGCCGGCCGGAGCACCTCAACCGCGGCTATTATGTGCGGCCGACCGTTTTCGGCCACGTCAGACCCGGCATGACCATCGAGAAGGAGGAGATCTTCGGGCCGGTTCTGTCGGTCATCTCCTACGAGGACGATGATGATGCGGTGAAGATCGCCAACGACACCGTCTATGGGCTGGCCGCCTATGTGCAGTCCCGGGATATCGAACACGCCCGCAAGATTGCCAGCCGGCTGCGTGCCGGGCAGGTGTCGATCAATTATCCGGAATGGGACACGTTCGCGCCCTTCGGCGGCTACAAGCAGTCCGGCAACGGCCGCGAATACGCCGACTGGGCCATCCACGATTTCCTCGAGATCAAGGGCATCATCGGCTACGGCGCCTGAGCCTTCGACATTGGCATTACGCCAACCGTCAAGTTTGTTGCGAGCGTTGGTGCCTTCGGCAGCGGCGTTCGGTTGAACGGCCACAACGATTGCGTGGCCGCAATGTAAGTGCGAAGCAGGGTCGCCTCAGATCGTTTTGACGTAGCCCGCCAACTGATCCGCCACCGTGCCCCAGCCGTCGTAGAAGCCCATCTCCTCGTGGCTGTTGCGCGTGGCTTCGTCGCGGTGGATGGCGGTCGCGGTGTAGCGCGTCGCCTCGCCCCGCGATTGCAGCGATATGACGGCTGTAATGAATGGGTCGCCTGACGGCCGGTAGCCTGGCAGCAGCGCATCGGTCCACACCAGCCGCTCATCCTGGACGATCTCGAGGTAGCAGCAACGCCTGTCGTTGACTTGCCTGCCGTCGGGCGACTGCATGCGGGTGCGGAACAGGCCGCCGGGCCGCAGGTCGATCTCGCAATCGGTGATGATCCACGGCTTCGGCGTGAACCATTGGCGGACATGCTCGGGCTTCGTCAAGGCCATCCACAGCAGTTCGCGCGGCGCCTCGATCGACCGTTCGAGCACGAGGTCGAGCTTCGGATCGGGTTGGAACAACGGAGCCATGTTCATCTGTCTTTCTCCTTGAGTTTCAGCACGTAGTCGTCGAACTGGTCGAGACGGCGCTCCCACAGCGCCCGCTGCTCGGCCAGCCAGTTTTCCGCGAGCTTCAGCGGCTCCGGCGCGAGCCGGTAGGTCCTGACGCGGCCTGCCTTCTCCGAATGCACCAGCCCGCAGCCTTCCAAAACCCTGAGATGCTCGATGAAGGATGGCAGGGCCATCTCGAACGGCTGGGCAAGCTCGCTGACCGAGGCGGGGCTTCGGTTCAGTCGCTCGACCACGCGTCGCCGGGTCGGATCGGCGAGCGCCCGGAAAATGCCGTCGACGGGCGGGGGGCTTTCGGTCTGCAGGCTCGTCATAGTCGTTTCCTTGCCTCGGCCATTCCGCGTGACCAGAGTTGGCTTAGAAACACTTAGGGAAATTCCTTACTATTGGCAAGGGCGAAAATCATGGATGGCCGGCAAGCCGCTGGAAAACTGAGAGGTGCGGTTTTAGGATGCCGTCAGATTCGACCGGCCCGAGGATTCGTTTTTGACGATCACCATGTATGGCATCACCAATTGCGACACGATCAAGAAGGCCCGTTCCTGGCTGGCGAGCCATGATGTTGCCTATCGCTTTCATGACTACAGGGTCGAGGGGCTGGATGCGGATCGGCTGAACGGCTGGTCAGGCAAAGTCGGTTGGGAAATTCTGCTCAACAAGGCGAGCACGACGTTTCGCGAACTGTCGGAGGAGGACAGGATGGGCCTGGATGAAAGGAAGGCCAAGGCGCTGATGCTGGCAAAGCCGACGATGATCAAGCGTCCGGTGCTGGAACTTGGCGATAGGATTCTCGTCGGGTTCAAGCCCGATGTTTATCAGCAGGCGGTTGGCGGGAAGTAGAACCGACCGACCGCGATCCGTCGCGCCCCCTCTGTCCTGCCCGGCATGCATATTGATCGTATCAGACGCTTGTGGTTTTCCCACGCAAATAGCTCGCCAGCGCGACCGCATTATTATGGGCCTCGTCGTGCGCGCCGTAGAGCAGCGTCACCTTGCCCTCACGCAGCAAGGCGCGCAGTTCCGCTACCGCCTCGCCGTGCCGGTCGAGCTCATCGCTGTATCGCCGCTGGAACTCCGCCCAGCGCGCCGGCTCATGGCCGAACCATTTGCGCAACGCGTTGCTTGGCGCGATGTCCTTCAGCCATAGCGTCAGCGCCGCGTCCTGCTTGGCGATGCCGCGCGGCCATATGCGGTCCACCAGCACCCGCTGCCCGTCATCGGGCGACGGCGGCTCATAGATGCGCTTGACCGCGAGTTCCATTGCCAACCCCGCATGCGTCACCGGCGCGGCTGCGTGCTGGTGCTCTTAAACCCACTCGCCCTTGCGCATCACCGGCACGCGGCTGCTGTCCTTGTGGACGCCGTCTATATCGATCTTGTCCGAGCCAATCATCCAGTCGATGTGGATGAAACTCTTGTTGCCGCCGCGCGCCGCGATCTCGTCCTGGCTGAGCGAGGCGCCGTCGACAAAGCACTTCGAGTAGCACTGGCCAAGCGCGATGTGGCAGGCGGCGTTCTCGTCGAACAGCGTGTTGAAAAACAGCAGCCCGCTCTTGGCGATCGGCGAGGAATGCGGCACCAGCGCCACCTCGCCGAGACGGCGCGAGCCTTCGTCGGTATCGAGCACCTTCTGCAGCACATCCTCACCTTTCGAGGCCTTGGCCTCGACGATGCGGCCCGCCTCGAAACGCACCGCAATGCCGTCGATCAGCGTGCCCTGGTAGGACAGAGGCTTGGTGCTCGTGACGTGGCCTTCGACGCGCCTTGCATGCGGCGTGGTGAAAACCTCTTCGGTCGGGATGTTCGGGTTGCAGGTGATGCCGTTCTTGGCGGTCGAGGCGCCGCCCATCCACTCGTGGCCGTCGGCCAGCCCGACGGTCAGGTCGGTGCCGGGGCCGGTGAAATGCAGTGCGTGGAAATTGTGGCCGTTCAGCCATTCGGTGCGGCTCTTCAACGCCGCATTGTGCGCCGTCCAGTTGCCGATCGGGTCTTCGACGTCCACCCGCGAGGCGGCAAAGATGGCATCGGCGAGCTTGGCCACGGCGACGTCCTCGGCATCGTCCGCGAAAACCTGCTTGGCCCACGCCTGATCGGGATAGGCCACGATGTTCCAGTTGATGTCGAAGCCGGTGATCTTCTCAAGCGCCGGCTGATAGGCCATCGAATTTGCCTTGTTGGCACGCGCCACCTTTGCCGGGTCCTGAGACGAAAGCAGCGAGGGATCCTCGCCGCGCACGGCAAGCCTCGCCGCATTGTTGGCGAAGGCTTTTGCCATGCCTTCATAGAGCCAGCCGGCGGCGCGGTCAAAACCGGCGTCGGCGCCGTAGCGGAAGCGCGCGAGAGTGATCTCGTCGTCGTTGAAGATCGGCGTCACCAGGCCGGCACCTGCCTTGTAGGCGTGCTCGACGATCCGCCGCGTCAGAGGCAGCGCGGCGATAGACGAGGTCAGCACCAGATCCTGACCCGGCTGCAATTGCAGCCCGACCTTGACGGCGACCTCCGCCAGCCTGTCGAGCTTCACCGGGTCGATGGTTGCGGAAACGCCGCGCGAATGTGTGGTCATGATCCTGCCTGCCGTGATTGGGGACTGCGTCTTACATAGACCGGCGTTACCGACCTTTCCACTCTGATGACGCCGGCAGGTCTAGCTGACGCTCTCGAGCGACCTGAACTGCGCCATCGTCGCCTCGATCTCTTCGCGCACCCAGATCTTGAAATCCCTGACCTTGCGGCTTTCGCCCTTGCTGGCCGAAGTCACCAGCCAATAGCCGAGCCCGCTCTGGGCGCGTATGCCGAACGGCGCAACGAGACGGCCGTCGACCAGCGCGTCGGCGGCCAGCAATTGCCAGCCGAGCATGACGCCGTGACCGGCAATCGCCGATTCCAGGCACAGCATCGGATCTGTGAAGCGCGCGCCCTTCATGAAGGTGACCGGCTCCACCCCGGCCGCTTCGAACCAGCTCTCCCAGCTGATCATCGACCTTTCGTCGGTGATCGCACAGGTCAAAGCAAGGTCCTCGATCGTTTTCAGCTTGCTGGCGATCATCGGTGCACAGACCGGAAACACCTCTTGCGCCAGCAGCAATTCGGCCCGCCCGCCCGGCCATTTGCCGTCGCCGAGCCGGATGGCGACGTCGATGTCCGAACGATCGAGATCGGCAAGCCGCACCGAGGCATCGATGCGCAGGAGCACGTTCGGATGTCGGGCAAAATGCCGCGACAGCCGCGGCAGCAGCCATTTCGAGGCGAACGCCGGCGCCACCGAAACCACCAGCGTGCACTCCGAGCTTTCATCGGCAAGCGCCACCGCCTGTGCGAGTTCGCGAAACCCGGCGCTGAGCCGCGCCGTAAAGACGACACCGAATTCGGTCGCCACCAGGCCAGCTGGCGTCCGGTCGAACAGCGCCCGGCCGAGCTGCTTTTCTGTCCGGTTGATCTGCTGGCTGACGGCGCTGACCTAAACGTTGAGCTCGCCGGCCGCCGCCGCGAGCGAGCCCAGGCGGGCAACGGTTTCCACGGCGCGCAAGCCGTTGAGATGGACGCGGTTCAGAGTAGCCATACAGTTTTTCTAAACTCGAACGGCTGAAATCTCAATTGCCAGACACTGCAGGATGCCGGATTCTAAGTGGGTCACGCAGAGTGACGAGGCAATCTGATGAAGATTTTGTCATGGCTCGGAGCCTTTTCCCCGATCGGAACGCAGCCGCACCGGCATGACAGCGAGGCCACCAGCTGGGTGACCGATCCGCTGTCGCATCCGCTGCTCGACACCATGTCGGAGCGCGAACTCGCCGACATGCCATTCAGGCTGACCGCGCGTCGTAGCCGCTACGAGACGGCCTTGACGAGGACCTGCTGCGGCAGAGTCTCCTGAACGAAGCACCTCAGGCGAGCCAGCCGCCGACGGGGCTGCGCAACCCCTTCTGGCCCAACAAAAGGCGGATTGTCTCGGCGGCAGGCGCACTTATTGTGCACCGCGATGAACATCGCTTCGCCCTTGCGCTTGGCAATCGCCGGCATGATCGCCCTGGCCGTCGCCATGGGCATCGGCCGCTTCGTTTATACGCCGATCCTGCCTGGCATGATGGACGAGCTCGGCCTGTCGCCGGCTGATGCCGGCTGGATCGCATCGGCCAACTATCTCGGCTACCTCGTCGGCGCGCTTGCCGCCACCGGCGGCTGGGCGCAAGGCCGCGAGCGCCAGCTGATGCTGGCCGGCCTTGCCGCCACTGCGATCCTCGTCGGGCTGATGGGCCTGACCGGTACCATGGCCGCCTTCCTCCTCATCCGCTTTCTTGCCGGCCTCGCCAGTGCCTTCGTGCTGGTCTTCATGACCAGCATCGTTTTCCGTCATCTCGCCGCGGCCGGGCGAAACGACCTGCAGGCGCTGTATTTCGGCGGTGTCGGTCTCGGCATCGCGGCATCCTCGGGGCTGTTGGCGCTCCTTGTCACCGAACACGCCGGCTGGGCGGCGGGCTGGCTGTGGTCCGCGGCGATTTCGGCCTGCGGCTTTGCCGCCGTCGCCTTGCTCGCCGGCGGCACCTCGGCTGCGAACAGCGTTGCCGGGCCGGAGCCGGCGTTGCCAAAAAACCCTTCACTGGTGAAGGTCATTGTCGCCTACGGCCTGTTCGGCTTCGGCTACATCGTCACGGCGACGTTCCTGGTCGCGATCGTCCGCCAGGGCGGCGGTGGCCGGGTCTTCGAGGCCGTGGTTTGGATGGTCACCGGCCTTGCCGGGTTCCCCTCGGTCTGGCTGTGGCAGAAGCTTACGGCCAGGATCGGGCTTTACGCCACCTATGCCCTTGGGTGCCTGGTCGAGGTGGTTGGGGTCAGCGCCAGTGTCGTCATGGACGGACGCACCGGGCCGCTGCTCGGCGGCCTTCTTGTCGGCGGCACCTTCATCGCCATCACCGCGCTTGGCCTGCAGGCCGGACGGCAGCTTGCCCCGCAAGCACCACGCCGGATGCTGGCGGTGATGACGGCCGCCTTCGGCCTCGGCCAGATCATCGGCCCGATCGTCGCCGGGCTGCTTGCGCAGGCCTCAGGCGACTTTTTCCTTGCCTCGATCGTGGCCGCCGCCGTCCTGCTCGCCTCCGGTGCGATCGCCTGGTCGGCTGCGCCAAAATCGCCATGATTGTGGTCTTGCTCGGCGCCGGGAACCGGGCACGGCATTTTCTTTCCCACTAATGTGTGACTTTATGCCCGCTGAACCCGCTGATTTGCGCATCGACCGAGGATTTCCCCACAGTGTTTGTATCCTTCTTCCCGCAGCCGAAGCTGTTCTTCAGTTCGCTGGCCGTCTGGAGCCTTGCCGCTATCCTGTTCTGGTTTTTCGGTGGCGAACAGCTGGGCGCTGTGTTCGGCTTGCCGCCGGCCGCGGCTGATGCACCGCCCATTATCGGCATCACCGTACTCTGGTCGAACCCGTTTCTGTGGTTCTATCTCTATTTCGCTTTTTGCGTTGCCGTCTTCTATGCATTCTGGAGCTGGTATGCACCGCATCCGTGGCAAAACTGGTCGATATTGATCAGCGCAGTCATCCTGTTCCTCATCTACTTCAATGTGCAGGTCAGTGTAGCGGTCAACGCTTGGTACGGCCCTTTTTATGACTATATCCAGGGACTTATGTCGGGGACTATCAAGTCGACCGCAGGAGAGTTTTATGCCGGACTAGGCAGCTTCGCTTGGCTTGCGCTGGTCGGGATGAACGTGCAGGTGATCAACGCCTTCATTGTCAGTCACTGGATTTTCCGCTGGCGAACGGCGATGAACAATTACTTCATCGAGAACTGGAGCAGGCTTCGCCACATCGAAGGCGCCTCTCAGCGTATCCAGGAAGATACGATGCGGTTCTCGCAGATCATGGAGGATCTGGGCTCGAGCTTTGTTCAGTCGATCATGACCTTGATTGCATTTCTGCCGGTGATGATTCAACTGCAGAGCCACATTAGCGAATTGCCGGTCGTCGGTGCCATCCCCCAGCCATTAGTCTTTGCCGCGCTTGCCTGGTGCCTGTTCGGAACGATTTCGGTTATGGTTGCAGGTCTGAAGTTACCTGGGTTGCAGTTTCGCAACCAACGTGTCGAGGCTGCCTATCGCAAGGAACTCGTCTACGGCGAGGATCATGCGGACAGGGCCCAACCGGCAACCACTTCGGAGTTGTTCGCCAACGTTCGTCACAACTACTTCAGACTGTATTTTCACTATATCTATTTCAATGTGGTCCGTTATACCTATCTGCAAGCCGACGGTATCTTCTCAATGTTGATCCTGGGGCCGTCCTTTGTGGCTCATAAGATAAGTTTCGGGGCGTTTAGCCAGATTTCCAACGCGTTCGGCCGAGTGACCGGATCGCTGCAGTTTCTGCTCACCTCATGGTCGACCATCGTCGAGCTGCAGTCAGTACATAAGCGCCTGCGCGCCTTCGAGGCGACGCTCGAGGGCGAGCCACTGCCCGAAATCGACCAGCGCTATCTGGAGCGTGAGCAAGCCGGCTTGCGCCCTGAAGATCAGCCGGTGAGCTAAAGGGTAGCGGGCGGCGATCCACTTGGGCTCAGCCGCCCACCGCCGCCTGCCTTTCGCCTCGCCGCGAAACATAGTCGCGAAAGCTGATGCACTCGACGTCGGCCTTGACGCAGACCTCGCCGGCAAAGCGTTCCAGCGCGTTCCAGTAGGCGCCGTCATTCATCAACGTGAAGTGAAAGCCGAGCTCCAGCGGAATGCGCTTGCCCTCGTATTGCGCATCGAAGGCGGCGCGAAAGGCGTGGTAGGTCCGGTCGGCGAACGCTTCCGCCATGCTCGGCCGCTCGAAGCCGCCGGAATGCCTGACATAGAGATTGTAATCCATGGCGATCACCCGCCTTGAGCTCGGCCCTTCCGGGATCTGCGGCAGCGAAAAGCGCGTGATGCCGTTGACGGTCGGCGGCTCGACCGGCCCACGCGAAACGCCGCTTGCGTCAAGCAGGAAGCCGGCCGCGGGCAGCGCCTCGTAAAGCGCCCTGTTTGCCGACAGGTAGGGCGCGCGAAACCCGACCACTGCCCTGCCTGCGAAATCGCGCCAACCCTTTGGTTCGGGTGCAATGCCGTTGATCGAATAGGCGTTTTGGAGAATATGCTTGAACGAGCCGAACTCGCTCAGCCAGTCTGCCTTGCTCCAGTCCTTGCCATCGAAATGACCGCAGCCATGGCTGCCGATGTCGTGGCCTTCCCTGGCGGCGAGGTTGATCTGCTCGAGCCGCTCGGCAATTTCCTGTTTGGAGGCGGCAAAGCCGATATTCGATTTGCCGGCCGTTTTGCCTGGCGCGGTGTATTCCTTGCGCGTCTCGGGTGACAGCAGGAACACGCAGGAGACAAAATACGTGAAATGCGCACCGGTGCGCGCGGCCAGCGCCCGGCTGCGCTGCCACTGCGAAATATCGCGGGCGCTGTCGAACGAAATGATGACCGTCTGCTTCGGTTTTGCCAGCGCCGCCGGCGGGTCGGCAAAAGCCGCGCCGGTAGCAAGCGCGGCAATCGAAAACGCAACAACGCGGGACAAACGGGGCAAAGGCATCTGACCGGATCAAGGAATGTAGAAGCACCGCCTACCGGCGAAATATGGCACGGATACGATCGACCTGCGCGGCCGCCGGTGGCGGCGACTGCCTCGTGAATAGGCGATTTTCCTGCGGAACCCCTTCCATGCCGGCAAAATTTCGCTAAAACGCGGGCTCATCAACCGCCCCGGCCGGGGGCATGAATGGTTTTGATCCATGTCGGACGACAGTTTTATCCGCGAAGTCAACGAAGAGATTCGTCGCGACCAGGCGCATGCGCTGTGGGACCGTTTCGGTCCCGCCTTGCTCGTGCTGGCTGTACTGGTGGTGTTGGGCACCGCTGCCGTCGTCGGCTACCGCTATTGGGACGAGACCCGCGCCAACCGCTCGGGCGATGCTTTTTCGCAAGCGCTCAAGCTCGCCAATGAGGGCAAGAACGACGAGGCGCTTGCCGCTCTGGAGGCGCTGGAAAAGGACGGCTACGGCGCCTACCCGCTGCTCGCCCGTATGCGCGCGGCAACCGTCAAGGCAGACAAGGGCGACGTCGATGCTGCCGTCAAGGACTTCGACGAGGTCGCCGCCGACACCAAGATCCCTTCCGGCATTCGCGACATGGCGCGGCTCAGGGCTGCGCTGCTGCTGGTCGACCACGGCTCTTTCGCCGATGTCTCCAGCCGCGTCGAGGCGCTCACCGCCGACACCAATACGCTGCGCCATACGGCGCGCGAGGCGCTTGGCCTTGCCGCCTGGAAGGAAGGCAAGGCGGCGGATGCTTTGAAGCTGTTCGACCAGATCGCCGCGGACGACGGCGCCCCGCGCAACACGCGCGAGCGGGCGACGTTGATGTCCGAGCTGATCCGCGGCTCGGGCGGTGTATCGTAACAACGGATGACCTTCAAAGTCGCCATCATCGGCCGACCTAACGTCGGCAAATCGACCCTTTTCAATCGGCTGGTGGGAAGGAAGCTGGCGCTTGTCGACGACACGCCCGGCGTCACCCGCGATCGACGCGTCCATGCCGCAAAGCTCTACGATCTGCATTTCGACGTCGTCGACACTGCCGGTTTCGAGGATGCGGCCGCCTCGACGCTGCCCGGCCGCATGCGCGCCCAGACCGAGATCGCCATCCGCGAGGCCGACCTGATCTTTTTCACGATCGACGCCAAGTCCGGGCTGATGCCCGACGACAAGACTTTCGCCGAGATCGTGCGCAAGTCCGGCAAGCCGGTTGTCGTCGTGGCCAACAAGGCCGAGGCGCGCGGCGCCCAAGGCGGCATGCTGGAGGCATGGGAACTCGGCCTTGGCGAGCCGATCCCGGTCTCGGCCGAACATGGCCAGGGCCTGCCCGATTTGCGCGATGCGGTGATCGCCGCACTGGGCGAGGCGCGCGCCTTCGGCGAGGACGAAGAGGCCAGCGAGGAGGAGATCGCCGCCAGCGAGGTGCTGATCGGCGAAGACATCACCGACCCGGACGCCGAGCCGAGCTATGACGATACCAAGCCGATGCGCATCGCCGTCGTCGGCCGTCCCAACGCCGGCAAGTCGACGCTGATCAACGCGCTGATCGGCGAGGAGCGGCTGCTGACCGGCCCTGAGGCCGGCATCACTCGCGATTCCATCTCGGTCGACTGGGACTGGCATGGCCGCCGGCTAAAACTGTTCGATACCGCCGGTATGCGCCGCAAGGCCAGGATCCACGAAAAGCTCGAGGTGATGTCGGTGCAGGACGGCTTGCGCGCCATCCGCTTTGCCGAGATCGTCATCATCGTGCTCGACGCGACTATTCCCTTCGAGAAGCAGGATCTGCAGATCGCCGACCTGATCATCCGCGAGGGCCGTGCCCCGGTGATCGCCTTCAACAAATGGGACCTTGTCGATCATCCCCAGGAGCTGCTGGCCGAGCTACGCGAAAAAACCGAGCGGCTGTTGCCGCAGGCGCGCGGCATGCAGGCGGTGCCGGTGTCAGCCGAGACCGGGCGCGGGCTCGACAAGCTGATGGATGCTGTCATCAGGACGCATCGAGTTTGGAACAGCCGCGTCTCAACCGGCAAGCTCAACCGCTGGCTGGAGGGCATTCTGGCGCATCATCCGCCACCCGCGGTTGCCGGACGCCGGCTGAAGATCAAATATGTCACCCAGGCCAAGACGCGGCCGCCCGGCTTCGTCGTCTCCTGCTCACGCCCCGATGCGATGCCGCAATCCTATGTCCGCTATCTCTCGAACAGCCTGCGCGAGGCTTTCGACATGCCCGGCGTGCCGATCCGCATCGCCTTGCGCACCTCGGACAACCCGTTCGCCAGCAGGGCAAAGAAGCGCCGCTGAGCTGCGGGTCCTCTGGGCGCCAGCATCAGGCTACGCTCCGCAGGCCGCTCGCGGGCAGCGCCTGCACATTTTCGGGGAGGCGATTCCACCGACACCTGCAGCAGGATGTTGGCAAGCCGCGCCGCTACCGGGTCGGGCTCGGCCTCCTTGCGATGCAGGAACAGCGCCATCTTGGGCAAGGCGGGCAGCCCGGCGATCTCCGGCGCGTCATCGCCCAGAGGGTGGCCGGCGCGAGTGGGGGCAGCCTCTGCACCTAATGGGCAGTGTAGGCTCCGTCCACCAGATGGTAGCTCCCAGTGATAAAGCTGGCCTGGTCGGACAAGAGGAAGCATACAAGAGCCGCTACCTCTTCCGGTTTCCCGCGCCTGCCCATCGGCTGAAGACCTGCCATGCGCCGGCTGGCTAATGCCTCCATTTGCTCCGATAAAAGCGGCGTTTCGATCCAGCCGGGGCCGACTACATTGATCCGGATGCCCATCCTGGCATATTCGATCGCCGCAACTTTGGTTAGTCCAACGACCCCGTGTTTCGCTGCCGTGTAAGCGGACGCAGTTGGCAAGCCGACGGAACCGAGGACGGAGGACATGTTCACGATGGCGCCTCCGCCTCGATCCAGCATCGCGGCGATTTCGTACTTCATGCTGTAGAAAACGCCATTTAGATTGACGTTTATCAGCTTGTGCCAGTTGTCGAGCGGATAGTCTGCCGTGGCTTTTCGAATGCCGTCGATACCTGCATTGTTTACCGCCATATCCAGTCCGCCGCATTTCTGGACAGTGAACTCGATCAGCTTTTCCACGGCTGCCGCATCCGTGACATCTACCGCAAAGTCGTAGGCCCTGCCGCCTTGCGAGCTTATTTCGGCGGCTCTGCAGTGCGCGGCCTCGGCATCAAGGTCGGCGACAACAATCTCGGCTCCTTCTTGCGCGAGTTGCCGTGAAACAGCCGCCCCTATTCCGGAGCCTGCGCCGGTCACAATCGCGACTTTACCATGGAAGTCAGGCTTCATCGTCTCTGTCCTATGCCAATTTTGACATAACCGAACAGAGGCAGACGGTTATCGCAAGAAGTTTCGCTCCAATTCGCTTGTCAATCCTGTGAATTCATTTTGCCACCACACAGCGAGACTTGGCGCGCAGGCCTTGGAATGGTAGAGACGAGGGCGGCGGTAGATGACCAGTTTCCTAGCAGGTACAAATGGAAGAACACCACATTGCGCGCCGGGGGCTCGTGCTGGGTAGTCTGGCTCTGATGGTCTCCGGATGTACGTCGATTTCATCCGCGTTCGGACCAAGGCGTGGCCTGAATCCTCGTTACCGACGACAGCACGTGCGGTACGACGGAAACGAGCCGGCCGGAACGATCGTCGTCGATACTTCGCAACGCTTTCTCTATGCCGTCGAGACGGACGGGTGGGCGACGCGCTACGGCGTTGGCGTCGGCGAGCAGGGACTTTCGTTCAAGGGTACAGCGACCGTCGGCCGCAAGGCGGACTGGCCGTCGTGGACACCCACCGCCAGCATGATGCAGCGCAAGCCGCGCCTGGTGAAGTATGCAGGGGGGGTCCCTGGCGGACCAAACAACCCGCTTGGTGCGCGTGCCCTTTATCTCTATCAAGACGGGCGCGACACCCACTTCCGGATACATGGTACAAACGAGCCATGGACGATAGGCACAGCGGTATCGAACGGGTGCATCCGTATGATAAATGACGACGTCATTGACCTCTACGACCGTACTCCTTTGGGCACGACGGTGGTGGTTGTTTGATGGTGGGCAGGCCTGATCTCCGTTGCATGGTGAACCCTGCCAGCACGTCACCGCAAAGGTGCCGCCGGCAACTGGATGCCAACTGTGTCATTTCTGCACTAGGCGTTGGTGTAGATCGCAGCTAACTTGGTGGGGCTGCATATCGTTTTAGTTGTGGCGATTCTATAGGCTATTCCGCCCCCGGGGAAAGGATTGCTTGATGAACAGGATATTGGTTGCAATGGTTGCTGTGCTCGCCGTTGCCAGCCTGAGCGGCTGCGCGAACGACTGGATCGGCAAAGGAAAGGGTAAGGCTCCGGCACCCGCTCCGGTAGAGGAACCAGTGATTAAGTAAGGACCGGCTTGTATGGGGAAGGGGTGCCAAGCCCTTCCCCATGCATACGCAGCCGGGGCTTTGGCCGGCTTCATAGCGTCCGGCGCGGTTGGCGGGCATAGGCCGTTATTAGGTCTGTGCATTGTGAAGTTCGGGAATGGACGCGGCGATGACGCTTGTAAGTAGCCGTCTCTTGCTTGTGGCATTGGTGGCCCTCCCGGCAGCGGCATGTCAGACGAAAGACCTGCCGCCCCAGCCGAATTTCGTATCTTATGCCGATGGCGGAGCTGCGCCTAAAAAAAACGACGAGCGGTACTTCATCGAGTTCCGCTCCCGCTACGCCCTAAGCTACGGCCACACCTACGCAGTTTTTGGGCGCCTGGACCGGGCCGGGAGAATGATCGATCCCCAAGTCGCGGGCCTTCACCCGGCTTCGAACAGTGCGGTTCCCTATGTTCTGGGCCATATCGTGCCGGTGCCAGCCGAAACCGGGTGGAGCGACGGTGATCTGGAAGAACCATACAGATCCGCAAGCTGGCGAATCATATTGACCCGGGCCGAATACGACAAAGTCGTTGCCTACATCCGCAAGCTGCAGGCGAGCTCGCATGTCTGGCAGGCGACGGTCTTGAACTGCAACGGCTTCGTGGCGGACATCGCTCATTCCATGGGATATAAGACTCCCGCCATTCAGCTCCGGCCGCAACAATTCATAACCGAGCTTCGGGAGATGAATACATAACCAAGATTCGAGGGATGAATGGGACCGAATGCGATCGGTACTGCCCCTCCGGCTTTCGCGTGTGCGGACTAACTCGGAGAGGATCGCTGCGCCTGAAGGTAGGCCGGTGACGAAATCGAGGCGATGGGTGAAGTGGCCATACTCAGGGGCAGCTGCTACAGTCGCGATCGCAGAAAGGGCGCTGGTGACCTGAAGTGACCATTGCTTTAGCCTCACTTGGCGAGATCATATGGGTGATCGGCATCGTCGCTTGGTACGTGATCCGGTATCCCTTCGAGCGCCGGGCAAGGCGCGTGCGAATAGTAGCTGGCGGCCGCTCAAGTTCCGACACCGTCGGGCTTGCATCGGCTCTCCTTGGCCTGGCGATCCTGCCTGGCTTCTATGTCGCCACCGGCATCCCCGCAGCGGCTGATCATCCGGCCAGCGTGTGGTCGGTGGCGCTCGGAACCATCATCTTCTGCTCAGCGCTGTGGATTTTTCGCTTATCCCACAAGGAACTTGGCCGTAACTGGTCGATTACGCTCGAGATTCGCGAACGGCATGAACTGGTCAGCGCCGGGCCATACGCCTTGGTCCGTCACCCTATGTACACCTCTTTCCTGCTTATGGGGCTCGGCCAGCTCTTTCTGCTGCCGAACTGGGTTGCGGGCATATCGGGTTTGGTTGGTTTCGCAGTCCTTTTCCTGCTGAGAGTGGATAAGGAAGAGCGTATGATGCTGGAGAATTTAGGCTCGCAATACCGTGTCTATATGGAAAGGACCAAGCGAATATTCCCTTATCTTTATTAGAGGTCGTTTTATGCGAGGCCGAGCCCTCAAGCTTTCCGCGCCCCGGCGCCTTGTTGGCGACCTGATGAGGTTTTCGATCGGCGTGCCACGGGTCGCGGTGCAGCGTCAGATGAATCTCGGCCCACTCGTAAGGGCTAGAATGGCGCAGCAGACCAGGCCCTCGTGGACCGCGATCTTCCTGAAAGGGTATGCGCTTCTTGCCCTAGAGACCCCGGAGTTGCGGCGCGCCTATGTCAAGTTGCCCTGGCCGCAGCTTTACGAGTATCCGGCAAGCGTAGCCTCGATTGCCCACGAGCGCGAATATGATGGCGAGCCGGCCGTTCTGCTGAGCTGCATCAAATGCCCGGAGCGCTACTCCATCACGGAACTTGAGCGATCCATCCACGCGGCTCGATCACGGCCGATCCAGGAGGTCCCGGAGTTTCGGCGTGCCTTGCGGATGGCAGGTGCGCCCGCGCCAGTCAGGTGGCTGCTTATGTGGCTAGGGTTGAACATCGCCCGGCAAAGGGCAAATTACTTCGGTACCTTCCAACTGTCCGTCTATTCTGGTCTCGGTGCGGAATCACTCAACCCGCTGACACCACTGACCACCCTTCTAAACTACGGTCCGATCGGCAAAGACGGATCGGTGAATGTCCGCATCCACTACGATCACCGGGTCATGGATGGAGCGAACGTCGCACGAGCACTGGAGAGATTCGAAAAGATTCTGAACGGCACTGTCGCCAATGAAGTGGTGCTGCTCGGTCAAGGTGTTTCCGCTCCTGCAAGACAGAGGAATGCGAAGTGATTTCGCACTGTGAATTCCGGCCAGCTATCGTCGTGATTGGCGGCTCGGGTGGAATTGGCCGGGCGATTGCGAGCGTCGCTGCAAGGGAGCGCGGTGCGGTTGTGCTGGTTGCCCGCTCACCTGAGGGTTTGGCCGCCGCGGCGTCTGAGGTTAGGGAGGCGGGCGGCGAGGCATTCACGCTCGAGTTGGATCTCGTGGCAGGCGATGCGCCAACGCGCCTGGAGGGCTTTCTGTCCGCACACGGCCTGGTCTGTGATGTCCTGGTCAACAGCGCCGGGTACGGCCTGCGGGGCGCGACGACGGCGCTGCCTATTGATGGTCAACTCGGCATCATCGATCTCAATATACATTCCCTCACAGAACTGACCCTTCATTTTCTGCCGGGAATGGTGGCACGCCGACGGGGCGGGGTGCTCAATCTCAGTTCCGTGGCCGGGTTCGTTCCCGGGCCTTATATGGCTCTGTACTTCGCTAGCAAAGCTTTCGTGCGCTTCTTCTCAGAGGCGCTTCACCAGGAATTGCGCCGAACCGGTGTGACGGTCACATGCGTTGCACCAGGCCCGGTGTCCACGGAGTTTCTCGCAAGATCAGGCGCCAATCAGACGGTGCTCTTCAACATCTTGCCCAAGGTGGATCCGAAGTATGTGGCCGAACAGGCGTGGCGAGCGTTCAAATCCGGTCGTCGCCTCGTCGTACCGGGAATCTCGGGTAAGTTGGCTGCCCTTGTGGCAGCGCTCCTGCCTTCCGCGGCGCTGCTGCCCCTGGTCGGCCGGCTGCAACGCGGCGGCAATGATCAATGTCCTTGCGGTTCAGGTATGAAGTTCAAGAAATGCTGCGGTACCCGCCAGATTCAGCTACGCCGGGGCCCTCGGGGAATTATCCCCTGACCGGACCAGCACGTCACCGAAAAACCTCATTGAAACAAGAGACCGCTCGCCGATGACGGGCGTAAAGTAAGCATGTTGGTAGCATAGAGGCGAGGCTTTCGATATGCCCGGCGCGCCGATCCGCATCGCTTGCGCACCTCGGACACCTGTTCGCCGGCCGGGAGAGATTGGCCGTTCCCTCCGCTTTTAGCCAATCTCCGACGCCGAAAGACGGGTGGGACGGCGAAGCTGCTAATCTCCCCCTCGAGCGGCCCTCGAGGGGGAGATATCCGGCAGGACAGAGGGGCGCGCGAGGGATCGCCAGCATTACTGCTTCTTCGACCGACTAAGTTATGGAGCGCCCTGCGCCCCTTTCGGCTCGTCTGCGCTAAGCCGCTTTCCTCAGACCATCCGCGTCGCCACTTCCCGGCAACGCTTCCAGCGCCGCCTGCAGCAGGATGTCGCCAAGCCGCGCCGCTATCGGATCGGGCTCGGCCTCCTTGCGGTGCAGGAACAGCGCCATCTTGGGCAAGGCGGGCAGCCCGGCGATCTCCGGCGTCATCGCCCTGACGCTGGCCGGCAGGCCGATATCGGTGCGGATCGTCAGTCCGAGCCCGGCGGCGACGGCTGCCCAGATGCCGCCAAGGCTGGGGCTGGAGAAGGCCATCCGCCATGCCAGGCCGGCGCGGTCCAGCGTTTCGGTCGCCACGCTGCGCAGCAGGCACGGCGCTTCGAGCGCCACCAGCGGCAACGGCTCGCCATCGCGCAGGCAGGTCTCGATCTGTTTTGCCGGGCCGATCCAGCGCATCTGGACGTCGGCGAGATTCCGGCTGTAGGGCAGCGTCGCGCCATTGTGCCAGGCAAGCGCGATATCGACGCTGCCCGAAATGATCCTTTCGGCAAGCTCATGGCTGCGCGCGATCCTGGCCTCGATCTTGACCTTGGGATGGGCGCGGGCGAAGCGCCCGAGCACATCCGGCAGCACCGCCTCGCCGAAATCCTCCTGTAGCCCAAGCCGTACCCAACCCTCCAGCTCGACATCGTGGATGGCGGAGGCGGCCTCGTCATTGAGCTCGATCAGCCGGCGCGCGTAGCCGAGCATGGTCTCGCCCGCGTCCGTCAGCGCCAGGCCACGCCCAGATTTGCGGAAGATCGGCGTCGCCGCCTGCTCCTCCAGCTTCTTCAATTGCGCACTGATTGCCGACGTCGAGCGGCCGAGCCGGTCGGCGGCCTTGGCGAAGCTGCCCAGCTCCATGCCGGTAATGAAGCTGCGCAGAACTTCGAGATCGAATGTCACGCGTCGCATAGCGATAATCCTGATATTTAGGACATTATGTGAAAAACTTCCTGATATTCAGTACGAAGTTATGGCGGTAGAGAGAGCGCGTCAAGACCCGAACGCAACCAGCGCATGCAGGAGCTGAACCATGTCCGCTGTCGACACACGAGCAGATTGCAAACCGCTTCGCCCGGCCGCCGTTACCACCCTGTCAGAGGCGGCGGTGCTTCGACCCAATCATCGCTGGAAGGTGCTGGGTATCGGCGTCGCCGCCAACGCCTGCTTCTCCGCGACATTCTCCGGCATTCCGGCCACGGCGGTGTTCCTACGCTCGGGCTATCATCTCTCCAATGGCGAGCTCGGTCTGGCGCTTGGCCTTCTCGGCTTGGGCGTGGCGCTGAGCGAATTGCCGTGGGGGCTGCTGACCGATCGCTGGGGCGACCGCCGCGTGCTGCTGACCGGGCTCGGCGCAACCGCGTTGTGGCTGCTCGTCATGGCCGCGCTGGTCGTGCCGTCACCAGCCCAAATTCCCGGCGTCGCGCTTCTCGCCGCTGCCCTGCTGGTCACCGGATTGCTCGGCGGCAGCGTCAACGGCTCCAGCGGCCGCGCCATCATGGCCTGGTTCGGCGAAGGCGAGCGTGGCTTTGCCATGAGCATCAGGCAGACGGCGGTGCCGCTTGGCGGCGGGCTTGGCGCGCTGGTGCTGCCGTCGCTCGCTTCGGCCCATGGCTTCACGGCGGTCTTCGGACTTCTGGCGGCTGCATCCGCCGTCTCGACCTCACTCGCCTGGCGCTGGCTGCATCAGCCGCCGGCGCACGACCATGCCCATTCGAGCAGCGCGGCAAAGCCGGCCGGCCCCGCGCCGCTGCGCAACCCGGCCGTCTGGCGCATCGCGACAGCCATCGGCCTGCTGTGCTTCCCACAGGTGGCCGTGCTCACCTTTGCTTCCGTCTTCCTGCATGATTTTGCCGGCATGGGAACAGTCGTGATCAGCGCCAGCCTGGGTGCCGTGCAGGTCGGCGCCATGGTCATGCGCGTCTGGAGCGGCCGCTATACCGACCGTCACGGCAACCGCCGGTCGTTCCTGCGTCTGTGCAGCATGCTGAGCGTGGCCGCCTTCGCCGTGCTTGCGGCGCTCGTCTTGTTTTCGGCCCAATTCTTGTCAGGCCAAGCGCCGATGCTGTCGCCGGCGATCGTTGCGATGCTCGTCGTGGCCGGCATCTGCGTCTCCTCCTGGCACGGCGTCGCCTACACCGAGCTTGCGACGCTGGCCGGCGCCAGCCAGGCCGGAACGGCGCTCGGCCTTGCCAACAGTCTGGTCTTCATTGCCTTTTTCCTGGTGCCGATCGCCATTCCGGGGCTTCTCGTGCTCTGCTCGTGGCCAGGCGTCTGGCTGGGTGCGGCTATTTGCGCGCTGATCGCCTGGCCGATCTTTCTTCCGCCAACGGACAGCCGCAAAAGCGCCTGACTTCGACACGAGATGGGAAAACAAGGTTCTAAGCTGTTAACGCCCCATCAAGGTTAATGCATCATTGTAGCTCTCCAGTGGGGTCCGTTGCGTTTCTGGAGAGTTCCGTGCATCGACGTGTTTTGACGCGGCTTGTCGCCGCCGCCGGTGAGAAAAAGCGTTCCTTCCTGTCTCCGTTTATTATTGGCCTTGGCATCTGGATCGGCTTTCCGAGTGTCGTTGCCTATCAGGACATGACAAGCCTGGTCTCCGGTCTTGAGGCGCCGAGCGTCCGCTGGAACGCCTATGTCGAGAAATCCGTCGCCGGCTCCGTTCACGCCGCCGAAATGCCCTTCCTCGATTCCAGCAGCACCGGCTCGCTCTCCGGCTCCGGCGTCCAACTGCCCGGCATCGGCGCCGTCTCGTTTCGCGGCAAGGGCGGCATCGCCGGCACGACGCCGGACGAGAACCGTATCACGCGTGCCGACAAGAAGGGCCGCATCATCGAGGTCTCGCCCGTCTCGCCGCCGAAGAACTTCAACGCCGGCTCGATCTTCGAGCGAACCTCCTCGCTGCTGCGCCCAAGCATGGACAGCGGCCTGAGGATGGCCTTCGCCAAGCCCGAGATCAAAGGCAAGGAAATTCAGATCGCGGCCTCCTTCCACACGCGCGTCGACAAGAAGCCGGATTCCGGCGTGCCGGCGATGCTTGCCGCGCTGGTCAACAACGATCATCCCGACGTGCTGGCGACCGCCTATGCCTCGTCTGCCCCCGATTACGCCAAGGCGTCGCCTTTCGAGGCCTTGCTGCAGGACGAGGACCCGAACGATGGCCGCTTCATTCCGCCCCTGAGCAAGGGCGATCATTCTTGGATGCAGACGCCGCTGCCGGCGAGCGTCTTTTCCAAACCGGAGCAGGCCTGTCTCGCCAACGGCATCTATTTCGAGGCGCGCGGCGAGTCCGTGCGCGGCCAGGCCGCCGTCGCCCAGGTCATCCTCAACCGTGTCCGAAACCCGGCCTATCCGAACTCGATCTGCGGCGTTGTCTACCAGAACGACAACTGGTTCAACCGCTGTCAGTTTTCCTTCGCCTGCGACGGCAGGAAGAAGCGGATCGACAACCCCGCTGCCTACAAGACCGCTCAGGATGTCGCCATGGCCGTCACAGCCGGCAAGATCTTCATTCCGGAAGTCGGCTCGTCGACCCATTATTACGCCAACTACGTCCATCCGGGCTGGGCGCGGACGATGCAGAAAATGACCAGGATCGGCCTGCACATCTTCTACCGCACCTATGGCGGCGGCTGGAGCTAAGCGCTCTGGCGGCCCTTGCATCTTTCCCGCGAGAGCGGCCGATGGAAGACGCATCGCCGTGGGGATTCGGCCGCAGCCCGCCGGAGACCGCGTCGGGCACGATGTCGCACCCAGGCAAGTAGCTGATTCATAACGAAAAAATACTTGAGCTCGAAGGTCCGCCCGTGGCTTGACGGGCGCGGACCCTCTAACTATGTTGCCGGCGACTTTAAGAAGCGGACGGACGGTAACGGTCTGACCGGGCAGGGGGGTTGCGTGGCCGACAAGAATGGGCCAGACGGAACCGGCAAAACCGGCCGCGGCAAGCAGCATGAAGCCGACATCCGCGACGACGATCTTGAGCGCCGCCGGCGCGACCTTGAAGCATCGCTTGCGACAAGGCGGCCGGATCGGCTCGAGGGGAAAGACGACGCGAAAACGGGCAGTGTGGCCGGGTACGGCCAGGCGCTCAAGCTGTCCAGCGAGTTCATCGCCGGGATAGTGGTCGGTGCGGCTCTCGGCTGGTTTATCGATCGCGTGGCGGGGATATCGCCATGGGGTCTGATAGTCGGGCTGCTGCTGGGTTTTGGCGCCGGCGTGCTCAATGTCCTGCGTTCAGCCGGGCTTGTGTCGGAATTCGGAACGGGCGACAAACCGCGCGATCCGAAAGAATGAATTGAGGCGCCGCATGCCGGCGCATTGAACAGAATGCTGAAGCCGTCTGCGGCTTTGATGGGGATTTAAAGTGGCTGCTGACAAGGTCGATCCGATCCACCAGTTCCAGATCCATCCGATCATTCCGATTCACATCGGCGGCTATGACCTGTCTTTCACCAATTCGGCTCTGTTCATGCTTGCGACGGTTGCCGTCGCGGCGGCGTTTCTCTATCTCAGCACATCGAGCCGCAGCCTGGTTCCGGGCCGCCTTCAGTCGGTCTCGGAAATGGCCTATGAATTTGTCGGCAATATGCTGAGGGACGCCGCGGGCACGCAGGGCATGAAGTTCTTCCCCTTCGTGTTCTCGCTGTTCATGTTCGTGCTTGTCGCCAACCTGCTTGGCCTGTTCCCGTATTTCTTCACCGTCACCAGCCACATCATCGTCACTTTCGGCCTCGCCGCGCTGGTGATCGGAACGGTTGTCGTCTACGGCTTCACCAAGCACGGCGTTGGCTTCCTGAAGCTGTTCGTCCCGCATGGCGTGCCGGTCTACCTGCTGCCGCTGGTGGTGCTTATCGAGGTGATTTCCTTCGTCTCACGTCCGGTCAGCCTGTCGGTTCGTCTGTTCGCCAACATGCTCGCCGGTCACATTACGCTGAAAGTGTTCTCGGGCTTTGTCGTCAGCCTGAGCGCGCTCGGCGCGGTCGGCGTGGCGGGTTCGGTTCTGCCGCTGGCGATGGCCGTGGCGCTGACGGCGCTTGAGTTGCTGGTCGCGTTCCTGCAGGCCTACGTCTTTGCCGTGCTGACCTGCATGTATCTCAACGACGCCCTGCATCCCGGGCACTAACTAGGTTCCGGCATTGCCGCCGGATCGAATTTGCAACGGAATTTTAGATCCAAAGGAGTTGAACAAATGGACGCAGAAGCAGCAAAGTACATCGGCGCCGGCATCGCATGCCTCGGCATGGGCGGCGCGGGCGTTGGCCTCGGCAACATCTTCGGCAGCTATCTGGCGGGCGCGCTGCGCAACCCGTCGGCCGCCGACGGCCAGTTCGGCCGTCTGATTTTCGGCTTCGCCGTGACCGAAGCGCTGGGTATTTTCTCGCTTCTCATCGCGCTTCTCGCCCTGTTCGGCTGAATATTTGTTCGGCTGAACATTGGGAAGAATTGAACAGGCCGGCCGCGATCCTGCGGCGGGACTGAATTTCGGGGATAGTCCATGTTCGTGACATCTGCCTTTGCGCAAGAGTCCGCGCCCGCCGCAACGGAAGCCGACGCGCACGCCGCCACCGGCGTGCCTGCCGAGGCGCACGGCACGTTCCCGCCATTCAATCCGGCAACGTACCCGTCACAGCTGGTGTGGCTGGCAATCACTTTCGGGCTGTTCTACCTCTTCTTGAAACGGGTAGTGATGCCGCGCGTCGGCGGCATCATCGACGTTCGCAACGACCGCATCACGCAGGATCTCGATCATGCTGCCCGGTTGAAAAGCGAGGCCGATGCCGCCGTTGCCGCCTATGAGCAGGAATTGGCGGAAGCCAAGGGCAAGGCCAATGCGATCGGTCAGCAGGCCAACGATGCGGCCAAGGCGGAAGCCGAAGCTGCCCGCAAGACGATCGAGGCAGCGCTTGACCAGAAGCTTGGCGAGGCCGAGGCGCGTATTTCTTCCATCAAGGCCAATGCCATGAAGGAAGTCGGCACGATCGCCGAGGACACCGCTTCGGCCATCGTCGAGGCGCTTGTCGGCGGCAAGGCCAGCAAGGCCGAAATCGCGGCCGCGGTCAAATCCGTGGCCGGGTGAGGAGCGCATCATGGACGCCACATCTCTCGCGACGCTTTGGGCAACGGTTGCCCTCGTAATCTTCCTCGGCATCGCCATCTACATCAAGGTGCCGGGCATGATCGCCAAGGCGCTCGATGCGCGGGCCGACAAGATCAGCTCCGAGCTCGAGGAGGCGCGCCGGTTGCGCGAAGAGGCACAGCAACTGCTTGGCCAATACCAGCGCAAGCGCAAGGAAGCCGAGCAGGAGGCGGCGGCCATCGTTGCCGCCGCCAAGCGTGAAGCCGACATGCTTGCCGCCGAGGCGCACCAGAAGACCGAGGACTATGTCGCCCGGCGCACCGCCTTGGCCGAGCAGAAGATCGGCCAGGCCGAGCGCGAAGCGATCGGCGAAGTGCGTGCCAGCGCTGTCGACATTGCGGTCGAAGCCGCGCGCGCGCTGCTGGCCGGCAAGATCGACGCCAAGGCCGGCGCCGACCTGTTCAACGCCTCCCTGCAGGATTTGAAGTCGAAACTGAATTAAGCGACTTCGTCGAGAAATTCATCGGAAGCCGCCGGGGAAACCTGGCGGCTTTTTTGTTGGCGAAAGCGGCAGAGCGCATAATCTCCCCCCTTGAGGGGGGAGATGTCGCCAAAGGCGACAGAGGGGGGCGGTACGTCCTGGCGCGACGCCACTGGGACGAAAGAGAACGTTGACGCTTCACACGAAGGCGACCCCCTCTGGCCTGCCGGCCATCTCCCCCTCAAGGGGGGAGATTGCGCGCTCAGCCGCTTTCGCCAATCTCAATCCAAACCCGAAAAACCCTCTTCCTCCAGCACCTCGGTGCCGCCGAACCGGAACGGCGCGAAGGAGGCGCGGTGCAGCCGCGCCACCGGCCCGTGCAGATCGATTGCCGTGCGATGGCGCACAGTGGCGTAGCCCATATGCAGTTCGAAGCCGTAACGCGCATGATGGCTGCCGCAGCCGCACATCATTCGGTCGCGCAACACCTTGGCGACGATCGAGGCTGCGGCGATCGACTGCGAGCGCTGGTCGCCCTTGATCAGCGCTTTGCCCTCGCAGGGCAGGCCGGGCGGCACGTCGCGGCCGTCGGCCAGTGCCAGCTTCGGCCGGATTGACAGGCCGGCCACTGCACGGCGCATCGCCTCCAGGCTGGCCCTGAGAATGTTGGAGGCATCGATGCCTTCGGCGCTGACCGAGGCCATCGACACGGCGAGTGAGGAGCCGAGGATTTTCATGAACAGCGCCTCACGCTGCAAATGCGTCAGCCGCTTGGAATCATCGAGGCCGTCGGGGATGTTGGCGGGATCGAGCACCACCGCTGCCGCCACCACCGGCCCGGCGAGTGGGCCGCGGCCGGCCTCGTCCATCCCTGCCACCGGCCAAAGGCCTTCGGCCATCGCTCTCGTTTCGAACGAGAAGTCGGGTTTCTCGACGATTTCGAAGAGAAGCGGAGAATCGGAACGCGGGCGAGCCATGGTGCGGCGAGGTTCGCATCGGCTCCGATTCTCCGCAAGTCCCCTCCGGGTCGGGCGGGGCACCGGACCAGGAGGGGGCTACCGTCTGCAAGCCCGGGGACAGGACAGGCCGGACGGGATTTTTCGCCTTCTGCGGCCGCTTCAAAGCGGCTGGCGCGAGACGCTTTGTCACAGCAGCATCAGCTGCTCGGTTGCCTTGGCAGCGGGGACGAACTGGTCGGTCCTGAGCGAGCGCCGTTCGGCATTGAGGCCGAGCCGTTTGGCGGCGATCTCGAAACGCCGGCCGATCTGCCAGGCATAGGGGCCGGAGCCTTTCATGCGCTTGCCCCATTCCGAATCGTAGTCCTTGCCGTCGCGCATCGAACGGATCAGCGACATGACGTGGCGATAGCGGTCGGGATAGTGGCGCAGCAGCCAGTCCTTGAAGATCGGCGCGACCTCCAGCGGCAGGCGCAGCAGCACATAGCCGGCTTCACGCGCGCCCGCTGCCTGCGCCGAATCGAGGATGCGCTCCATTTCCGGGTCGGTCAGTCCGGGGATGATCGGCGCGACCATCACCGAGGCCGGAATGCCGGCGTCCGAAAGCTGTCTGACCGCCTCCAGCCGCTTGGTCGGCGTCGACGCGCGCGGCTCCATCGTTCTGGCCAGCATCCTGTCCAATGTCGTCACCGACAGCGCCACCTTGGCCAACCCTCGCTCGGCCATGCGCGACAGAATGTCGATATCGCGGATCACCAGTGCCGATTTGGTGACGATGCCGACCGGATGGCCGCGCGCCTCCAGAACTTCGAGGATCTCGCGCATGATCCGGTATTGCTTCTCTATCGGCTGATAGGGATCGGTGTTGGTGCCTATGGCGATGGTGCGCGGCTGGTAATTGTCCCTGGACAATTCCTTGTCGAGCAACCGCGCCGCATCCGGCTTGGCAAACAGCTTCGATTCGAAATCCAGCCCCGGCGACAAGCCCATGAAGCTGTGCGTCGGCCGCGCGAAACAATAGACGCAGCCATGTTCGCAGCCGCGATAGGGATTGATCGAGCGGTCGAAGGAGATATCGGGCGATTCGTTGCGGGTGATGATGGTGCGCGGCTTCTCGACCTGTACCTCGGTCCTGAAGGGCGGCAGCTCCTCCAGCGAATTCCAGCCGTCATCGAACACATGCCGGCTGACCGGCTCGAAACGGCCGGACGGATTGATGCCCGCCGACCTGCCGCGATTGCGGTCCGGACGGACGCGCATGCCGCTCTGCTCGATCATCGCATTCGCCATCTCGGCCCTGCCAGCGCCGAAGGCGGCAATGTCGGCACGCACGATCTGTTCCATTTTGGCCCTTTCCCAGGGACTATCCGCCCGCTGTCGAATCGCTCTGCTCATGAATGTATTCCTATCGCATCGATGAGAACAAAGCAAGAACTTTCTCGCGGCGCGCCGCAAAAACTGGCGCTGCCCACCGCTTTCCGCTATTCGGCTAAACATGCTCAGCGTCCTGATCGAAACCCTGAATGACGAGGAGGGCCTTGCCCGCACGCTCGCCTCGCTGATCGGCGGCGCGGTCGAGGGCGTGGTGCGCGACGTTCTCGTCTGCGACACCGGCTCGACCGATCAGACGCACCGCGTCGCCGAACATGCCGGCTGCCACTATGTCAGCGGCGGCATCGCTGCGGGCATCAGGCAGGCCAAGGGCGACTGGCTGCTCTTGCTGGAACCGGGCGCGCGGCTGGGGGAGGGCTGGATCGACGAGGTCGTCGCCCATACCGCCAGGCAAACCATGGCGGCGCGATTTTCGCGGGCACGCGGCAGCCGCGCGCCCTTCCTGTCACGCGTCTTTGCCGGAAATCGCGCTCTCGCCGAAGGCTTGGTGATCAGCAAGCGTCAGGCCGCCGCGCTATCAAAGAGCGCCCGCAGCGCCGAAGCGATCGCCCGCGGCCTGGCGACCAGGAGGCTCCACGCCGAGATCTGGGTGGCGCCGCGGAAGTGACGGCTTACCATCCCGGCCTAGGGAATGCCGCCCAAGCAAATTTTCTGGCGGGTCGTCGCTTATTGTGCATTGCACAAAATCTGGCCGGGGGTTACCATTCCCTGCGAAACGGGCGAATGGGTTTGGGGTGTGCCGGAGCGGCGGCGACGACTATCGTCGATGCTGTTCCATCGACATTTGAGGACCCCGATGACCCTTTCAAGCCCCGACAAGTCCGGCGCTGCAAGCCTCGAGGCGATCGCACGCAACGGCGGTACGCTGCGCCGCATCGCCGCCCGCATCCCGACCTATCTTTCCGACCTTCGCGAGAATCCGGCATGGCTGCCGATGTTCATGCTGGCCCGCACCATGCCGGCGCGGCGCCTGCACTGGCGCGGTGCAAAGCCCGTTCCGCCGGCGCGCAATGTCGGTGAAACGATGTTCGCCGGCGTCGATCGCGATGCCGTCGTCGGCGCGCTGCGGACGGAGGGGCTCTATTCGGGCCTGATGCTGCCGGCCGCCATCCATGAGGAGATTGCCCGCTTCGCCGAGCGCACGCCATGCTTCGGCAATTTCGACCGCCGGCTGGAATTCCTGCCCGAAAAACACGCCGATGCCGAAAAGCATTTCGGCCGCCCGCTGCTCAGCGGTCACTATTTCGAACGGGTCCTCGACTGCAACGCTGCGGTCGCCGTGCAGCGCGATCCGCTGCTTCTCGATATCGCAGCGCACTATCTCGGCAGCCAGGCCAAGCTGATCACCACCCGCGTCTGGTGGAGCTTTCCGACCGGTGGCGTCTCGGACGCCGACAAGAACATGGCCTCGCTCGGCAAATACCATTTCGACCTCGATGACTGGCGGATGCTGAAGTTCTTTTTCTACCTGGTGCCGGTCGACAACGACACCGGGCCGCATGTCTATGTCCGCGGCTCCCACAACCGCCGCATCCTGAAGCATCAGCTGACGCTGCTTGTCGGCCATTCGGCGGAGGAGGTGCTGGGCGTCTATGGCGAGCAGAGCCCGGTCACGCTGACCGGGCCGGCCGGCCTCGGCTTTGTCGAGGACCCGTTCGGCTTCCATATGGGCACCGTGCCGACGCGCACGCCGCGGCTGATGATGGAGGTCGGCTTCGGCGTGTCGCCGCCCTCGCGCCGCCGTTTTCACGGCGAGCCGGTCATTCGCTAAACCGAGGTCGCTTGGCTGATACCTTGGCTCGCCTCAGCCGCGCCGCAAATGCTCGTCCAGCCGCGGCATGATCTCGACGAAGTTGCAGGGCATGTGCCGGTAGTCGAGCTGCGGCTTCAAGATGCCGTCCCAGGCGTCCTTGCAGGCGCCGGGCGAGCCCGGCAGCACGAAGACGAAGGTGGCGTTGACGACGCCGCCGGTTGCCCGGCTCTGGATCGTCGAGGTGCCGATCTTGTCGTAGGATATGCGGTGGAACACTTCGGAAAAGCCGTCCATGCGCTTTTCGAAGATCGGCTCCAGCGCTTCCGGCGTCACGTCGCGGCCGGTGAAGCCGGTGCCGCCGGTGGTGATGACGACATCGATCGCTTCGTCCCTTGACCAACCTAGGACCGTGTCGCGGATCTTGTCGCGGTCGTCGGTGACGATGTCGCGGGCGGCGAGGATGTGGCCGGCCTCGGCAATACGGTCGGCCAGCGTCTGCCCGGATTTGTCGTCGACGAGGCTGCGCGTATCGGAAACGGTCAGTACCGCGATGCGCACGGGAACAAAGGGGCGGCTCACGTCAATCCTGGCCATGGGCATCAGCCTCCGATCTCACGCTTCGCGTCGCCGCGACAAACCAGTCGGGATGGCGGCCGCGGATATCGACGGCCGCGCGCTTGGCCACGTTGCCGGTCTCGAACAGCCCGAAGCAGGTGGCGCCGGAACCCGACATCCTGGCAAAACCGGCTCCGGCCTTGTTAAGCACGGAAAGCGCCTTGCCGATGGCGGGCTGGATTGCACGCGCCGCAGGTTCGAGATCGTTGCGGGTGATCTCCAGCCAGTTGCGGATGCTGTGGAAGTCGAGGCTGTGCGGCAGCGGCGGCAGCGCCGCATTGTCGCGGCGGCCAAGCGCCTCGAACACGTCGGCCGTCGAGACGGCAGTGCCGGGATTGACGAGCACCAGACCCAGCGCCGGGAAATCCGGCACGAGTGTCAGCTCGTCGCCGACGCCGCGGGCTATCAGTGGCTTAGCAGCGAGGCACATCGGCACGTCGGCGCCGAGCGACAGGCCGATCCGCGCCAGTTCGGCATCGTCAACATCAAGTCCCCAGGTCTGGATCAGGGCGCGCAGCACAGCCGCCGCGTCGCTCGATCCGCCTCCGACACCGGACGCGACCGGCAGGTTCTTTTCGAGCCGGATGGCGACAGCCGGCGCGTGTTGGGAACCGGCCTCGCGACGCAGTGCGTCGCGCGCTCTCACCACCAGATTATTGTCGTCGACCGGCACCGCGGAGGCGTATTTGCCGGACACGGAAAACCCATCGCTGTCGGCAAGTTCTGTCTCGATGCGGTCGCCGAAGCGCGTGAACACAGCCAGGCTTTCGATCATGTGATAACCGTCGGCGCGCCGGCCGGTGACGTGCAGCGCGAGATTTATCTTGGCGTGCGCATGCAATGCCCGGAGGCTGGCCTCGGCGTTGATTGGCTCGGCCGCGAGGGGGACGACGGTCAATCCTTGGCCAGACGGTATTCGCCGGTCTTCGGATCCTTGACCAGTGTTCCCATCGTCCCGTTGGCCGTCTGCTTTTCGGCCCGACGTACCTTGGCGGTCACCCGCTCGGCTTCCCTGACGAAGGAGCGGTAGCCGAAATAGGCGGCAATGCCGACGACGGCGAAGAAAATGATCTGCGGCATGTCAAACTCCTCCCTCGCAAGGCCGGCAAGGCCGCCGGTCGGGTCGGTTGATGATTTATGCTAGACGCTTTCACCGGCTTTTCAAAGCCCGAAGCGCGCCCACAGCGCGCGCTCTTCCGCCGCATCGATGACGCCGCTTGCCGCGGCGGCAGCGATGTCGGGCGCCGACAAGCTCGAGCCGAACAGGCCGAAGCGGCCGAACAGGCCGCGCGGCGCGGTGATCAGCTTGAGCTGGGTTTTCGGCCCGAAACGGCTCTTCAGCACGCTGCGCATGTCGCCGAGCGCATCGACCAGCCCGAGTTCAAGCCCCTTCTTGGCCGTCCAGAACAGGCCTGTGAACAGGTCGGGATCGTCCTTGAGCTTGCTGCCGCGCCTGTCCTTGACGAGGTCGATGAAGGTCTCGTGGACCTCCAGTTGCAGCGCCTTCAGGCGCTCGACGTCCTCCTTCTTTTCCGGTTTGAACGGGTCGAGCACCGCCTTGTTCTGGCCGGCGGTGTGGACGCGGCGCTCGACGCCGATCTTCTTCAACAGCTCCGGAAAGCCGAACGAGGCCGACACCACACCGATCGAGCCGACGATGGAGGACGGGTCGGCAAAGATCTCGTCGCCCGCGACCGCAATCATGTAGCCGCCCGATGCCGCCACGTCCTCGACGAAAACCAGGACTTTCTTGTTCTTCTCGCTCGCCAGGTCGCGGATGCGCCTGAAGATCAGCCGCGACTGCACCGGCGAGCCCCCTGGCGAATTGATCGAGATGGCGACCGCCGGCGCATCGAAGGAAAACAGCTTTTCGAGAAGACCGGCGGTGGAAGCGAGCGACAGGCTCGGCCGGAACTGGCCGCCGCCGGGCATGATCGTGCCGTGCAGCCGGATGACCGGAATGGTGACGACGGTGGAGCGCCAGGATTTCGGCAGCAGGCGGTTGAAAAGGCGTTTCACGAGGGGGCGGTCTCCGGTCGATTTGCTTGAGGCATGTAGGAATTCGCCGGCCAACGGCAATGCCGTCACCCCGGCAATCAGAATGGATCAGTCTCCGAACAGCGACGCCAGCCCGTTATTGATCAGCTCTGCCCGCTCCGAAGGGCCATTGCCTGAGTAGGCATGCAGCATCAGCGGTGGCTGGATCGACAGCTTGCCGCGTGCGCCGAGTGCTGCCCGGACGACGATGCGGATCGCTGCCGCCTCGGGGCGAGGATGGACGGCCAGCATCTCGGCGTCGCCGAAGCGGCCGGCAACGGCATCGAGGATGGCGCCGAGCTGTTCCGGCCGGGCGATGACGGCCAGCCCGCCGCCCGGCCTCACCACCGCGGCCGCGCTGCGGATCCAGCTGTCGAACAATCCATCCTCCGAGACATGCGCGGCCTTTCTCAGCGGATCGGGCGTCGCGCGATCCTCGGCGGCATTGAACGGCGGGTTCATGATGACGAAATCGAAGCTGTTGTCCTCGAGGCCGGCGGCCGTTCGCGCCCGGCCCGACAGCGCGACATCGGCGACGAGCACCGAGGCGCGGTCGCTGAGATGCGCATTGCCGGGATGGGCAAGCGTGGTGGTGGCGAAGGCCGCCATTTCCGGGGAACGCTCGACAAGCACGGCCGCGGCAGCGGGGCAGCGCGACAGCACCGCCAGGCCCGCGGCACCGGCACCCGCGCCAAAGTCGGCCAGCCGCCCGGCGAAGGAGGACGGCACGGCAGCCGCCAGCATCATCGCATCCATGCCGGCGCGGTGGCCGGCCTTTCTCGGCTGCACCAGCCAGAAGCGACCACGATGGAAGGCATCGACCGTGTGAGTCGGCATGTCCGGGACAAGGGCAGCGGGCGACGCGGACATTATTTTTGGCGGATCTCGTTGGCGATGCCGGCATCCGTCAGGATGCGCCGTGCCGCATCGGCCTTGTCGGCGTCCACCATGACACGGCGGGGCAGGATGCCGATCGAGCCGTCGAGCACGCTCATGTTCTGGTCGGCGACGAAACAGCCGATACCGGCATCGCGCATCAGCGATTCGACAAACGAAATGATGACAGCGTCGTTGGTGCGGATGAGCTCTATCATCGGATGAAACTCGCAGTTTGCGGCGTTGATGTAAACGTAGGCGTGATCATGTACCAGAGCCGGCGCGCCAATTCGCCTCTTGCCGCACCGGTGGGTGACACCCTAGAGTCTGTCCAGGGACCATGTTGCCGTCGTGCATATCGAGGTTGGGAGTTTTGCCGTGGGTGTCGTTCTCAACATTGAAAACGGGAAGCGCGAAGCCGCCTCGATAAAGGACCTCATCGACCTGACCGCGGCCGACATGGGGCGCGTCAACAAATTGATCCTGTCGAAGGCCGGCTCCGATGTCGAGATGATCCCGGAGATCGCCAACCATCTGATCTCGTCCGGCGGCAAACGGCTGCGGCCGATGCTGACGCTCGCCGCCGCCCAGATGTTCGGCTATTCCGGCGACGGCCATGTCAAGCTCGCCACATCGGTCGAATTCATGCACACCGCGACACTTCTCCACGACGACGTTGTCGACGAAAGCGGCATGCGGCGCGGCAAGAAAACGGCGCGCATGATCTGGGGCAACCAGGCCAGTGTTCTGGTCGGCGATTTCCTGCTCGGCCAGGCCTTTCGCATGATGGTCGATGTCGCCTCGCTGGAAGCGCTCGACATCCTGTCGAGTGCGGCCTCGGTGATCGCCGAAGGCGAGGTGATGCAGCTTGCCGCCGCCAAGAACCTCGAAACCACCGAGGACGAGCATTTCGCCGTGATCAAGGCCAAGACCGCGGCGCTGTTCTCAGCTGCCGCCGAGGTCGGCCCGGTCATCGCCCAGGCGACGCGCAACGATCGCGCAGCACTCCGCTCCTACGGCATGAATCTCGGCCTTGCTTTCCAGCTGATCGACGACGCGCTGGATTATGGCGGCACCAGCAAGGATCTCGGCAAGAATGTCGGCGACGATTTCCGCGAGGGCAAGGTAACGCTGCCGGTGATCCTCGCCTATCGGCGCGGCACCAAGGCCGAGCGCAGCTTCTGGAAACGCGCCATCGAGGACAATGCCGCCGACGATGCCGGGCTGGAAAAGGCAATCGGCCTGATGCTCCGCCACGGGGCGATTGCCGACACCATCGGGCGCGCCCGCCATTTCGGCGAGATCGCCCGCGACGCCCTGGCGCCGCTCGAAGCGACGCCGCAGAAGTCTGCACTGATCGACGTCATCGATTTCTGCATCAGCCGGGTGAATTGACAGCCATCGGCGCCCGCGCCGTTCTCATCGCGCCTTTGCCGGAAGAACCATTGCTGCGAGCAGGCTGACGACGATGCCCGCCGCCGCGAACCAGAAGGCGACCTGGATGCCGTCGGCGACGGCAATTTTCAACGCATCGCCGGACAATTCGCCGATTTGGCTGTTCGCAATCGCGATCAGCACGGCCATGCCGATGGCGTTGCCGACATTGAGTGTCGTCGAAGCCATGCCCGAGGCGACGCCTTGCTGATCATGGGCAACGCCGGAAGCGGCGGCAATCCACATTGCGGTCCAGACGATGCCTTGTCCGACGCCGGAGACGATCAGGCCGGGTACGAGGGACAGATAGCTGCTCTCCGCGGTTGCGCCTGATACCATCAATGCAGTGCCGACCGCGCCGACGATCATGCCGCCGACCAGCGTGCTGCGCGTGGAAAAGCGCGTCGCCAGACGCTCGCCGGCTTGCGTGCCGGCGGCGATGGCGACCGACGGCACGAGAAAGGCGAGGCCCGTCTGCAAGGCAGTGAAACCGTGCACGTTCTGCAGCAGCACGGTGAGGAAGTAGGGCAGCGCTCCGAAAGTCGCCATGTAGAGGAAGGTTATCGACATGCCGGCGACGAGGCTGCGGTTGTAAAACAGGCGCAGCGGCATCAGCGGATCGGCGCTCTTCGCCTCGATCATCGTGAAGGCGATCAGGAAGAATGCCGCCAGTGCTGCGCTGACGATAATTGCGGTCGATCCCCAGCCATACTCAGGCCCCTGAACCAGGGTGAAGACAAGCAGCGTCGCCCCGGCGGTGACGGTCAATGCGCCCGGCAGATCGAAGCTACGGTGCTCGTGCCGCTTGCGATCGCGCGGGATGATGGCGAAAGCCGCGATGATGGCGATCCCGGCCAGCAGCACGTTGACGTAGAAGACCGACGGCCAGCCAAAGGCGCTGGTCAGAAACCCGCCGGCAAGCGAACCGAACGTCAGGCCGCTGGCGCCTGCGCCGCCCCAGACGGCGAGCGCCCGGTTGCGTTCCGGTCCTTCGGCGAACAGACGGTTGATCAGCGACAGCGTCGCCGGAAACAGGAATGCGGCGCCGATGCCTTGGACCGCGCGTGCCGCAATGATGATTTCCGGTGACCATGCCAGGCCGCCGACAAGCGAAGAAAGCGCGTAGAGCCAGAGTGCGAAGATGAAGACGCGGCGCTGGCCGATCAGGTCGGCGGCCCGGCCGCCGAACAGCAGGAAGCCGCCGGTAAAGACCGTGTAGGCGCTCACCACCCATTGCAGGGTCTGACCGGAAAATCCGAGGCCGGCGCCGATCTCCGGCAGCGCCACGAAGACGATGTTGAGGTCGAGCGAGATGATGAGCTGCGCGAAGGCGAGCAGCGCCAGCGTTGCGCCGCGCTTCACACCGGTCGTCTCTTGCGTTGCGATTGCCCCGAGCGGCGCACCCTGATCCAGTGAACTCATGTCGGTCTCCTTGTCGACAATTATTTAATGATCAACAAAGAATTGAGATTTGCAATCCGAAGTCAAGCGTATTATTTGTTGATCGACAAAAATTGGAGGTCGCAATGGCGGGAAGGCCAAGGGAGTTCGACCGCGATCAGGCGCTGGAGAAAGCCCGGGACGCTTTCTGGAGACGTGGCTACGAGGGCACCTCGATGGCCGATCTCGTTTCGGCGCTTGGCCTCGCATCGGCGCGCATCTATGCCGCCTTCGGCTCGAAGGAGGATCTGTTTCGCGAAGCGGTGGCACTTTACGAGGCCAATGAGGGCGGCTTTGCCACACGCGCGCTGCAGGAAGAACCAAACGTCCGGGGCGTCATCGAGCGCATGCTTCGCGACGCCGTCGAAATCTATACGCGGCCGGGGCAGCCGCAGGGCTGCATGGTGGTGACGGCCGCCACCAATTGCGCCGTCGAAAACGACGCCGTGCAGCAATGGCTGGCGGAGCATCGGCTGGCGCGTACCGCATCGATCGTCGAGCGGTTGAAGCAAGCGGTGCGCGAAGGCGAATTGAAGCCGGGTACCGACGCCGAGACGTTGGGTGATTATTACGCCACGCTGATGCACGGCCTTTCGGTGCAGGCACGCGACGGCGTGCCGAAAAAGCGGCTGCACGATCTTGTCACCGTCGCCATGCAGGCGCTCGACGCAAGCCTTTCGCAAACGTCCTGAGTTCCGGGCCGTGACGCCGGTTTCCCATGGTCGGATTGTCGCAATGCGGTCGTGCGACCTCTTTCGGCATGGTTTATTAGTTGCTTTACCCGATTGTGAACTCGGGCCGGGTTGAAGCGTGACCCCAAAAAGGCCATGCTTTACCTGTAAAGATCGAGTCTACGGCGATCCCGCTGACGCGGAGATGGCGTTTGGCTGAAAGGGATATGATGCGGCAAGGATATGCGCGCTGGCTGACGGGGCTGGCAATCGCGACGGGCATGGCGATCTCGGCTTTGCCGGCGCATGCCAGACAGACCGCCGAGCCGGTCAGGATCACATCCTTCTCGGGAGCCTATCTCGCGGCGCGGATTGCCGAAGGCGACAACGACCTCGACAGCGCCATTTCCTATTATAAGCAGGCGCTTGCATTCGATCCGAACGATACGGGACTGCAGCAAAGCCTGATGCTGTCGCTGATCGCGCAGGGGCGCTTCGACGAGTCCCTGGTCTATGCCGACAAACTCAAGGCGGTTCCCGACGTCGAGCGCTTCTCGCGCCTGGCGCTGGCCATCGATTCGTTCCACAAGAAGGATTTCTCCAAGGCCGAATACTGGCTCAAGCTTTCGCTCGAATCCGATCTCGACCGGCTGATCTCCGGCGTCATGACCGGCTGGGCCAAGCAAGGTGCGGGTGACGCCGGCGAGGCCATGGCTTCCATCGACAAGCTGCAGGGCCCCGACTGGTTTAGCCCATTCAAGTCGTTCCACCGTGCCTTGATTGCCGACGTCTCGGGCCTGCCCGACAGGGCGGATGCGCTCTACACCGCCACCCTGCAAGACACGGCCGCTGGCGGTGCGGCCCCCGAAACATGGATGCGCAACGCGCAGGCCTACGCCTCTTTCCTCGCCCGCAAAGGCGACAAGGCCAAGGCGCTGTCGGTGCTCGACAAGGCCGAGGCGTTTGCGCCCGGCAAGGTCGAGATTGCAGCGCTTCGCGACAAGATCAACAAGGGCGAGAAGATCGAACCATTCGTTGCCGGTCCGTCGGACGGCGCCTCGGAGATCCTGCTCGATCTCGCCACCGCGCTCAACCGCGGCGGGGGCGAGCCGTTCGTGCGGCTCTATCTGCGATATGCCCTGGCGCTGCGGCCCGGCAACGACGCGGCGCTCGTTCAGCTTGCCGCCGTCGCCGAGCAGTTGAAAGACGGCGAGGGCGCCATCGCGCTCTATCGCCGCATTCCCGCCGGCTCGCCGCTGAAGGAGCTTTCGGACCTGCAGCTTGGCCTCAACCTTGCCGATCTCGACCGCAATGACGAGGCGATCGCTCACCTCAAGGCCATCGTCGATGCGCATCCAGACGACATGCGCGCCTATCTGGCGCTCGGCGGCGTCTATTCCGCGAAGGAGGATTTCCGCTCCGCCGCCAATCTTTACGACAAGGCAGTCGAGGTGCTGAAGACGCCGACCGCCGCCAACTGGAACATCTTCTACCAGCGCGGCATCGCCTATGAGCGGCTGAAGGAATGGCCGAAGGCCGAGCCGAATTTCCGCAAGGCGCTGGAGCTCTACCCCGACCAGCCGCAGGTCCTGAACTATCTCGGCTATTCCTGGGTCGACAAGAACATGAACCTCAAGGAAGGCCTCGCGATGATCCAGAAGGCCGTCGACCTGAGGCCGAGCGACGGCTACATCGTCGACTCGCTGGGCTGGGCCTATTACCGCCTTGGCCAGTTCGACGACGCGGTGCGCGAAATGGAACGCGCCGTTTCGTTGAAGCCGGAGGATCCGGTGCTCAACGATCACCTCGGCGACGCCTACTGGCGCGTCGGCCGCAAACTGGAAGCCACCTTCCAGTGGAACCAGGCCCGCGACCTGAAGCCGGACCCGGATGTGCTTGCCGCCTTGCAGCAAAAGCTGATGAAGGGCCTGCCGCCGATCGAATCCAACACGGCGCAGGAAACCCCCAAGGTGAAGGCCGAGCCGGCGCCCGCCCCGAAGGGGTGACCCCATCGCCTTGACGGTCGCGGAGCGGCACTCTACGAGGTGCCGCATCCAGCCGGAGGCCGCCGTGACCGTTGATATCCCTGCCCACATGCATCCCAGCCGCTCGTTCCAGGGGCTGATCCTGACTTTGCATAATTACTGGGCGGACTATGGCTGCGTCGTCCTCCAGCCTTACGACATGGAAGTCGGCGCCGGCACATTCCATCCGGCCACGACATTGCGCGCGCTCGGCCCAAAACGCTGGAACGCGGCCTATGTCCAGCCCTCGCGCCGCCCCAAGGACGGCCGCTATGGCGAGAACCCGAACCGGCTGCAGCACTATTACCAATACCAGGTGATCCTGAAGCCCAATCCGCCCAATCTGCAGGAGCTTTACCTCGGCTCGCTGGCCGCGATCGGCATCGATCCGCTGCTGCATGACATCCGCTTCGTCGAGGACGACTGGGAAAGCCCGACGCTGGGCGCCTGGGGGCTGGGCTGGGAGTGCTGGTGCGACGGCATGGAGGTGTCGCAGTTCACCTATTTCCAGCAGGTCTGCGGCATCGAATGCGCCCCGGTGGCGGGCGAGCTCACTTACGGGCTGGAACGGCTTGCCATGTATGTGCAGGGCGTCGACAATGTCTACGACCTCAACTTCAACGGCCGCGAAGGCGCCGACAAGGTGACCTATGGCGACGTCTTCCTGCAGGCCGAGCAGGAATATTCGCGCCATAATTTCGAATTTGCCAACACCGCAATGCTGCTCAGGCATTTCCAGGACGCCGAAGCCGAGTGCAAGGCGCTGCTCGAAGCCGGCGCGCCTGTCTCCCCCTTTGAGGGGGAGATGCCCGCGAAGCGGGCAGAGGGGGTCACCTTAGAAGGCACCACAAGTAAAACGTCGAGCACTGCACGGGCGACCCCTCCCGGCCAGACCTTGTCTGGCCACCTTCCGCTCAAGGGGGAGGGATACCACCGCCTTGTATTCCCCGCCTACGACCAGTGCATCAAGGCCAGCCACGTCTTCAATCTGCTCGACGCACGCGGCGTGATTTCGGTCACCGAGCGCCAGAGTTATATTTTGCGGGTGCGCAATCTGGCCAAAGCCTGCGGCGAGGCGTTTCTGCTGACGCAGGCGGGCGGGCTGGCGGCTTAAAGCGCGTCGCGTTCGACCGGCCTCATGCGACGCGCTTTAAGTTCTTGTTTTGATGCATGTCGTTATCGCAAAACCGCTGCACACTTTTGCGCGACATGCACATTAGCTCCAGGCGATTTCGACAGGAGCGCTGATTGGCAACGTACCTTGGCCGCGCCGGCTATTGTCCGCAGCGCTTGCCTGACGCCGGGCATCGAGAACGTGCCGTGCACCTGCGCTGTAAAACAGGCGCTGAGCGCGAGGATCTGCAGGAATGTCGATGCCGTTCTCATGGTCGGTCAGCCAATAGCTCTCTGCCTGAGCGTTGGTCGCTTCAGCGCTGCGTTCGGTTCAGGGAAATCTTTGATCCAAGGACGGGCGGGCCGGCGCGTGTCCGACAGGCGGCTGAATTTTTTCGGAAATCGCCGTTAGATGTCCCGATCGAGCGGGGAAGGGTGACAGCGGCCAGCCGAGTTGCTATGCCCCCGCTTACCTCCCCCTCGACGGGGGAGGTCGCCGCGAAGCGGCGGCTATTTTTGTCCATGAGTTCCTTCGATGCCCGACCTGCTTTTAGAACTCCGTTCGGAAGAGATTCCCGCCCGCATGCAGCGCAAGGCTGCCGGCGATCTCAGAAAGCTTTTGACCGACGGGCTGGTCGACGCCGGGCTGACCTATGAGGCGGCGCGCGAATATTGGACGCCGCGCCGGTTGACGCTCGACATCCGCGGCCTCACCGCCCGCTCGAAGGACATCAGCGAGGAGATCAAAGGGCCCTCGACCAAGGCGCCCGAGCCGGCGGTGCAGGGTTTTCTGCGCAAGGCCGGCCTTGCCTCGATTGCCGAGGCGCATGTTCATTCCGATCCGAAGAAGGGCGACTTCTACGTCGCCCATATTTCCAGGCCGGGCAGGCCGGCGGAGCAGATCATCGCCGAGCTGGTGCCGGGCATCATCCGCAACTTCCCCTGGCCGAAATCGATGCGCTGGGGGCCGGCTTCGGCCAAGCCCGGCTCGCTGCGCTGGGTGCGGCCGCTGCAATCGATCCTGTGCACCTTCGGCCCCGAAACCGAGGAGCCGGTGGTCGTCGATTTCGAGATCGACGGCATCCGCTCAGGCAATATCACTTACGGCCACCGTTTCCATGCGCCTGGCGCCATCACGGTGCGCCGCTTCGACGATTATGTCGCCAGGCTTGAGGCGGCCAAGGTCGTGCTCGATGCCGACAGGCGCAAAGAGATCATCCTTGCCGATGCCAGGAACCTCGCCTTCGCCAGCGGGCTCGACCTCGTCGAGGACGAGGGGCTGCTGGAGGAAGTGTCGGGCCTGGTCGAATGGCCTGTCGTGCTGATGGGCGAATTCGAGCAGGATTTCCTCGCCATTCCGGCCGAGGTAATCCGGCTCACCATCCGCGCCAACCAGAAGTGCTTCGTGACGCGGCCACATGGCGCGGGCGAAGAGCTTTCCAACCGCTTTATCCTGACCGCCAATATCGAGGCCAAGGATGGCGGCAAGGAGATCGCCCATGGCAATGGCAAGGTGGTGCGCGCGCGCCTGTCCGACGCGCTCTATTTCTGGAAGACCGACCAGGGCGACCTGCCGGATCTCGACCAGCTGCAGGCATCGGCGGAAAAGTTCGGGCTCGATCTGAACAAACCGCTTGACCAGCGCATGGCCCGCCTCGACCATCTCTGCGTCACCTTCCACGCCAAGCTCGGCACGCAGGGCGAGCGGGTGGAGCGCATCAAGCGGCTGGCGGAAGAACAGGCGCCGGTCGTGGCGAGTTCAATCTCCCCCCTTGAGGGGGAGATGGCCGGCAGGCCAGAGGGGGTCGCTTCGGCTGGCGCGACGCGATCTGGCCTTTCGAAGAAAGAGGAAGTCGGCGCTCCACGCGAGCCGACCCCCTCTGTCGCCTTCGGCGACATCTCCCCCTCAAGGGGGGAGATTACCGCGCTGGCGCGTCGCGCCGCCGTTCTGGCCAAGGCCGATCTCACCACCGAAGTCGTCGGCGAATTCCCGGAACTGCAAGGCGCCATGGGCCGCAAATACGCGCTGCTGCAGGGCGAGCATCCGTCGGTCGCCGCGGCGATCGAGGAGCATTATAAGCCGCAAGGCCCGTCCGATAACGTGCCGACCGATCCGGTTTCGATCGCAGTAGCGCTTGCCGACAAGCTGGATACGCTGGTTGGATTCTGGGCGATTGATGAAAAGCCGACGGGATCGAAGGACCCTTATGCGTTGAGACGGGCAGCGTTGGGGGTGGTGCGGATCGTGATTGAGAACAGGCTTTCGCTCAGCATTCTGCAAATGTCAAAACGGGTCTATTGGCAGTTGCTCCTCCGGGAAGCGCGAAACTTGAGAGCGTTTAGCAGCGCGTTTGAAATTGTGCCCCTAGTCAATCGCATCACGGATTGGGGCGGATTGTATAAGGCAATTGTTGTTGCCGACCAGTTCGAAAACGAGCTCGAATTTGCCAATCAACACCGTCGATACAATGAAATATTCTTCCAGCGCCGCCCACTGGTGGTTGCTTGGATACTAGGTGAAAAAAATGATGAGGAGACCCGCGATCTTGCCAGCGAGTCACGGCGGATCGAGGACACAATTGTGTTAGATGTCCTCGCCTTCTTCCATGACCGCCTAAAGGTCTATCTGCGCGACCAGGGCGCCCGGCACGACCTGATCGACGCCGTACTCGCGGCAGGTTCGCGCCCGATCTCCCCCCTAGAGGGGGAGATGTCGGCGCAGCCGACAGAGGGGGGCGCTGTCCCGCCAGCCTCTCATTCTGTCGCGCCCCCCTCTGCCCTGCCGGGCATCTCCCCCTCTAGGGGGGAGATCGGCCAATCGTCCAACGACGACCTCCTGCAAATCGTCCGCCGCGTCGAAGCGCTTGGCTCCTTCCTCGACAGCGAGGACGGCAGGAACCTGCTTGCCGGCACCAAGCGCGCTGCCAACATCGTGGCTGCCGAGGAGAAGAAGAACACGACGATCGCCGACCGTGTTGAGCCGGCGCTGTTCCGGGAGGGCGCCGAAAAAACCTTGTACGCCGCGGTCAATCAGGCCGAGAAGCAAGCCGGCGAAGCAATTCAAAACGAAGACTTTTCCGCCGCCATGCTGGCGCTTAGCGTGTTGCGCGAGCCGGTTGATTCATTCTTTGAGAAAGTCCTGGTAAACGATGAGGACCAGGCCGTGCGTGCCAATCGCCTGGCATTGCTCGCCCGCATCCGCGCGGCGACCGACCGGGTCGCGGATTTCTCCAAGATAGCCGGCTGACGTCCGGGAAAAATCATCGCTTGTGGCGCTATTTCGGCTGGTCGGGAGCTGCTAGCGGCGCAGGCTGCTGCGCAGCTGGTTCAGGGGTTTTGCTGGCGACCTTTGGGTCGGCCTTGCTGTCCGCGGCGGGCGCGGCAGCGGTGGCCGGCGCGGCTTTGGGCGCGGGCGTTGCAAAGGCATCGCCGACGATACCGCCGCGAATGATCATCGGACTTCCGTCGAAGCCATGACTCGGCTGGCTCGGGATTGCCGCGACCTTTTCATCGGCGACGTTTTCATTGACGTCAGGCAACTTCTCGCCGAGCGCGACGATCGACGGTGTTTTCGCCCGTTCGAGCGCGCCGGCATTTACAACCGAAGGCGTCGCCGTCGTTTGCCCGAGAAAAACGAGCGACGAGGCCTGTGCCGTGCCGGCCATAAACGCCAGACCAAGCGCTCCAAGGATACGCATCGAAAGCATGATAATTCCCCTTGCCCAACAAGGCGGCACCCTAGCCGAGGGCAGTTGATGCCGGCTTGCGGGGAAACATAGCATTTTAGCGATTTGCGATTCGCCTACGCCCGGACTTGCTCCGTCGGCGTCAGCGTATTAGGCACCCGCATCCGTGAGGTGACGACAGTGGCTGAAATTCGTGCCGTCGGCGAGGCGATGGAAAGGGCGTTGGCGCTGCTCGAGAGCGGCGATGTCGTCGCCATCCCGACCGAGACCGTCTATGGGCTGGCCGGCGACGCGACCAACGGCGTTGCCGTGGCCCGCATCTTCGAAGCCAAGGGCCGCCCTCGCTTCAACCCGCTGATCGCCCATATAGCCGACCCGGCGATGGCCGAGCGCATCGCGCTGTTCGATCCGCTGTCGGAAAGATTGGCGCACGCATTCTGGCCGGGGCCGCTGACCCTGGTGCTGCCGCAACGGCCCGGCAACGGCATTCATCCGCTGGTCACCGCCGGTCTGGAAACGATCGCGCTGCGCATGCCGAAAGGCTTTGGCGGCGAGCTGATCGCCAGGTTCGGCCGCGCGCTGGCGGCGCCAAGCGCCAATTCCTCGGGCAGGATCAGCGCCACGACGGCCGAGGCCGTGGCCGCCGATCTCGGTCCCCGGATCAAGCTTGTGGTCGACGGCGGCGCGACGCCGGTCGGGCTGGAATCGACCATTGTCAAGGTCGAAGCTGGAAAGCTGCGGCTGCTGCGGCCGGGCGGCATTGCCGCCGAAGAGATCGAAGCAGTGGCCGGGACAAAGTTGCTGCGCGGCGCTTCGGGCATCGAGGCGCCCGGCATGCTCGCCTCGCACTATGCGCCAGGTGCGGCAGTGCGGCTCAATGCTGCGAAGGTCGCGCCGGGCGAAGCCTTGCTGGCCTTCGGCCGCCGCCGTGCCGAAGGCTGGCGCGATGCAGCCGCACTGCGCAATTTGTCGGAGACCGGCGACCTGCGCGAGGCGGCAAGCAATCTCTTCGCCCATCTGCAGGATCTCGATGGCAGCGGCGCCAAAACCATCGCCGTCGAGCCGATCCCGTTCGACGGGCTGGGCGAGGCGATCAATGACCGGCTTTCGCGCGCCGCCGCCCCGCGTGACAAGATCGCCCCGCGTGACAAGATGGATTGAGCACCATAGTTTCCACCCATGAACGACATTTCCCCCGATCTCGACCCCGCCGTCATCGCGCGCTTTGCGGCAATCGTCGGCGATAAATATGCGCTGCGCGATCAGCAGGACATCGCACCTTACCTCACCGAGCGGCGCGGACTTTGGCACGGCAGGACGGCGCTGGTGCTGAGGCCGGGGAGCGTCGAGGAGGTCAGCCGCATCATGCGGCTGGCAACCGAAACCGGCACGCCCATCGTGCCGCAAAGCGGCAACACCGGGCTGGTCGGCGCCCAGGTGCCGGACGCATCCGGCCGCGAGATCGTGCTGTCGCTGTCGCGGCTGAACCGCATCCGCGAGATCGATACGCTGTCCAACACGGTGACGGTCGAAACCGGCGTCATCCTGCAGACGCTGCAGGAAGCGGCCGATGCCGCCGACCGGCTGTTTCCGCTGTCGCTTGCCGCGCAAGGCTCCTGCCAGATCGGCGGCAATCTCTCCTCCAACGCCGGCGGCACCGGCGTGCTTGCCTACGGCAATGCGCGCGAGCTGTGCCTCGGCGTCGAAGTGGTGCTGCCGACCGGTGAAGTGTTCGACGATCTGCGCAAGCTGAAAAAAGACAATACCGGCTACGATCTGAAGAACCTGTTCGTCGGCGCCGAGGGTACGCTCGGCATCATTACCGCCGCCGTGCTCAAGCTGTTCCCCAAGCCCAAGGGGCGCGAGGTGGCGTTTGCCGGCCTGTCATCGCCGGAGGCGGCATTGTCGCTGTTCAGCCTGGCGATGGACCGTGCAGGGGCAGCGCTCACCGCCTTCGAGCTGATCGGCCAGAGGCCCTACGACTTCACGCTTGCCCACGCACAAGGCGTGGTGCGGCCGCTTGCCGGCGATTGGCCGTGGTATGTGCTGATGCAGATCTCGTCGGGCCGTTCGGCCGACGATGCAAGGGCGCTGATCGAGGAGGTGCTGGAGGCAGGCCTCGAGCAAGCGATCGTCGGCGATGCGGTGATCGCGGCAAGCATGGCCCAGGGCGATGCGTTCTGGAATTTCCGGGAGGTGCTGCCCGAGGCGCAGAAACCGGAAGGTGCCTCGATCAAGCACGACATCTCGGTGCCGGTGGCGTCAATCCCGCCCTTCATTGAAAAGGCCGCCGGCGCCGTGCAATCGGTCAGTCCCGGCGCGCGCGTCGTCTGCTTCGGCCACATGGGCGACGGCAACCTGCACTATAACATCTCCCGGCCGGCCGACGGCGATGACGAGGCGTTTCTCGGCCTTTACCACGTCATGAACAAGGCCGTGCACGACGTTGTGCGCGCGTTTCATGGCTCGATCTCGGCCGAGCACGGCATCGGCCAGTTGAAGCGGGACGAATTGATCGCGACGGCGCCGCCGATGGCGATCGAGCTGATGCGCAGGGTGAAGGCCGCCTTCGATCCGGCCGGCATCATGAATCCGGGTAAGGTTATCTGATCCTTTCGCCGGCCTGCGCCGGTTGGCATTCCGATAACCATCCGCCCCGGATCAGCAAAATTTAACCGACTTTCTTAAGCGCGAGGATAAGAAGCCCGCGCTAATGTTTCTCCACAAACGAGGCTGGGAAAACCGGCCCGGAGAACCGGAAACACCGGCTCTCAGGAGAAACAGGAAAGGCACGATATGAACACTGGACTGAAGCCAGTCTGGGCCGGGCGCAATATGCGTCTCGACCCATTCCGCCTGCCGCAGGTGGTGAGCTACGCCACCCGCGACGACTATGGCGACGTTACCTTCACCATCGACCAGCGCGGCGCGGTTATCCGCCGCACGCTGGAGATGAGCGGCGTGCCGGCGATCATCGCTCTGCCCGCCAACGCGTTTCGCGGCGTCGCCGCCCGCGCGATGGAGGATCCGGATGGCAATGTCACAGTGACGCTTGAGCTTCTGCACAATGATCCGATGCTGTCGGTGCCGCTGCTGGTCGCCGACGATCTCGACGACGTCGCCGCCGACTGGCGCGCCTGGGCCGACGCCTACCGCCTGCCGATGCTGCTGATCGAGGCCGACGGCATCGCCCGCACGCTGGAAGAATCGCTCGGCGCCGCCATCAAGGCGCTGCCGGCGCAGGACCGCCGCAAGGGTCGCGTCTCGACCATGCGCCGCCCGCGCTTCCTCGCCCGCCGCCGCGCCGGCGACCTCGGCCTCAGGCTGGTCATCGGCGGCGAAGAGCTTATTTCGCGGGAATAGCTAAACCAGCGGCTTCAGCGCCACCCAGACCGCGCCGCCGATCAGGCCGAGGAAGATCAGCCAGCCGACCTGGTTGTTCGATCTGAACAGCCTCAGGCACTGGTCCGGATCGTCGATGTCGAGCACGCCGATCTGCCGCGCCAGATTCGCGCCGGCGGCGATCAGCCCGGCAAGTGCAGGCACCGGTGCCTGTGCCGAGGCAAAGGCGATGGCGAAGCAGACCAGCGCTCCGCCATAAAGCCCGGCCAGCCAGACCTTGGTATTGTCGCCGAACAGGCGCGCCGTCGAGCGCACGCCGACGATGGCGTCGTCTTCCTTGTCCTGATGCGCATAGATCGTGTCATAGCCGATCACCCACAGGATCGAGCCGATATAGAGCATGATTGCTGGCCCATCGAGATCGCCGAACTCGACCGCCCATCCCATCAGCGCTCCCCAGGAAAAGGCAAGGCCGAGAACGAGTTGCGGCCAATTGGTGTACCGCTTCATGAACGGGTAGACGGCGACGATGACCAGCGAGCCGATGCCGAGCAAGATGGCGAAGCTGTTGAACTGCAAAAGCACGGCAAGGCCGACCAGTGCCTGCACGACAACAAACATCCAGGCCTGCCGGCGCGTGACCTTGCCGGCCGGCAACGGCCGCGAGCGCGTGCGTTCCACCTGGTTGTCGATGTCCTCGTCGACCAAATCATTGTAGGTGCAGCCGGCGCCGCGCATGGCGAACGCGCCAAGAAAAAACAGCAGCAGATACCACGGCGACGGCAGCAGAGAGAGAAGCGGGTCCGTCGGACGCGGATAGGCGCTCGCGGCAAGCGCAGCCGACCACCAGCATGGCCACAGCAGCAATTGCCAGCCGATCGGCCGGTCCCACCGGGCAAGCTGCGCATAGGGCCACAACCGCCGCGGCAGCACGCGATAGACCCAGTGGCCGCTCGGCGCATCGGCGACGCGGCCCTGGGCCGCTTTCGACTGGACGGTTTCCATTTTGCTGGAGTGGCAGCAGAGGCGAATGCCGTCAAGCGTCAAGCAGCCCCCGCACGCTCGCCACGCGCAATCGGCGCTTCGGCAGCCAAATGTCTTGACCCGTCGCGCGCGGCGCAATAGCGCAGTCCTGGTCGTGAAATGGCAAGGAATCTGGGCATGCGTGTTTTGCTGATCGGCTCCGGCGGACGAGAGCATGCGCTTGCCTGGAAGATCGCGGCGTCGCCGCTGCTGACCAAACTCTACGCGGCGCCCGGCAATCCGGGGATCGGCCACGAAGCCGAACTGGTGAGGCTCGATACTGCCGATCACGCAGCGGTGGTCCGGTTTTGCCGCGAGAATGAAATAGGCCTCGTCGTGGTCGGGCCGGAAGGGCCGCTGGTCGCCGGCATTGCCGACGACCTGCGCGCCGAGGGCATCCGCGTCTTCGGACCGTCAAAGGCAGCGGCACGGCTGGAAGGCTCGAAAGGTTTCACCAAAGACCTCTGCGCCAAATACGGCATCCCGACCGCCGCCTATGGCCGCTTCGACGATCTGGCTTCGGCCAGGACCTATGTCGAGAAGACGGGTGCGCCGATCGTCATCAAGGCCGACGGCCTCGCTGCCGGCAAGGGCGTCACCGTCGCCATGACGCTTGACGAGGCGCTGGCCGCGCTCGACGCCTGTTTTGACGGCTCCTTCGGCCAGGCCGGCGCGGAAGTGGTGGTCGAGGAGTTTCTCGTCGGCGAAGAAGCAAGTTTCTTCTGCCTGTGCGACGGCACCACCGCGCTGCCCTTTGGCACGGCGCAGGACCATAAGCGCCTCAGTGACGGCGACACCGGCCCGAACACCGGCGGCATGGGCGCCTATTCGCCGGCGCCGGTGATGACGCCGGAGATGATCGACCGAACCATGCGCGAGATCGTCGAGCCGACCATGCGCGGCATGGCTGAAACAGGCGCTCCGTTTTCCGGCGTGCTGTTCGCCGGGCTGATGATTACTGACAAGGGGCCGAAGCTGATCGAATACAACACCCGCTTCGGCGACCCGGAATGCCAGGTGCTGATGATGCGGCTGAAGGACGATCTGCTCGTCCTGCTCAACGCCGCCGCTGACGGCCAACTGGCGCACACCTCGGTGCGCTGGCGCGACGACGCGGCGCTCACCGTGGTGATGGCGGCCAGGGGTTATCCCGGAGCGCCGGAAAAGGGCTCGGTCATCCGCGGCGTCGAGGCGGCGGCGGGCGAGGGCGTCGAGATATTTCATGCCGGCACCGCCATAAACGGCGGTGCACTCGTCGCCAATGGCGGTCGCGTGCTCAACATCACGGCGACCGGCCGCACCGTCGGCGAGGCGCAGAAGAGGGCTTACGCCGCGCTCGACAGGATCGACTGGCCGCAAGGCTTTTGCCGCCGTGACATTGGCTGGCTGGCACTGGCGCGCGAGCAGTCGAACTGACGCTTCAGGCGGCCTCCGGCTTCAGTGCAGGCCGCGGTCAAATTCGGTCGAGACGGTGCTGACCGCACCGGCGGTGGGGGCAATTGCGGACACCGAGGCCGCACGCTTTTCGTTTCGCATCCAGGCGACATATTCGGCAATCCCGCGGGGAAGGCTCGGCGTCGTCTTCGCAGCCGGCATTTGAAAGCCGCTGCTGAAGCTGGCCAAGCGCGCCCTGAGTACCGCGACCAGTTGCTCGAGGCTCGGGGGTGCTGCCACGGTGGCGTAGGTCATGGCAGTGCCGGCGAGCCCCGCCTCGCGTGAGAGCGGCACCGGTATCAAGGCGAGATAATCCGGCTGCACGTCGATCAGGCCGCCGAACGGCCACTGCGCGCGCAATTCCGTCGCGTTCATCGGCGCGACGCTGACGTCGATATCGTTAGGTGTGCCCGCGACCCGGTAGGGACAGCGGAACCGGCCGCAATTTGCTCGCGCCGAAAACTGCCAGAGCGCATACCCCTGCCAGTTGCCCATCGGAAAATGCAGGCCGATGTCTGGCTTGTAGCGCGCATACCACAGCGGCAGCCGGGACAGGAGCGGGTATTTATACTTGTTGTCGGCGATATGCCGGGCTGTCGTGCCGTTGGTGTAGAGCACCGGAAAGCGGCCAACCCGACGATGCACATGGCGCACGAATTCCTCGGCATCCTCGAGCGACATCCATTGGGTGGGATCATCGTCCTCGATATCGAGGGCAAGCAGGTCATCCGGCCCGGGTTTCACGAAATTGATGAAATTATTGGCCTGTCCCACGGGGTTGCCGGGGCGGGCGAGATGATAGGCACCCCATTTCAGGCCCAGTGCCTTGGCCACCACCTTGCGCGTCTGGAACAGTTCCTGTGCCATCGCATGGCGTTTCCAGAGCGTCTTGCACAGCCGCAGCTCGGTCTCGTCGCCGAAACAGAAATAGGGTGGCGGCATTCCGTCCGATGCCTTGTTGATGAAGCCGACAAGACGCTTGTCGTCGGCTAGCCGGGTCCAGTCGATGGAATTGTATTCGTAGGCGTCGACGACCAGTGCCCGGTCCGCATCCTTCCACGGTTCGGAGAAATCCGAGGCCTTTGCCGGCTTCAGCGCCAGGGTCATCGCGGCCGCGACAAGGAGAAGCGCTGAGCGGACAAGGGGGCGCGCCGGCGTCTTCAAACAGCAGATCCTTGCTGGCCAAAGCCATATCCTGAACGGCCATGGTTAAGGAAATGCTCTCGATCGCGGCCCGGGGACGCCACGGCTCGGACAGCTTCTCCGTCGATGGTTTTGATGGTCGTCAATGTCGAGAGCGGGTTTGAAACGGGTCGGGCGCCGGCACTTGCGACAGCGTTCCCGCCGTCTCGCGCTTACGGTGACGGGCGAGCGAGCATTGCGGCGAGCACAATATGCCGCGATCAGACCAATAGCCTGCTCCGTTCTCCATCTTACCTTCGTGATAGCAAAAACCGGTCGCCCGGTAGGGCAGGCCGCATTCGATGCAGCGATAGGCGTCAGGTCTGGCGAGCACGGGCGGTCCGATCCGGTATTCCTGATTCCGCCGGTCGAACTTATCCCGGCTTTTGGCGAATTTAGCCTGCGTCGCAGCAATTGGCAAAATCCGCGTGACAAAGTTTGACGTTTACGTAAAAAGAAGATCGCCAGGGAAGCCGAAAGCAGATGATTTTGCCTCGGCACGGGTCTTAAGTAGACCTTCCGGACTGAGGGCGGCCGGACGGAGGAGGAGCGAGCGCCATGTATCGGGCACCGGTCGAGGAAATCGCCTTCACCCTGAAGCATGTCGCCGGCTTGAAGCCGGCGCTCGATGCCGGCACCTTTGGCGAACTCGGTGAGGACCTCGTTGACGCCATTCTGGCCGAGGCCGGCCGCTTCGCCAGCGAGGAGGTGGCGCCGCTCTACACGATCGGCGACCAGCACGGCGCGGTGCTCAACGGCGCTGCCGTCACTACCCCGCCGGGCTGGAAAGAACTTTATCGCCGCTGGATCGGCGGTGGCTGGAATGCGCTGTCGGCGCCGGAAGCGTATGGCGGCCAGGCGCTGCCGGCCATGCTCGGCGTCGCCGCGCTTGAAATGTGGAACTCCGCCTCGATGGCGTTCGGCATCGCCCCGACGCTGACCATGGGCGCGGTCGAAGCACTCGACAAGCATGGCTCGCAGGCGCTCAAGGCCAAATATCTGGAAAAACTGGTCTCCGGCGAATGGATGGGCACCATGAACCTGACCGAGCCACAGGCAGGCTCGGACCTGAATGCCTTGCGAACCCGCGCCGAACCGGTCGGCGACGGCAGCTACCGCATCTTCGGGCAAAAGATATTCATCACCTATGGCGAGCACGATTTCACCGACAACATCATCCATCTGGTGCTGGCGCGGCTGCCGGACGCACCGCCCGGTACGCGCGGCCTGTCTTTGTTCCTGGTACCGAAATTCCTCGTCGGCGACGATGGCGCGCTGGGCGCACGAAACGACGTCTTCTGCTCCGGGCTGGAGCACAAACTGGGCATCCACGCTTCGCCGACCTGCACGATGATCTATGGCGATGGCTTCGAAGGCGCTGCGCCCGGCGCGATCGGTTGGCTGGTCGGCGAGGAGAACAAGGGCCTCGCCTGCATGTTCACCATGATGAACAACGCGCGCCTTGCCGTCGGCATGCAGGGCGTGGCGGTCGCCGAGGCGGCGATGCAAAAGGCGCTCGCCTATGCAAACGACCGCCGGCAAGGCAAGGCGGCGAGCTATCGCGGTGCCGGCATGGCGCCGATCGTGCATCACCCCGACATCCAGCGCAGTCTTCTGACCATGAAGGCGCTGACCCAGATTGCCCGCGCCATCTGCTATTCCTGCGCCCACGCCATCGATCTCGCGTCGCGGAGCGAGGATGCAAAGCACTGGCAGGAGCGCGCCAATCTCTTGACGCCGCTGGCCAAGGCGTTTTCCACCGATGTTGGCGTCGAGGTCGCCTCGCTTGGGCTGCAGGTGCATGGCGGCATGGGATTCATCGAGGAGACAGGGGCAGCGGCGCTTTATCGCGACGCGCGCATTGCACCCATTTACGAAGGCACCAATGGCATCCAGGCGATCGATCTGGTGACGCGCAAGCTGCCGCTCGGCGGCGGTCAGCATGTGCATGGCTACATCGCCGAGCTCAAGGCCGTCGCCGATGCGGTGCGAGCGTCGAACCTTGAGGGCTTTGGCCGCACCGCCGATCGCCTCGACCAGGCGCTTGATGACCTGTCACAGGCGAGCCGTTCCCTGCAAGACCTGCAGGCCGAAGGCCGTCCGGACCAGGCGTTGGCCGGCGCCACACCTTATCTCAGGCTGATCTCGCTTGCCGCCGGCGGCGCCTATCTGGCGCGCGGCGCGCTTGCCGACCAAAGCCGCATCGCGCTGTGTCGGTTCTTCGCCGAGAACCTGCTTGGCGAAGCGGGCGCGCTCAAGGAGCGCGTCATCGGCGGCGCCGACAGCCTTGCCGTTGCCGGCAAAGCGCTGATTTCAGCCTGACGTTCGCACGCGCCGAAATTCACAAAGGCCCGAAATTCACAAAGGACCAATCCGTGACAGACCACATCCTCGTCGAACGCCAGGGTGCCATCCAGATCATCCGCATGAACCGTCCGGACAAGAAGAACGCCCTGACCCGCGCCATGTACGCGACGATGTCGGCGGCTCTTGCCGGCGGCGACGCCGATCCGGCAATCCGCGTCCATGTCTTTCTCGGCGTGCCCGGTGCCTTCTCGTCCGGTAACGATCTTGCCGATTTCATGGTCGTCGCCTCGGGCGGCGAAGGCGGTACCGAAGTCTGGGATTTCCTGATGGCGCTGGCCAAAGCGGAGAAGCCGATGGTTTCCGGCGTCGACGGCATTGCGGTCGGTATCGGCACCACGCTCAACCTGCATTGCGACCTGACCTTCGCCACGCCGCGCACAATGTTCCGGACGCCCTTCGTCGATCTCGGCCTTGTGCCGGAGGCAGGATCGAGCCTGCTCGCACCGCAGATCCTTGGCCGGCAAGGCGCCTTCGCGCTGCTTGGCCTCGGCGAGGGCTTTTCGGCCGAGCGCGCCAAGGCCGCCGGGCTGATCTACGAGGTGGTCGAGGAAGAGGCACTCGAAGCATCGGTATTGGCGGCGGCGGGCCAGATCTCGGCCAAACCGCCGCAAGCGCTAAGGATCGCGCGCGACCTGATGCGCGGCTCGCGCGACGACCTTGTCGAGCGCATCGGCAAGGAAAGCCAGCATTTCCGCGAGCGGCTCAAATCCGAGGAGGCCCGCGCAGCCTTGACGGCCTTCATGGCCAGGAAAAAGGCCTAGACCCTGGCCTTGTCTCGCATCGTGGACCCGCCGGCAGCGACCGGCGGGCGGTTTCGCCACGCTCTCTTTGTCACATCGCCATTTTCTTACATTCGGCCTGAGCCTTTGCCGAAGACGTGTCGATCATGAATGTCTTGCCTTTGGCGTCGGTCATCAACATCATGCAATGCTTGATCGGTTTCGCCATTTTCATCATTTCGGCGCTCATCTTCGCGTCGGGCATCATGGTGCCCATATGCCCATCGGGCATGATCGCCATGACCTCCCCACCCTTCATCATCGTCATTGTCCCCATCGTGTCTTCCGCAAAGGCCTGCGAAGCGAAAAGGCCGACGAGACCGGCCATCGTGACCAACCTGAGTGAATGCATTGCGTCCTCCTGAATTTGCGCCAGCGGCGCGTTGAGCCCTTTCCTGGTTCGTTGCGGCAAGCTGGAACGTTTCACGCACACGAGATCGTGATCGTGGGATTGGAAACGCCAGGTCTCTATAGCCCGGCATGGGTCGCGCAGGAGCCTGATCTCCTGTGTCTCGATGCGACTTACATGGCCTGCGGCTAGCGCTGCGCGGCGTGCATGACGGTGAGGATTTCGACAGTTTCGCCGTCGATGGGACAAGGGACGATATACGGCACATCGACCAAGACGAGTTCGCGTGTCCCCTTGATGCGCCCGATGCGCCCCATCGCCGGCTGTTCGGTGAGATGTTCCGCCGCCGTTACGATGCGCGCAATGATCCTCGCGGCCGCCTCGGGATTGTCTTTCTCAACATGCGTGCCGATTTCATCAAGCCGCCGCAACGCCCGCTTGGTCCAGCGGATTCGCTTATGGCTCATGCCTGGCGGGTGGATTTAACGTATTTTCTAACGACAGCCTCTACGTCGCTGGCACCCGCAAAATCGCCTTGCGAGGCTTCAGCCAATCCTGCCTCTATCTCGGCGAGTTGCCATTCCTCACGGGCTACAAAATCCTCAATGGCCTTCGCAGCCACGTAGGAGCGCGAGCGGTCGAGCTTCTCGGCAAGCCGGTCTAGCCGGTCTGCAGTTTCGTCACGAACGCGCACGGTAAAAGCCGTCATGGCCACATTCCTCTGGTTCACTATGATTATTAGTGAACCAAAGTGGTTCGTCAAGGATTGCCGCATCGTCCTCTACGGATAAAGCCTCACCTTGTCCCAGCCGCCCTCGGCGTTGCGCGAAAAGACGACACGGTCGTGCAGCCGGAACGGACGGTCGTGCCAGAACTCGATGGTCTGCGGCACGATGCGGAAGCCCGACCAGTGTTTTGGCCGCGGGATGTCGCCGATCGCGTGGCGCGCCGTGTATTCGGCGACCGCCTTTTCCAGCGCGAAGCGGCTTTCCAGCGGCCGCGACTGCTTGGACGCCCACGCGCCGATGCGGCTGCCGCGCGGGCGCGTCGCGTAATAGGCATCGGCTTCGGCGTCGGTGACGATCTCCACCGGGCCGCGCGCCCGCACCTGCCGGCGCAGCGATTTCCAGTGGAAGCACATCGCCGCTTTCATGCTGCCCAGGATCTCGCGGCCCTTGGCGCTCTCGAAATTCGTGTAGAAGACAAAGCCGCCCTCATCGAAGCCCTTGAGCAGCACCATGCGCACATTCGGCATACCCTCGGCGTCGACCGTCGCCAGCGCCACGCTGTTGGGGTCGTTGATCTCGCTCTTCGTCGCGTCGTCGAGCCACGCCGCAAAAAGCCGGAACGGCTCCGCTGCCTCGGTAAAGTCACCGCTTGTTAACCCGGTTTCGCTCATAGTTTTCCCAAATTTGTCGCCGGCTGGGGAGATTGCCGATTGTCGCGTATCGCGCAAGCTTTTGACAGTGGGCAATGGAGCGTTATCGCTTCGGCCAGTGCCAAAGCCATGATCGTGACAATCATCCTGCCGCTTGCCGCCTGTGGCGGGGGCGGCTTCAGCCTGGAGCAGACGGAGGTCGACCGCTCGATACTGACCTCGAGCACGCCGGTCTCGGTCACGCCGCTCGATCAGGACCGCGCCTCCGACCAGGCCACGATCCGCAACGCCGTGTCCTCCGCCGACGTTGAGCAACTGGCCGGGCAGGCCGTTCCGTGGGCAAATGCCGATACCGGCTCGCGCGGCTCCATCACCGAGCTCGCGGAATTCAGGGCTAACGGCGAGACATGCCGTCGCTTCACCGCTTCACGCGAGAGCTTCGACGGCGTCGCGCTGTTCAAAGGCGAAGTATGCCTGGCCGGCGGCAGCGCCTGGCGAATGCAGGATTTCAAGGCGCTCTGATTTTCCGCCGGAGACATAGTGGTAAGCCACTGGAATTTCTTCCTATGCAAGCGCATATAGGAGGCGATCATGGAACCACTCCTTCTCCAGGGCAGTAAGCATGCGCGACCCCTATGAGGTGCTGGGCGTTGCCAAGAACGCATCGGCCAAGGACATAAAATCGGCGTACCGAAAGCTCGCCAAGAAGTATCATCCGGACCAGAATCCGGATCCCAAGGCAAAGGAGCGTTTTGCCGCCGCCAACCAGGCTTACGAGATCGTCGGCGACGAGAAGAACCGGGCGGCTTTCGATCGCGGTGAGATCGACGCCGAAGGCAAACCGCGGTTCCAGGGTTTCGAGAGTGCGGCCGGCGGCGCCGATCCTTTCGCCGGTTTCCGCCGGCAGCAAGGGCCGGGCGGCGCGCATTTCGAATTCCGCACCGGCCGTCCCGGCGGTGATCCGTTCGACGGCAACAGCGACATCTTCAGCCAGATCTTCGGCGATGCTTTCAGCCAGCAGCGCGGAGCCGGCATGGGCGCCGGCCGCCGGATGCCGACCGCAGCCGACCTCAACGTCACGCTGGACGTGACCATCGAGGAGGCCGCAACCGCCGAGAAAGTGACGGCGATGTTCCCCGACGGCCGCAAGATGGCGGTCAAGTTGCCGGCCTATGTCGAGGACGGTCAGACCATCCGGTTGAAAGGCCAGGGTGAGCAAGGACCGGGGCAGCCGGGCGATGCACTGGTCAAGATCCGTTTCCGCCGGCATCCGCGCTACCGCGTCGAGGGCCGCGACCTGCATGTCGACCTGCCGGTGGAACTGGCCGATGCGGTGCATGGCGCCAAGGTGGCGGTCGAAACCCCGACCGGCAGGATTGCGGTCAACGTCCCCCCTTGGTCGAGCTCGGACAAGGTTCTGCGGCTGAAGGGCAGGGGCCTGCCGGAAAAGGCCGGCGGTCACGGCGATCTCTACGCGCATGTGCGGCTGATGCTGCCGGAAGGCGGCGACGCCGAGCTAGAGGCGCTGATGCGCCGGCGAAAGAGCTGACGGTCGAAAAGGCCGGCGCTTGATACCATGTGTGAAAAGCGGGCATGAGTGGTTTCATGCCGTCGGTTATCGACATGAAACGAGCAACCAGCGGCCGACCACAACTCGCGATCGGCCATGCGCGCACTAGACTAGCGTCTATCAGTCGCCAAGTCTTCCCCCGCGGTGCCCCATCATCATTCGGGACGCGTACATTGTGGGCGAGCTTTTGCCCGGTAGATTCGCGTCAAGAACAATCTGCTCGACGAAACCCTGATTCACTTCAATCTCCACGCATTTGTCGAGCTTATCAACGATCCAGACGGCGTATCCTTCACTCTCCTTGGATTTATAGTTGGAGTCGTCTTCAGGAATATCTGCCTCCGGATTTGCTGGAATTAACATTACCTTGGGCTTCGGGAGATCATAAGTATGACCCTCGTAGGCATATCCAAATATTATACCGCAACTAAGTATTTCTTTATCACCATTTGCTGGGTTTATATCAATCGCCCCAAGCATAAGCATAAACCTATTTACGATCGAATTAACAAACACATAACTGCTATTGTTAGGTGGGGTTTTACTAAGATATTTCTTAAACCGTAAAATTCTTTTGTCATCAGGATCGCCGTCATCAAGTATCTTTGCTATTATTATAGAATGATTCTTGTATTTTCCTGTTATTGGCTCCAGTGTCTTTTTCTTTTTGCTTGATATAGGAAGACCAAGACCAGGTATTCCATAGAGGCGCACTTGTGTGGCGTTAAATGCTCCATGGGGATCTTTCGTGGTGTAAGTCGGTCGATGAAAATCGTCGCTCATGTTGTTACCCTCCGTTGCAATCACCAATTCATAAAATTTCCCGCCACCTGAAATTCTCTTCGAAGCTTGCCGCTATGGCCGGGCGGATGCGGTCGGACACTTCGATGATGGTGGAGGCTGCGACTGCGAATGTGAGATGATCGGCATCGAGGCGTGTCCACGCGCGCGCAAGCCCAAGCGCGACATCGTCGCGCGCCTTGATTAGCTCGGTCTTAAAAAGGAACGGACGGGCCCGGAATGCATCGCCCGTGAAGTCGGAGATGTGCCGCATGTCGGCTTCGCCAACCTGCCTGATGTCGAAGCCAAGCAGGCGCTCGTCGGCCAAGCCCTGCCGCACCAGGCCGGCATGGTAGAGATCGACCAGAGTATCGAACACCGCTCCCGTGAATGGGCGAGACCGGTCATGAATCTCTTCGGTCACTTCCGTCATCTTGCGCGAGTTACTGGCAAGGCGGATCTGGCGGTCGCCCGTCAGTTCGGCGATGCGGTTGAGCTCGTTGAGGACAAGCAGGTTTGCCTGGCTGTGCCGTAACAATCGATCCATCCCGCTGTCGAAATGCAGGAACGAAAGCAGCGAAATAAGATCGGCGTTGGCTTCGTGGAACGGCCCGAAGTCGCCGTCCTGCAGGCCTTGCGTGGGCACTCCGAAGAGAGAAAAGAGTCTGGCGTGACCCATTTCGTGCGCGATCACGTCGAAGTTGAGGGCGTACGGATGGCCGCGCCCGTCGGCTCCACGCTCGCGGCCAAGCTCCAGATATCCAAACCCCGATTGCGCATTCTCCCAGTCAAGCCAGGGAATGATCTCAAGCCGCTCGTATGTTTCGGCGAAGTACCAGACAATCGGCTTGCCCAGATAGCTTTCCCAGATGTCCAGCACCCGGCTCGCGGCCGCGAACGCATGCGCTGCCAGGAACTGGCGCGACTGAAGAGAGAGGTGGTCGAAATGACCATCAAGGCCGGGTCCGGCTGGTGGGAAATACGCGCCAACAAAGGGCGGCAGGTAAGGATACTCGTACGGCTGCTTGTCCAGCACGGGATCACGCACATATATGCGATGATCCTCCGGGCCCGGATGGATCAAACCAGGCGATGTTGAAATCCAGACCGCCTCGGGTTTCTCGTACCCAGAAACGTGAGGCGCTTGTGGGTATAGCAGGAAGCGCGTTCCAGCCGACATCCCCGCCCGACCGGCGACATCGAGCGCGTTCAACTGCGCGGCCCCTCTCATAGTCGGCAACACTAGCACGAAGCCTGCACTTCGTAAATTGCACCAGGTATCACCGGCAACTCTGTCGTCAGATTGCTAAGCCGGCGTCCTCCAAATCCTGGACAAACGCGACCGTCATTCTGAAATTCTTCAATTCCGCCGGCACCAATGCCTTTTCTCTCATAAGTTGCAGAGCCGACAGTGCGTCGCGTTTCTTTTGCTGAACGAAAGCTCCTGCGAGAATTTGCCGGCAGGCTTCGATATCATGGTCACCGGCTTCCGGTAATGTCTCGCGGACCATTCGCGACAGCGTACGTTCCCTAAAATTGAGGTTCCGGGCCGTATTCCCAAGCTTTCCTGACAAATCGGTGGAGATCAGGTTCCGCCTCCAAGCGGCGCGGACGGTTATTCGCAAATCAACCAAAGCGTGCGTTAGTGGCGAAAAATTCACCGCCTTCGGACCGTACAGCACTGCCACTGCGTCATCAGGCAGGAAAGCGAAGCGGCGATACCATCGATAGATAAGGCCAACGCCGTGCATGTACGGGTAAAGCTCGGCGGCTCGCAAGGCTCCCATGCTTCCCGCACCAATTACCGGGATGGCCTGGCTGATCGCCCACAGTATCTCCTTGTGCCTCACTGCCGGCTCAGCCTGGAAAGCGCCGTCTATGATGACAATTGCAGCCGGGTCATAACGCTGCACCGCGGCTATGATCGAGCCTTGTACCGCGGGCGCCAGGCAGATCACGTCGGCCACCTGCTGTGCCTCTGGATGCGATAGCGTGGGGCCGGTGAAAACGAGCCGAGGTCGCATCCGGTCACTCCACTAAAGGGTACAATTGCGGGATAACTATCCTGACGGCCGACAGTCGGTTCCAAGGGCTGGTGTTGAGGCGGATCAGATACACCGCGCTGATTCCGCTTTCCTCCAGTCGTGCGAGAAGGCTGCCACGCAAGGTCTGCCCGCTCGCCGCTCGATCGGCAGGCTGGCGGGCGAAACTCACGTCCTTGCGGCCGCCGGTGATCAGCTGGCGGTGCGCCTCGATAAGCTGCCAGTCGGGATATTTCGGATAAGACGCCCGGGTCATGTCGTCGCGCGCACCCGAGATCGCCGCAAGCCGCGCCTGCGCCGCCTCATGGATCGCTTGGACGGCAGCTGCCGCCGGATCGAATGCAGCGGCCGAGCCGTCGGCCGGCAGATGGAGCAATGCCGTCTCTCGAGGATTGCTCTCAATCAGATGGCACCAAATCACAGGCAGGCCAACAGGCGACGGCGCGAGCCAAAGGCCGACGATCATGTCTTTTCGTGCGAGTTCATCCAATAAAGCCAAGACCCTTGCGTCATCGATGGTCGCTGGATCGATTCGCTGGTGTTGCAGAAAACCATGCGTCTTGAGAGCGCGGGCGATCGCATCGCGTTCGACGCATTCCAATATGCCGTGTGTGATGGCGTCTGCTTCATCAAGCGCGGCCGCCAGTCCGGTTGTGGTTGGCGTGAAAATTCCGTCACAGGGGCTGGGCGGTACGAGATAGGCCGTGTGCACCAATTCCAGCGGAACGAAGTCGCGGCCGCCGCCCAGCAGGTTCTCCGCCTCCATCCAAGCGATTTTTCGGCCGCGCCAATCAGCAGGGGCGGGCTCTCGCAGCCACGTCTCAAATCGCCCGTAGGGTATGCCGAGTAAAGTGGCCGAAGCGTAAGCTGCATCAAGATATTCGATGCGCTCGGCGAAAAAGCTCTCAGCGGATTCCAAAATGGCCGATATGGCAGCGCGAGCCAGGCTGGCACCCTTTCCCTGCGCGACCGCGTTTGAAAACGAGAACGGCCTCGTTGCCTGCACGACCGGGATGCCGACACGGTCCAGGCCGGTAATGTCCGCAATACGGGTGATGCCCAACGCTTGTCGCATCGACATGAGATACGTCAGCGCTTCGTCTGCCGGAGGACCAAGGCGCTCATATTGTTCCACTATCGGCTGGCCCGCAGTTCCGGCTCAGGGTTGACGATCAGCGGTTCGCCGGGCTCAACCGACTTCCTTGCCGCTTCGATACGGTCGTTGTAGCTCCGAAGCAGGACGGGCGAGAGATTTGACACGCTGAGCGTCTCGTAGGCCGCGATGAGGATGGGCACGGCATTTTGCTCGGCTGCAGTATTGAGGCTCTTCTCAAGGGCAGCTGCCACCTGGCCAGCTGCCGCGCCGTCAAGGACGAGAAGTTGTGCAATTCGCCGATGTAGTTCCGCCAGCCAATATCGACTGCCACCCGCCTCGGCCTGCGCCACCGCCGAATGAAGCAGGGCAAGCGCGCCACTGATCTCACCCGAGCGCGCGAGAAGTTCCGCCAGCATGCCGCAATAGACGGCCTCGTCCTCAGGTGTCTGCACTTGTCCATGCAGGCCGAGGGCCTCACGCATCTTGTCCTTGCCCCGCTCGAGGTGGCCAGCGTTGCCATCGCACCAGCCCTCGAAGATTTGTGCCGAGACGACTAGCGAAGGCAGGTGATGAAGCGCGGTCAGCTGCCGCAGATCCTCAATCACGTCACGCAACGAAGCGAAGTCGCGGCGATAGCAACTCAGCATCGCGCCGTTGATACAGGCATGCGCGATGCTGCTGACATGGCCAGTCTGCTGAGCCCAGCGGCGGGCCTCCGACATGGAGCGGAGAGCGCTCGTTGCACGTCCCGAGAACCACAGCGACAGTGCACGATGCGCCAAGCCGCACACGCGCGCGTCGTGCCCCCCAAAACGCGTGGCATTCGCGTGCCCCTGGCCCACGTCATAGTGCGGCAATCCAGCATCAACCGCGGCTATGCATCCACCATGGTCTCCGCGATTGAAATCGACTGCCCACAAGCAGTGCCTAGCCTGAAGCTGAATCTCGGGGTCGTTAACCTCCTTTAGATCACTGACGACGGCCTGCGCCCGCTCGCCATCAACGACCGAACCCGTGAACCACCAACCCCAATAGATCGGGAACCACTTGGCGCGCTCCGCTATCGGCCGACGCCGTGCGATATTTACGCCTTCGTCGTAGAGCCTGCGGGCGTGCTCGGAATTTGGCCCTTCGACAGCGGTCAATATCGGCCCGAGCGCCACCATCGCCGAGAGCCGCAGCGCATCCCGTTTGTCATGATCAGAAACCTGCCCGCAAAGCGCAATGGCATGCTCGAGCAGCTGCCTTGCCTCAGCCATAGCCGAGCGGGACGAGCTTTCCATGCCGGCATTGACGAACTCGCCGATCGCTTCGTCAAGCAGGCCACCTCGCTCAGCATGATCGGCAAGAGCTGCCGTTGTTAGCCAGCCAACGAGGCTGCGGTTGCCACTAGCCACCGCATAAAGACGCTGATGCAGGGTCCGGCGCCGTTTCCGTAGTGTTCCACTATAGATCGTTTCTTGGATAAGCGCATGCCGAAACGCGTACACTGTTGCTGCTGCATGCCTGGCGCGTACGAAGCCAGCCTCGGCCAGGGCATTGAGCGCCGCAGAGATTGTGCCCGGGTCAAATTCCGGCAAGAGCGCCGACAGCAAGTCCAGGCTGAATCTGTTGCCGGCGACGGCGGCCGCGCGCGCCACCTCGCGGGCGCGGCCGAGAGGCTCGAGCCGGGCGTCCAACACTGTTTCCAACACCGCCGCGCGGCCGAGCGAAACACCCTGTGGCAGGTGCTCAGTACCGCTAGCGGCATTCTCCGCCATCCATTGGCAAACCTCCTCGATGAACAGGGGTACACCGCCGGTGACGCGCTCGACCAACTCTATCAGCTCAGGCGCGGGCGCTCGCTTGCCCTGAGGCCACATCGTCGCGATTGCCCGCAAGGTGTCGGCATGCTCAAGGGGAGCGAGCAGGACATGCTTGCTTTTTTCATCCAGCCAGTCGCCAGATCCCGGCCTCGTCGTTGCGATCAAGAGCACGGGGCAACTAGGAACCAGTTTTGCAAGTTCACCCAGCAGTTGCTTCGACGTAAGGTCGATCCAGTGAATATCCTCAGCGATCAAGATCACTGGGCCACTGGCGCACGTTGCTTGTAACGCATGGCGCGCAGCCCAACCGGCTTTCTCTCGGATCACTTCCGGATCCATCTCATGGAAACCGGACCTCGCGCCTTCCACGCCGAGCAGAAAAGAAAAGATGTCGACGACTTCGGCGTCGTGAATGTCATGTGCTGCGAACACCTCTGCTACAAGCGCAGGGGTGAGTGCACGCTCGCCGTCGTCGAAATTGCCCAGCATCGCCTGCCGCAGTGGATACAGCGTCGAACGCGAGTCGCCTGGCATACATTGGAAGAGGAGCAACCTGTTGCGTTGGAAGCGCGTTCGCCGGCGCACCTCGTGTAGGATGCGCGACTTGCCAATGCCGGCCTCGCCCTCGATCACTACGACTTGGCCACGTCCCGAAACGGCCTCATTCCAACATTCGTGGATCAGCTCGGCCTCATCCGTACGGTCGACCAAGGGGCTGGTGAGGCGTCCGAACGCGGAGAAACGGTCTACCCCCCGCTTGTGACTCAGCGCCTGCCAGACCTGCTCGGGTTGCGCGAAGCCTTTGATGACGTGAGAACCGTAGAAGCTAAATACGTGTGAGCGCCGTGCCAGATTACGCGTCTCGTTGCACACGACGACGGTATCCGGCCGGGCAATTGCCTGCAGCCTGGTTGCCAGCGCAAATGCAGGGCCGGTTACCGTGTCCTGCGCTACAGCGGTGTCGCCCTTCAGGATTAGCGTCATCGAGGTCGCCACGCCTACCCTTACATGCAGGTCGCTCCTCCCTTTCTCCGCGGCAAGGAGCTTGCACGCCCTGACGATCCCAAGCCCGGCGCTGATCGTCAGCGACGCCGCATCCTTCGCACCCAGATCGACTGGGAACACAGCGACGCCGCCGTCGCCGACCTCGACCGTCACGGTTCCGGAGCACGATACAATCGCTTCCTTGGCGGCCATTTGAAACGCCAAGATAAGTTCCTCAAAATCTTCGATGCCGAGCAGGCCCAGCAGCTCGGTGGAGCCTACGAGATCGTAGCAAAGAGCGGTTAGTATGCGCCGTTCGTGACGGGTCTCGACACCGTCATCCATCAACCCTTTGCCGATCGGAAGGCGCGAGCCAGTCCCCGCCTTCGGAACATCAACTCGGCTCTTATGCGACATGTCACCCTCGCTGACAGGGCATACTATCAAAAGTATGACAGAGCACAAATTACTGAGCGGCGATCGCCGGAAGGTGCGACGGCTGCTCAGGACCTCTCGCCTGTGGGTTGGCGGACTCAACGTCAAATTTTTTGTCCAAAGGCAGACATTCGACGGCCTAAGCCCAGACGTCCGCTCCCGGCGCACCGCAAAGCGGTCGTCCACGGCCCAAAGTATGGAAGTCGGCTCGGGGTCATGACCGTGGCTTCGGCCGCTGGCCAACGAAACTTCTGCCAAAGGGTCATCTTCCGCCGTGACACCGATACTGGCGTCGGATTTTTCCACTGGCCCGCCACTCCAAGGTCAAAGCGCTACAGCGTCCTTTGCGCGCCCAAAAGGACTCGCGGCTCTGTAGACCAGCGGCTTTGTCCCCCGAACTGTCCGCTTTGAACGCTTGAAGGGGCACTGTGGCTGTGCGATAGGCACTCCACAAAGCAGAGAACCTTGCGGAGAGCGCTGACATGGCGGGTGAACGGGGCCTTATGGCCGGCAAGCGCGGCCTTATCCTTGGCATCGCCAACAATCGCTCGATCGCTTACGGCATCGCCAGGGCCTGTGTCGATCACGGCGCCGAGATCGCGCTGACTTATCAGGGCGAGGCGTTCAAGAAACGTGTCGAGCCGCTCGCGGCGGAACTGGGCGCGCATGTCGCCGGCCACTGCGATGTGACCGACCCGGCCAGCCTCGATGCGGTGTTCGCCGATATCGCCAGCCATTGGGGCAAGCTCGATTTCCTCGTCCACGCTATCGCCTTTTCCGACAAGGACGAGCTGACCGGCCGCTATGTCGAGACGACGCGCGATAATTTCCTGCGCACCATGGATATTTCGGTCTATTCCTTCACGACCATTGCCAAACGTGCCGAGGCGCTGATGACCGACGGCGGCTCGCTGCTGACGCTGACCTATTACGGCGCGGAAAAGGTGATGCCGCACTACAACGTCATGGGTGTCGCCAAGGCGGCACTCGAAGCCAGCGTGCGCTATCTGGCCGTCGATCTCGGCGCCAAGAAGATCCGTGTCAACGCGATCTCCGCCGGCCCGATCAAGACGCTTGCCGCATCCGGCATCGGCGATTTCCGCTATATCCTGAAATGGAACGAATACAATTCGCCGTTGAAGCAGACGGTCACGCAGGAGGAGGTTGGCGATTCCGGCGTCTATTTCCTGTCCGACCTTTCGCGTGGCGTCACCGGCGAGATCCATCATGTCGATTCCGGCTATCATGTTGTCGGCATGAAGGCGGTCGACGCGCCGGATATTTCGACGGTCAAGGACTGACGCCACCGCCTGACCTCCTCCGGAAGACCTGATGTACCCGCTCGTCTATATCGTGCGCCACGGCCAGACGGCGTGGAACGCCGAGGCCCGGCTGCAGGGGCAGGCCGATACCGACCTCGACGAGCTTGGCCGCGAGCAGGCTAGCCGCAACGGGCGCAGGCTGGCCGAACTCATCGACAAGCCCGAAGATTTCGACTTTGTCGCCAGCCCGATGCGGCGCACGCGCGAGACGATGGAGCGCCTGCGCGCGGCGATGAAGCTCGATCCGCACGCCTATCGTACCGAGCCGCTGCTCGTGGAATTGAGCTTTGGCGACTGGCAGGGTTTCACCTTTGCCGAACTCGAGGCGAACAATCCTGGTTCGACCAGGCGCCGCCGGCTCGATAAATGGAATTTCCAGCCGCCCGGCGAAGGCGCCGAAAGCTATCAGATGCTGCTCGAACGGGTGAAGCCGTGGTTCGACGCGCTCGATCGCCAGACGGTCTGCGTGACCCATGGTGGCGTCATGCGCGTAATGTTCCGCTTGGTACTGGGGATGTCCGAACAAGATGCGGTCAGCATGGACGTGCCGCAGGACCGCGTGCTCAGACTGGACGGCCGGCGCCTGGAGTGGCTTTGAGACCGATGACGCAGCGTATGTTGAGATCAGGTCGGGCCGGCATCAGCTGAATGTCGACGCGTCCTACTCGGTCGATCCGGTGTCCGGCAGTTCCATATCGGTGACGACATTCTCGCCATTCGTCACGTCATAGGCGAGGACGATGTCCATGCCTGGCTTCAGCGCATCGAGGTCGGTTTCGGCGTTCAGCTTGTAGGACTTGCCGTCGTCCAGCGTCAGCGTCAGCGCATCCTTGTCGACCTTCTTGATCAGGCCTTCGGTCTGGCCGGCGAAGGCGGCGGTGGAAATCAACAGCGTGGCGGCAACAGCGCCAATCAGGATACGCATCATCGTCCTCTTTAATCATTGCCGGTACAGCGGCTCGGTCCAACGGAACGGAACTGAGCAGAAACCAATCGAATGTGTCAAAACTAAATCCGCCGGATCACAGTTTGACCACTGTGGAAAACGCCAATAGAAGGCAGGCGACAGCGCCGCGCGTCCTCCTGGACGCGCAAAGGACGCTGTAGCACTTTTGATTTTGTGCATGATCCTTTCCGAAAATCGCTCCGATTTTCGGGGTTATGCGCTAGGCCGGCTCCGACGCCGGCAGGGCTGGTTCCATGTCGCACAACACGTTCGGCCATCTTTTCCGCGTCACCACCTGGGGCGAAAGCCACGGGCCGGCGTTGGGCTGCGTCGTCGACGGCTGTCCGCCAGGCATCCGCTTCACTCGCGACGAGATCCAGGCCGAACTCGACAAGCGCCGCCCCGGCCAGTCACGTTTTGTGACGCAACGTCGCGAACCGGATGAGGTGAAGGTCCTGTCCGGCTTCGTCCTCGATGAGGACGGCGAGACGATGATCACGACCGGCACGCCGGTGTCGATGCTGATCGAGAATGTCGACCAGCGCTCGAAGGATTATGGCGACATCGCCCGCCAGTTCCGGCCGGGCCATGCCGATTACACGTACGAGGTCAAATACGGTCTGCGCGACTACCGCGGCGGCGGCCGCTCCTCGGCGCGTGAGACGGCGGCGCGGGTGGCGGCCGGAGCGCTTGCCCGGAAGGTCGTGCCCGGCATGGTGGTGCGCGGCGCGCTGGTGTCCATGGGCGATAAATCGATCGATCGCGCCAATTGGAACTGGAATTTCGTCGGCGACGCCGAAAACCCGTTCTTCACACCTGATCCGGCGTCCGTCGCCGTCTTCACCAAATATCTGGACGGCATCCGCAAGGCGGGCTCCTCGGTCGGTGCGGTCATCGAGATCGTCGCCGACGGCGTTCCGGCCGGGCTTGGCGCGCCGATCTATGCCAAGCTCGACCAGGACATCGCCGCCGGCCTGATGTCGATCAACGCCGTCAAGGGTGTCGAGATCGGCAACGGTTTCGAGGCCGCCCGCATCACCGGCGAGGAGAATGCCGATGAGATGCGCATGGGCAATGACGGCAAGCCGGTCTTCCTGTCCAACAATGCCGGCGGCATTCTCGGCGGCATCTCGACCGGCCAGGCGATCGTCGCGCGTTTCGCCGTCAAGCCGACCTCGTCGATCCTGACGCCGCGAAAGTCGATCGACAAGGACGGTAACGACGTCGAGATCATGACCAAGGGCCGGCACGATCCGTGCGTCGGCATCCGCGCTGTACCGATCGGCGAGGCGATGGTTGCCTGCGCCATTGCCGATCATTATCTGCGTCATCGGGGACAAACGGGAAGGCAGTAGGGAGTAGAGTAGGGGAGTAGGTTACGCAGCTCCCACGACAGCATTTTTTCCTTTTCTCTACTCCCGTACTGCCCTACTCCCCTATTCCCTGCGAGCGAAGCGAGCACTTATGCCTTACGACCAGAAGAAGATCGTCGAAGCCCTGCGCGCCTTCGAGCGCGGCGAGATCGTCGTCGTTATGGACGATGACGGCCGCGAGAACGAGGGCGACCTGATCGTAGCCGCCGTCCATTGCACGCCGGAAAAGATGGCGTTCATCGTTCGCAACACGTCGGGCATCGTCTGCACGCCGATGCCGCGCGAGGAAGCCAAGCGGCTCAACCTGTCGCCGATGGTCGCCGACAATGATTCGGCCCACACCACCGCCTTCACCGTCAGCGTCGATTTCAAGCACGGCACCACGACCGGCATTTCGGCGGACGACCGTACTCTGACTGTCCGCAACCTCGCCAACGGCAATGTCGGCGCCTCCGATTTCGTCCGGCCCGGTCACATCTTTCCGCTGATCGCACGCGAAGGCGGCGTGCTGATGCGTTCGGGCCATACCGAGGCCGCTGTCGACCTCTGCAAGCTCGCCGGCCTGCCGCCGGTCGGCGTGATTTCCGAGCTGGTCAACGATGACGGCACCGTCATGCGTGGCCCGCAGGTGCAGGCCTTCGCCGAAAAGCACGGGTTGAAGCAGATCTCGGTTGCCGACCTCATCGCCTACCGGCAGCGCAAGGAAACGCTGGTCGAGCGTGTCGCCTGTTCCGACATTGAGACGGCAGGCGGCAAGGCACAGGTCTTCACCTACACGCTGCCCTGGGATTCGATGCATCATGTAGCGATCGTCTTCGGCGACATCCGCGACGGCGAGGAGGTGCCGGTGCGCCTTCATTCCGAGGACGTGGTCAGCGACGTGTTCGGCACCAGCCACAGACTGGACGCCATCATGAAGACGATGGGCGAGCGTAAGCGCGGCGTCATCGTCTATCTGCGCGAAGGCTCAGTCGGCGTCGCCCATCAGGAGCGCAAGCGCCCGGCTGCCGGCGACCGCGAGGATCACGAAGAGGCTCGCCGCCGCGAAAACGAATGGCGCGAGATCGGCCTCGGCGCGCAAATCCTCAAGGATCTCGGAATTTCCTCGATAAATCTGATCGCCTCGCGCGAGCGCCATTATGTCGGCCTCGAAGGTTTTGGCATCCACATCGCCAAGACCGAGATTCTTTAGGCCATTCTCACGGTGCTGGTATGCGTCCGGCCCCGGCTCGGGGCCGGACGCACCGGAAACTATTCCGCAGCGACCGCGGCTGCGTCGCATGCCGCCATGTCGCAGTTCGGCGCGGCAAGGCTGCGCTGGCCGGCGAGCACGATGGCCAAAGCGATTGTGCCCGATGCCACCGATACCCAGAACCCGTTCTGCGCGCCGAAAGCGTCCACCACCCAGCCGGCGGCGAAGGAGCCGAGCGCCATGCCGATGCCGATGCCGGTCATCACCCAGGTCACGCCCTCGGTCAGCACCGCCTCCGGCACGCGCCGCTCGATCAGGCCGAATGCCGTGATGAAGGTCGGCGAGATTGCCACGCCGCTGACGAAGACGGCCAGTGCCAGCAGCGGCACGGTGTCGGCGACGAGCAGCGGCAGCGTGGTGAGCGCAATGATGGCGATTGCGATGGCAAGCTGAATCTGCAGCGGCACTTTCAGGTTCAGGGCGCCGATGACGATGCCGACGACGAACGATCCGAGCGCGTAGACGCCGATGACGAAGCTGGCGGCGCCCGGCTGGCCAAGCTCCTTGGTGATCGCCACGGTGCTCACCTCCGTGGTGGCGAAGGTCGCGCCGATGAAGATCAGGGCCAAGGTGATGATCTGGACCGGCCGCAGGCGGATTGCCGAGCCGCCCGAACCGTGTTCCACCGGTCGCGCTCGCGGTTCGGTCGAGCGCTGCAGGATGAAGGCCGTCGAACCGAAGGCCAGGAACAATGTGCTCGCGAGCACTCCCGCTTCCGGGAAAAGCGCGACACTCAGTCCGACCGACAGCGATGCGCCGGCGATGTAGACCAGTTCGTCCGCCGCCGACTCGAAGGCGAACGCCGTGTTCAACTCGGGGCGGTTGCGGAAGATTTCGGTCCAGCGTGCGCGCACCATTGCCGGGATGCTGGGCATGACGGCGGCGAGCAGCGCCGAGACGAATAGCGTCCATATCGGCCAATGCTGATTGGTCGCTGCAATCAGGATCGCGAAGGCGAGCGCGGAAATCATGGTGGTCGGCACCACAATCCGCGTCTGGCCGAGGCGGTCCACCAGTCGCGATACCTGCGGGGCGACGAAAGCGTTGGCCAGCGCATATGTCGCGGAAACGGCACCGGCCAGCCAGTATTGGCCATCGGTCTGCGACAGCATTGCGACGATCCCGATCGGAGCCATGGCCATCGGCAGCCGGGCAACGAACCCGGCGGCAGCAAAGCCCTTGGCGCCCGGCGCGCGAAAGATCTGGGAATAGGGATTTTGCATGGTCTGGCTCCTCGACAACGGCCGGTTCGGCGATTACATACGTAGCGTATGAGTTTAAATAGATCATACGTGGCGTATGTCAATTGGCATGCGAAGCGTATGTTAATAGGGCCAGTGCATGCACAAACCACGCAAGGAGATGATTGCCGAGACCCGCGCCAAACTGATTGCCGCGGCGCGCCAGGCCTTCGGCACGCTCGGCTATGCCGAAGCCTCGATGGATAACTTCACGGCATCGGCCGGGCTGACGCGCGGTGCGCTCTATCATCACTTCGGCGACAAGAAGGGCCTGCTCCAGGCGGTTATCGCCGAGATCGACGCCGAAATGGCAGCCCGGCTGAAGGTCGTTTCGGCCAAGCCGGACAATCTCTGGCAGGGCTTTGTCGACGAATGCACCGCCTATATCGAGATGGCGCTGGAGCCGGAGATCCAGCGTATCGTGCTTCGCGACGGGCCGGCGGTGCTCGGCGATCCATCGCAATGGCCAAGCCAGAGCACATGCATCCGCTCGATGACAGAGAGCCTGCAAAGACTGAGCGACGAGGGGACAATTCTCGCCGTCGATCCCGAAGCCGCGGCAAGGCTGGTCAGCGGCGCCTCGCTGCATGCGGCGCAGTGGATCGCAAATTCGAACGATCCCGAAGCGACGTCGAAGAAGGCAGTGAAGGCGTTCAAGGTTCTTCTGGAAGGGCTGCTCAATCGCACCGGCAAGCTGCATCAACCTGATCGACCGTCAGCGATGCAGCCCGAGGTTGACCGATCACCGGCCTGAGATCATCTTTTCGCCAATCCCAGGCGGCTCGCGGTGGGCTCAGCCGACGCCGGTTGCCTAAACCCTGTTGAACATCGCGTCACCAGCGCGCGAAAACATGGCCAAAGCGGTAAGGCGCGCCTATATCGGGGCATGGTCACGAGACTTTACACCCATCCGATTTTCCTCGAGCACATAACACCGCCCGGTCATCCGGAGCGGCCGGACCGTCTGCGCGCCATAGAGCGTGTGCTTGACGACGAGGCCTTCGCGGCGCTCGATCGCGTCCAGGCGCCTGAAGGCGACGAGGCAACCATCCTCTACGCGCATCCGCCCGAATTCGTCGAACGTGTCCGCGCAGCGATACCGGACACCGGCATCGCCCGTATCGACGCCGATACCACCGCCAGCCCGAAGAGCTGGCAGGCGGCCGTGACCGCGATCGGCGCTGCCAACGCCGCGGTCGACGACGTCTTCACCGGCCGTGCCGAGCATGTCTTCGTCGCCGCACGGCCGCCCGGCCATCATGCCGAAAAGACCACCTCCATGGGTTTTTGCCTGTTCAACACCGCGGCGATCGCGGCACGCTACGCGCAGAAGAACCATGGCGCCGGCCGCGTCGCCGTCGTCGACTGGGATGTGCATCACGGCAACGGCACGCAGGACATCTTCTGGGACGATCCGTCGGTGCTCTATTGCTCGACACACCAGATGCCGCTTTACCCGGGAACCGGGGCCGTCAGCGAAACCGGCGCCGGCAACATCGTCAACGCGCCGCTGGCGCCGCAGAGCGGTAGCGATGTTTTCCGTGACGCCTTTCTGTCACGCATCCTGCCGGCGCTCGACAATTTTGCGCCCGATCTGATCATCATCTCCGCCGGTTTCGACGCCCACCACCGCGATCCTCTGGCCGAGATCAACCTGACCGAGGATGATTTCGACTGGGCGACCGGCCAGTTGCTCGAACGAGCCGGGCGCCATAGCCGCAACCGGCTCGTCAGCGTGCTCGAGGGCGGCTACGATCTGCAGGGATTGGCATTTTCGGTCGCCGCCCATGTGGGGCGGCTGATGAAGGGATAGATGATGGCTGGTGAGACCAACGAGGACGTCAAGGCGATGAGCTTCGAGCAGGCGCTCGAGGCGCTGGAACGGATCGTCGACGATCTGGAGCGCGGCGACGTGCCGCTCGACCAGTCGATCCGCATTTATGAGCGCGGCGAGGCGCTGAAGGCGCATTGCGACCGGCTGCTGAAAGGGGCCGAGGACAAGGTCGAGAAAATCAGGCTGTCGCGTGACGGCAAGCCGGTGGGGACAGAGCCGCTGGATGCGGACTGAGGCGCGGCCTCGAACGACGATTGTGCTTACCGGCTTTGGACATCATCACGATTGAGGGTAAAACTCATCCCGTTTGAAACGGCTCCATGACGAGAGGAGATTGCGAACGATGTGCAGAAACATCAAAACCCTGTTCAATTTCGATCCGCCGGCAACCAATGACGAGGTCCGCGATGCCGCACTTCAGTTTGTCCGCAAGCTGAGCGGAACGACACGGCCGTCGAAACAGAACCAGCATGCGTTCGACCATGCCGTCGAGGCCATTGCCGCCTCGGCGCGTGAATTGCTCGACAGCCTCGAGACGACGCAGCATCCGCGCAATCGCGAAGAGGTGGCGGCCAAGGCGAAGGCCAAATCTGCACTTCGCTTCGCCTGAGGGGACCGCGTGAGCTTCTTTCCCGGAAACGATCCGCAGATGGGCGATGCCTTCGCCAGCGATCAGATCGAACTGATGGTCATTCCGAATGCCAAGGACATCGGCGGATTTCAGGTTCGCCGCGCCTTGCCGACGGCCAGGCGCCGGCTGGTCGGACCCTTCATCTTCTTCGACCGCATGGGTCCAGCCGTTCTGCGGGCCGGCCAGGCGCTCGACGTGCGCCCGCATCCGCATATCGGCCTGTCGACGGTGACTTACCTGTTCGACGGCAAGATCAGGCACCGCGATTCGCTCGGCACCGAGATGGTGATCCAGCCCGGCGACGTGAATTTGATGACCGCCGGCCGCGGCATCGTCCATTCGGAGCGCACGCCGGAAGAACTGCGCGGCTTGCCGATGTCGGTTTCCGGCCTGCAGACATGGCTGGCGCTGCCGGACGGCAAGGAAGAGGTCGCGCCGGTCTTCGAAAACACCGCGGCCCTGCGCCTGCCCGAAATCGATGCAGAGGGTGTCAGCGGCCGTATCGTCATCGGTGCATTGTCCGGGCTGCGCTCCCCGGTCGCCACCGCTTCGGACACGCTCTATGCCGATCTCAGGTTGGCGCCGGGTGCCAGCGTGAAGATCCCGGCCGACGCCGAGGAGCGCGCCATCTATACGCTGGCAGGCGAGGTTTCGATATCCGGTGACCGCTTCCCGGCCGAGCGGCTGCTGGTTTTCCGGCCCGGCGATGAGATCGTTGTTTCATCGGAGGGCGGCGCCCATTTCATGCTGTTTGGCGGCGCTTCGCTCGGTTCGAAACGTTATATCTGGTGGAATTTCGTATCGTCCTCAAAGGAACGCATCGAGCAGGCGAAAGAAGAATGGAAGACGGGCCGCTTCGATATCGTTCCTGGAGACGAGCAAGAGTTCATCCCGCTGCCCGAAAGCTGATGCGCGTTACCGCCACATTTACATTCGCCGGCCAGCGGCATATTTCACGATGAACAGAAAATCTGACCAGGCTCGCAAACAGTGAACGCAAAGCCCGATACGCCGCTTCTCGACAAGGTCCGCGTCCCAGCCGATTTGCGCACGCTTGCCGAAGCCGACCTGCCGCAGCTGGCGTCAGAGCTTCGCGCCGAACTGATCGATGTCGTTTCCCACACCGGCGGCCATCTCGGCGCCGGCCTCGGCGTGGTCGAACTGACTGTCGCGCTGCACTACGTCTTCAACACGCCGGACGACCGGCTGATCTGGGACGTCGGCCACCAGGCCTATCCGCACAAGATCCTGACCGGCCGCCGCGACCGCATCCGCACGCTGCGGCAGGAGGGCGGCCTGTCCGGCTTCACGCGTCGCGTCGAGAGCGAATACGATCCGTTTGGCGCAGCCCACTCCTCAACCTCGATTTCAGCCGGCCTCGGCATGGCGATGGCGCGCGATCTGTCCGATGGCCGCAACAATGTCATTGCCGTCATCGGCGACGGCGCCATGTCGGCCGGCATGGCCTACGAGGCGATGAACAATGCCGGCGCACTCGATGCCCGGCTGATCGTCATCTTGAACGACAACGACATGTCGATCGCCCCGCCGACCGGTGCGATGAGCGCCTATCTGGCGCGGCTCGCCTCAGGCAAGACCTATCTTGGGTTGCGCGATTTCGGCAAGAAGCTGACGTCCTATCTTGGCGAGCGCGCCGATCGCGCCATCAAGCGCGCGGTCGAGCACGCGCGCGGTTACGTCACCGGCGGCACGCTGTTCGAGGAGATGGGTTTCTACCACATCGGTCCGATCGACGGTCACAACCTCGAGCACCTGATCCCGGTGCTGAAGAACGTCCGCGACAATGCCGACGGCCCGGTGCTGATCCATGTCGTGACCCAGAAGGGCAAGGGCTACGCCCCGGCCGAGGCCGCGGCCGACAAATATCATGGCGTCAACAAATTCGACGTCATCACCGGCGCCCAGGCCAAGGCGCCCGCCAATGCGCCGAGCTATACGAAGGTGTTTGCCGAAAGTCTGATCCAGGAGGCCCGAGAGGACGACCGCATCGTCGCCATCACCGCCGCCATGCCGAACGGCACCGGGCTTGACCTGTTCGGCGAAGCGTTTCCGGCGAGGACCTTCGATGTCGGCATCGCCGAGCAGCATGCGGTTACCTTCGCCGCCGGCCTTGCCACGGAAGGCTTCAAGCCTTTCGCCGCGATCTACTCGACCTTTCTCCAGCGCGCCTACGACCAGGTCGTCCACGACGTGGCGATCCAGAAATTGCCGGTGCGCTTTCCGATCGACCGCGCCGGCTTCGTCGGCGCCGATGGTGCCACCCATTGCGGCGCCTTCGACACGACCTTCCTGGCGACGCTGCCCGGTTTCGTCGTCATGGCCGCGGCCGATGAGGCCGAGCTGCGCCACATGGTACGCACCGCTGCAAGCTTCGATGACGGCCCGATCGCCTTCCGCTACCCGCGCGGCAACGGCGTTGGCGTCGAGATGCCGCAACGAGGCTCGGTATTGGAGATCGGCAAGGGCCGGATCGTCAGGGAAGGCACCAAGGTTGCGCTGCTTTCCTTCGGCACCAGGCTGCAGGATTGCCTTGCCGCGGCCGAGGAGCTTGGCGCGGCCGGGCTTTCGACCACGGTCGCCGATGCCCGTTTTGCCAAGCCGCTCGACGAGGACCTGATCCGGCGGCTGGCCCGTTCGCACGAGATCCTGGTGACGGTGGAAGAGGGCGCGGTCGGCGGCTTCGCCAGCCATGTGCTGCAGTTCCTGGCCCATGAAGGGCTGCTGGAGAGCGGCTTGAAGGTGCGCCCGCTCGTGCTGCCCGACGCCTTCGTCGACCATGCCAAGCCGGAAAAGATGTATGCCGATGCCGGGCTGGACAGCGCCGGCATCGTGCGCACAGTGTTCGTGGCGTTGGGGCATACCGCGCAGGCCCAGCGCGCCTAGTTTTTAGACGCATTTCCCGCGACGCCGAAGCGATTCAACTTGGCTGCAAGATGCCGGTCTGAATCAAAATCTCAACTGCTCGAATCAAATTGCCGGCGAACAGTCGTAACATGCTGTTTACGCTGCTGTTTCCGGCCGCGCACGCAGGTGTCCGGCGACAGCAGCGACGGTCTGACGCCGGCCGTCGAACGGCGGGTTTCGCGGAAGATATTCTAAAGCATGATCCCGAAGAGACTCTAGAAACTAGAACCACATATCCCGCACGCAGCGACCATCTCTCGGCAAATCCTCGAATGTATCGAGACCATCGAAATGGTCGATCGGGAGATCGGCGACGGCCTCGGGCGGCGCAAGCCTCACATTGACGGCGATGCGGTAGCGCCCAGCCGCATCGGGATGCAAACCGCGCCAGGCCAGGACGCAAGCGCACGTTGGACAGAAGAGAATCTCAAGTGAAGGATGAGCCTTTCCGACGCGACTATAGGCGCTTACGGGCCCGGCAAGGCGGATGCGTTCGTCGACAAAATCGTACGCCCAGAGCGTGCCGTAGCGACGGCAAAGTGTGCAGTTGCAGGCAGTGACCGAACCGGGATCGCCCTCCAGGGTCCAGCGGGCGGCACCGCAGTGGCAGGTTCCCGTCAGCATTTCCTCCTCCGCGTTTCGACCGCAAAACGGCATCTCGTTCTTAGCATTGCGTCGCGCCTGGCGCGAGGTTCGACTGGTAGCGGAGCGGCTTGATGCGTTCACCGCTTTTCCAGCCATGCCTTGTCTCATCGCCAATATCCTTGCCATCATCGTTGGCATTCGCCATGAAGGCCGATGACTTCCCTTCCGCCAGCCAGCATACGCCAGAGGCTCGACGAATTGCTCGTCCAGCGCGGCCTGTTTGCCAGCCGCTCGCGTGCCCGCGATGCCGTGGGGCGCGGCACCGTGACGGTCGATGGCATCGTCGCCCGCAAGCCAAGCCAGGCCGTTCTGCCTGAGTGCAACATCGTCGTTGATGATCCGGCGCAAGGTTACGTGTCGCGCGCCGCACTGAAGCTGAAGGCTGGTCTCGACCATTTCGGCCTCGACCCCACCGGCAGCGAAGCCCTCGATGTCGGCGCCTCGACCGGCGGCTTCACGCAGGTGCTGCTCGAACGCGGCGCGGCGCATGTCACGGCGATCGATGTCGGGCACGGCCAGATGCACTCCGACATTGCCGGCGATCCGCGCGTGACGGTAATTGAGGGCCTGAATGCGCGCGAACTGTCGGCAGCCGATCTCGGCGGCCGTGTGCCGGATTTCGTCGTCTCGGACGTCAGCTTCATCTCGCTGAAACTGGCGCTGCCGCCGGCGCTTGCCTTGGCCGGGAACGGCGCAAAGGCTGTGTTTCTGGTCAAGCCGCAGTTCGAGGCCGGCCGCGAGGCGATCGGCAAGGGCGGGCTGCTGAAGGACCCCTATGATGCGGCGCGTATTGCCGGCCTGATGCAGGACTGGCTCGATGCCATTCCCGGCTGGCGCTCGCTAGGGCTGCACCTGTCGCCGATAGAGGGCGGTGACGGCAACCGCGAGTTCCTGCTCGGCGGCATCAAGGACGTCGAGACCCAGAAGCGATGAGCACCCGTTTCACGATCGCAAGGTTGGGCTCGCAGGGCGACGGCATCGCCGAGACGGAAACCGGCGAGGTTTTCATTCCGTTCGCGCTGCCGGAAGAGATCGTCACCGCCGCGCGGGAGAAAGATCGCGCCACCTTGATGTCGGTCCTTGAGGCTTCGCCGTTGCGGGTCGATCCGCCGTGCCGGCATTTCGGCGCGTGCGGCGGCTGCGCCGTTCAGCATCTCGAGACAGAAGCCTATCACCGGTGGAAGCGCGAAAAGGTCGTGCATGCGCTGAAGAGCAAGGGCATCGCTTGCGATGTCGGCGCGCTGGTGCCGTGCTCGCCGCACACGCGCCGCCGCGTCGTCTTCACCGCCCGGCGGAGCGAGGCGGGAATGCAGTTCGGCTTTGTTCGCGCGCTGTCATCCGAGATCATCTCGATCGAGGAATGCCCGATCTCGCTGCCGCAGATCGTCGCTGCGCTCGACCGTTTGAGGATGCTTGCCGGGCTGATCTGCACCACGACCAAATCGTTCCACATGGCGGTAACGGTGACCGGTTCCGGCCTTGATGTCGCGGTTCACGATTCCGGCAAGCTCGGCGAGAACCAGCGCCGCGTCGCGTCCAACTTCGTCATCGCCGAGGGGCTAGCCAGGCTGTCGGTCGACGGCGAGATCATTATCGAACCAAAGAAACCGGTCGTCCTGTTTGATGGCGTCACCGTCGCACTGCCTCCGGGCGCTTTCCTGCAGGCGACCGAGGCTGCCGAACAGGCGATGGCCAACATTGTCGGCCAGCATTTCGCGCGCGCCAAAAAGGTCGCCGATCTCTTCGCCGGCTGCGGCAGCTTCGCGCTGCGCCTGGCCGCAAGATCTGAGGTTCACGCGGTGGAAGGCGATGCGGCAGCACTCGCGGCGCTCGACCGGGCATTCCGTTTCGCCAGCGGCCTGAAGCGGGTGACCGGCGAACGTCGCGACCTGTTCCGGAGGCCGCTCACATTCAAGGAGTTGAATGCCTTTGACGGCGTAGTCTTCGACCCGCCCCGCGCCGGCGCCGAGGATCAGTCGAAGCAGATCGCGCGCTCCGACGTGCCGCTCGTCGCCGCGGTGTCCTGCAATCCGGCAACGCTGGCGCGGGATCTTCGCATCCTCCTCGATGGCGGTTACGCCTTGAAGAGCGTAACCCCGATCGACCAGTTCCTGTGGTCGCCACATGTCGAGGCAGTGGCATTGCTGGAGAAGCCCAAGAGAAGGCGCTAGTCTAGCTGCATTTATCGGGCGTGAAATGCGCACTAAAGAAGCGCATTTGAGCGTACGCCGGTCAAATATTTTAGGAAATTTATAGTGGCCCAAGCCTTTGGCATTTCGGCATCCCGCTGCGGCGAGGAGCGGACGCCGTTTCTCTCGTCGAAGCGGGTGGCTGAACTGCTCGGGGTCACTATGACCGAACTGGCGGGCCTGAGCGGCATCGCCCGCAACACGTTGCCGCTAAGACCGGAGCGCGCAAGGTCGACGCCGCATTGAGCCCCATCATTCGTATTCTGCGACGGCCGGCGAGATGACCGGCGATCAAGTGCGTGCAGCAATCTGGTTCAAACATCAGCCGATCCCGGCTGGGTGGGAAAGACCGCCTATGATCTGGTTCGCGAAGGCAAGACGGATAAGGTTCTCGCTTACCTGAAGGCCGCTCGTTCCGGTATCTATGCCTGAACGGCGCGCCTTCATGCCATGCTGGGTAGCCATAAACTGCTATGCTTCTTGCACGCCGTCATATCCAGCCGCCCGCGCTGCCGTGACGAACTTACGATCAAAAGTCGCGAAGCCAACGCAGTGAGCAGATTTGCCCAGATGCAGCGCATCAGCGAAATCCAATCCCCTTTCCGAGAGGTCGAGCGCGGACGACACGACCGTCCCGTCTTCCACCTCTACCGTAGGGAGCCCGCTAAACGCCCGTAGCGTGCGGGCGATTTCGAGCGGTGCCAAACCGTAGGCGCTGCGCAACACCCACTCGACCTCCAGGATTACCGTGACGGCGACAAAGACTGGCTGGCTATCGATCAACGCGCGGGCGCGGGAAGACTGAGTCGGGTGATCGTCCGTCAGGTAGCGGACGATCAGGTTGGTATCAATCGCGAGCATGGCGCCGCCGCGCTTCGGCGAGCACGCCCGCGTCCATTTCTTCCAACGTCTTCGGCCTGCCGCTATAGCGCAGCGATCCAAACACGTCCTCTGGCCGCGTCTCGGCGAAGACTGGCGCAGGCTTCAGTAGCACTCCCTCTGGGGTATCTTCGACCAGAAGGCGTGTGCCGGCGTCCCATTCTCTCCGTTTCCGGATCGAACTGGGCAGGATGACCTGTCCCTTGGTCGAGACGGTGGTCACGAGCTTTTCCGCGGCAGCCATGATGGCGCTCCTCTGGATGTAAGACGAACGTAAGATAAGTGAAGATCGCGCCCAGTTCAAGGCTCGAATAGCTCAATGGGACGACAGGACGGACAGGGTGTTCGAAGCCGGCCGCATCAAACCCTGGTGCCGCCGACCGTCATCTGGTTCATCCTGAGATGCGGCTGGCCGACGCCGACCGGCACGCCCTGTCCGGCCTTGCCGCACATGCCGATGCCGGTGTCGAGCTTCATGTCGTTACCGATCATCGCCACACGATGCATGGCATCCGGCCCGTTGCCGATCAGCATGGCGCCCTTGATCGGCTGCGTTACCTTGCCGTTCTCGATCATGTAGGCCTCGGTGCAGCCGAACACGAACTTGCCCGAAGTGATGTCGACCTGGCCGCCGCCGAACGACACGGCATAGATGCCGTTCTTGACCGAGGCAATGATTTCCTCCGGCTCCATGTCGCCTGCGGTCATGTAGGTATTGGTCATGCGCGGCATCGGCTCGTGTGCGTAACCTTGGCGCCGCCCGTTGCCGGTGGCTTTCATGCCCATCAGACGCGCGTTCTGGCGGTCCTGCATGTAACCGACCAGCTTGCCATCATCGATCAACACGTTGTGGGCAGAAGGCGTGCCTTCATCGTCGACGGTCAGCGAACCACGCCGTTCGGGAATGGTGCCGTCGTCGACGACGGTGACGCCTTTCGCCGCCACCTGCTGGCCAAGCAGGCCGGCGAAGGCAGATGTCTTCTTGCGGTTGAAATCGCCTTCCAGCCCGTGGCCGACGGCCTCGTGCAGCATGACGCCCGGCCAGCCGCTCGACAGCACGATGTCGAAAGTGCCGGCAGGCGCGGGAACCGCTTCGAGATTGACCAGTGCTTGCCGCAGCGCCTCCTTGGCCGCATGCTTCCAGCTGTCCTCGATCAGGAACTCGCCAAAATCCTTGCGCCCGCCCATGCCGTAGGAGCCGCTCTCCTGGCGGTCACCGTCGCCGACCACCACCGACACGTTGATCCTGACCAGCGGGCGGATGTCGCGGACCATCTGGCCATCAGCGCGCACGATCTCGACATGCTGCCAGGAGGCGGCGAGCGACGCCGTCACCTGTCGGACGCGCGAATCCTCGGCCCTTAGCCAGGCATCGATTTCCTGGAGCAGCTTGGCCTTGGTCTCGAAGGAAGGTGAGGGGATAGGGTTTCCGTCGCCGTAGAGATGGCGGTTGGTGCGGGCGGGAGCCGCAGCAAGCGTGCCGGAATAGCCGCTCTTCACCGTCGAAACCGCATCGGCGGCGCGCAGCAGCGAGGCTTCGGAGAGATCACTGGAATGGGCGTAGCCGCTGGCCTCGCCGGCGACTGCGCGCAGGCCGAAACCCTGGTCGGTGTTGAAATTGGCGGTCTTCAGCTTGCCATTGTCGAACATCAGCGCTTCGCTTTCGCTGTATTCGAGAAACAGTTCACCGTCGTCGGCGCCGTTTATAGTCTCGGCGACGATCTGCTTGATGCGATCGTCGGAAATGTCGAATTGGCCGATCAGGCTGTTCATGGCGCTGGCCTCTTGAGAAGTGATTTTACGGCATGTAGGCGCCTGGGCGCCGTTCGGCAACTTCACGGTGGAACACCACGACCTAAGTCAAGCGGCGTGCCATCATGATTTCGTCGATCTCCCTGCCTTCATGAAGAAAGCCGGCCAGCACTTACAGCCAGCTCGATCTGCCTTATGCCCAATGCTCGGGCGTGATCGAGCAGCAGATTGAGCATCTTGACGGCGTATCCGCCGCCACGCTCACTGCCGCGCAAATAGACCATGACGATCGTCGCGCGGTGCGCCATCTTGCTGGCCGGCTGGCGCATCAGGCCCATTATGCTGACAGGTTCCCCGCTCCGAAAGCTGACGACAACCAGGTTGTTCGTCAGGCGCCGCCGCCATTCCTCGTCGGCAAGTTGCTCCCATTCCGCTGCGCTGCTGGCGAAGGCTTCGGGCTCAGCGCGCAAAGCCTCCAGGCGAATTCGCTTGAATATCTCGAAGTCGTCCGCATCGAGCAGTTTCAGCGTCAACGTGCAGCCTCAAGGCAGGGCGGCAAAGCCGTCGGCGAAACCCTTGAGGTCGACGGGAATGCCGATGCCCTCCTCCGGCGTCTGGAAGACGATGAAGGTGGCGGACGTACCGGTCTTCAGCGTGTCGAGCAGCGGCTTTTCCAGGATGACCTCGGCGTAGCAGCCGTCCTGGAAACAGCGCACGAAATAGGCGCGGCCGATATCCTTGCCGTCGACATTGAGGCCGAGCCCGTTGGGCAACAGCACGCCGAGCGGCGCCAGCACGCGAAGGATTTCGGCCTTATTGTCGGCTGTACGCAGCACGACGACGGAAAGACCCATTTCCGGGCGATCCTCGGCGACAACGTTCTGCATCATCACGCATTGTTCGGACGTAGCACCGGCCGGCGTATCGCAGATGATCGACCACGCCCCATGCGTCGACTTCACGGTGCCGCTTGGCTGCGCGGCATTGGCCAGGCCGGCGCCGGGCAAGGCTATTGCGGCGGCAACAAGGATGACCTTCGCCAAGGTTCTCGAAAGCCAAGGGTTCATGACGGCTCCATTGCGAATCACGGCACTTTAAGCCGCACTAAACCCAAGTAAAGGACGAGACCCCGGCGATCTGCCCCGACACAGGCGACAATGCGCTTTTCCGTGCCAATTTCGCCCTAATTGCGACGGTTCCGCGCGCCGCGCGGCTCATTCTACTCGGATGCCGCTCTGGTGATTCGCGGCGAGCCGTCACCGCACGAAGCCAGCGCCGCGCTTGCGCGCAAAAATGCCGCACGGGTTCCGGCGCTCCTTTCTTGCGGAGGCAAATAGAGTATGGTTTGAACCAGCCTTGAATTGTCCGGGATTCCCGTCCCGGCATTGTTCGACATTCTTGCGGTCCGATCGCGAGGAACTGGGAGATGACGAGGGCGATGAGAAAATTCCTGGCAACCGCCAAAATCGTAGCTAGTGCCGCCGCCACGTTGTTTGCCGCTGCATCGGCTCGTGCAGCCCAGCCCCAACCTTGGGAAACCAGTTTTCAGCCTGCGGCGACCGACATTATGAGGCAGATCGAGTGGTTCGGGAACTACTCGTTCGCGTTCATCATTGTGATCACCGCCTTGGTGCTTTTCCTGATCGCCTACTGCATTTTGCGGTTCCGGGCGAGCGTTAACCCGACCCCGTCGCGCACCAGCCACAACACGCTGATCGAGGTCATCTGGACTGTCGGTCCCGTCGTCATCCTGCTCTGTCTCGCCATTCCCTCGTTCCAGCTGCTGACCGCGCAGTACACGCCGCCGGAAGAAGCCAAGCTGACCGTCAAGGCGACCGGCAATCAGTGGAACTGGGACTACGAATACCAGGTCGACAATACGCTTTCCTTCAATTCCGCGATCCTTCAGGATGCCGACAGGGCTGCTGCCGGCAAGGAAGATCGCGCCGAGTATCCGCGCCTGCTCGCCGTCGACAATGAGATGGTGGTGCCGGTCAACACCATGACCCGGGTGCTGGTGACGGCGACCGACGTCATTCACGCCTTTGCCATGCCGTCCTTCGGCATCAAGACCGATGCGGTGCCGGGCCGCATCAACGAGGTGTGGTTCAAGGCCGACAAGGAAGGCCTCTATTATGGCCAGTGTTCCGAACTCTGCGGCAAGGACCACGCCTTCATGCCGATCGCTATTCGCGTCGTCTCCGATGCGCAATACAAGACCTGGCTGGCGGCAGCCAAGACCGACCTTCCCGGCGCCAACAAGGCGCTGATGGCCGAGGTCGATGGCACGAACAAGGTAGCGGCCGCCGGCAACTGATGCCGCGACCAGAAAAGATTCAGGGAACGGAGCCGATCATGGCAGACGCTGCAGTTCACGACGACCACGACCACAAGCCGTATCATGGCTGGGTCCGGTGGGTGTATTCGACCAACCACAAGGACATTGGCACTCTTTATCTGATCTTCGCGATCATGGCGGGCTGCATCGGTGGCGCCTTGTCGGTCGTCATGCGCATGGAATTGCAGGAGCCGGGCATCCAGATATTCACTGGCCTGGCGCAGATGGTCTACGGCATGAATGGTGACGCCGCCATCGACGGCGGCAAGAGCATGTACAATGCTTTCACCACCGCGCATGCGCTGATCATGATCTTCTTCATGGTGATGCCGGCGCTGATAGGCGGTTTTGCCAACTGGATGGTGCCGATCATGATCGGCGCGCCGGACATGGCCTTCCCGCGCATGAACAACGTCTCGTTCTGGCTGCTGCCGCCGGCTTTCATCCTGCTGATTATCTCGGCCTTCGTCCCGAGTGCGCCCGGCGCCTACGGCGTCGGCGGCGGCTGGACGCTTTATCCGCCGCTATCGACATCGGGCCAGCCCGGACCGGCCATGGACCTGGCGATCCTTTCAATCCACATCGCCGGCGCCTCCTCGATTCTTGGCGCCATCAACTTCATCACCACCATCTTCAACATGCGCGCGCCCGGCATGACCATGCACAAGATGCCGCTGTTCGCCTGGTCGGTGTTGATCACCGCCTTCCTGCTGCTTCTGTCGCTTCCAGTGTTGGCTGGCGGCATCACCATGCTGTTGACCGACCGTAATTTCGGCACCACCTTCTTCGCCCCGGACGGCGGCGGCGATCCGATCCTGTTCCAGCACCTGTTCTGGTTCTTCGGCCATCCGGAGGTCTACATTCTGATCCTCCCGGGTTTCGGCATCATCAGCCACATCATCTCGACCTTTTCGAGGAAGCCGGTGTTCGGCTATCTAGGCATGGCCTATGCGATGGTTGCCATCGGCGCGGTGGGCTTCATCGTCTGGGCCCACCACATGTACACGACGGGCCTGTCGCTCGACACCCAGCGCTATTTCGTCTTTGCCACCATGGTCATCGCGGTGCCGACGGGTGTGAAGATCTTCTCGTGGATCGCCACCATGTGGGGCGGGTCGATTTCGCTCAAGACGCCGATGCTGTGGGCGATCGGCTTCATCTTCCTGTTCACTGTTGGCGGCGTCACCGGCGTGCAGCTGGCCAATGCCGGCCTCGACCGCCCGCTGCACGACACCTATTTCGTGGTCGCGCACTTCCACTACGTGTTGTCGCTGGGCGCGGTCTTCGCCATCTTCGCCGGCTGGTACTACTGGTTCCCGAAAATGACCGGCTACATGTATTCGCCGGTGATCGCCAACACCCACTTCTGGGTCACTTTCGTCGGCGTCAACCTGGTCTTTTTCCCGCAGCACTTCCTCGGTCTTTCCGGTATGCCGCGTCGCTATATCGACTATCCGGATGCCTTCGCCGGCTGGAATATGGTGTCGTCCTACGGCTCGTACATCTCGGCTGTCGGCGTCGTCATCTTCCTGTTCGGCGTCTTCGAGGCGTTCCAGAAGAAGCGTGTCGCCGGCGCCAATCCTTGGGGCGAGGGTGCGACCACGCTGGAATGGCAACTGCCTTCGCCGCCGCCGTTCCACCAGTGGGAACAGTTGCCGAAGATCAAGTAGGCGGTTGCCTCCTTTAATACGGAACCGCCGGCCGACCGGCGGTTTTGGCCAACGGAATGATGGACTTTAAGTACGCATGGCCCTTGCCGAAGACAGACTGATTGACGAGCCAGGCTTCCGCATGTCGGAAGCGACGGCGGGCGATTTTTTCGCCCTGCTGAAGCCGCGCGTCATGTCGCTGGTGGTGTTCACCGCGTTTGTCGGCATGGTCGCCGCCCCGGTAACCATCAATCCGCTGCTGGCGGTGATCGCGATCCTGGCTATTGCCATTGGAGCTGGCGCGTCCGGTGCGCTCAACATGTGGTACGACGCAGACATCGATGCGGTGATGACGCGCACCGCCGGCCGTCCCGTGCCGGCCGGCCGCATCCGGCCAGGCGAGGCATTGAGTTTCGGGCTGGTGCTGTCGGTTCTGTCGGTGATGACCCTCGGCGTGCTGGTCAACTGGTTGGCCGCATCGCTTCTGGCCTTCACCATCTTTTTCTATGCCGTCATCTATACGATGTGGCTGAAGCGCTGGACGCCGCAGAACATCGTCATCGGCGGTGCTGCCGGCGCCATTCCGCCGGTCATCGGCTGGGCGGCGGTAACCGGATCGGTCAGCCTCGAAAGCTTGGTGCTGTTCCTGATCATCTTCCTGTGGACGCCGCCGCATTTCTGGGCGCTCGCGCTGTTCAAGTCGGAGGACTACGCCAAGGCAGGCATTCCGATGATGCCGAATGTCGCCGGCCATCCCGCGACCAGGCGCCAGATCTTTGCCTATGCGCTGGTCCTCGCGCCGGTTGGCGTGCTGCCATGGGTTCTTGGCTTCACTACGCCGGCCTATGGCATCGTTGCGTTGCTGCTCGGCGTCGGCTTCCTATGGTATGCGTGGAAGGTGCTGCAAATGGCCGATGACGACAGGGCGATGAAGCCGGCCAAGGCCTTGTTCGGCTATTCGCTGCTTTATCTCTTCGCCATCTTCGCCACCTACCTTGGCGATTGCGTCGTCGCGCGCGCGCTGACCGTCGGCGGAGCATGAGCATGGCCGAAAAGAAGCTTGAACTGGTCACGCTGACCGAACGTCAGCAGAAGGCGCGCCGCAATCGCTCGGCCGCAATCGGTTTCGCGCTGGCGGCGCTGGTCGTCATATTCTACGTCGCGACCATCGTGAAATTTGGCCACAGTTTCCCTGGCTCGATGTGAGCTGACGATGACCAGGCAAACAGTCACCGATCCTACGAAGAAGAATACGAACCGCGTCGTCGCTGCCGTCTGCATCGCGTTCTTCGGCGGCATGATCGGCATGGCTTACGCCGCAGTGCCGCTCTATGCGATGTTCTGCCAGGCGACAGGCTACGGCGGCACCGTCAAACGGGCGACCCAGCAATATGCCGATAGGGTGCTCGACCGCGACATCACCATCCGCTTCGATGCCAACACCGCCGGCGTTCCCTGGCAATTCCAGCCGGTCGACCGCTCGATCATCATCAAGATCGGCGAGACCGCCGAGGCGCATTTCAGCGCGACGAACAAATTCAGCCGGCCCATCACCGGACGCGCCACCTTCAACGTGCAGCCGGAACTGGCTGGGCCTTACTTCAACAAGGTCGAGTGTTTCTGCTTCACCGACACGACGCTGAAGCCGGGCGAGACGCTGGACATGCCGGTCGTGTTCTATGTCGATCCCGACATCGTCAACGCGCCGGAATTGAAGGATTTGAGGACGATTACCCTGTCCTACACGATGTTCCCGGTCGACAAGACCAAGCCGGTCGCATCATCGGTGCCGGCCGACGGCCGCCGCAACAAGATTTCAGATACCGAAGCAAGCCTCGGGGGTTGATATGGCAGACGCACACGCAAAACCACAGCATGACTATCATCTCGTCGACCCGAGCCCGTGGCCTTTCCTGGGCTCCGTCGGGGCACTGGTGACCGCGATCGGCGGCGTCTGTTACATGCAGTATCTCAAGGGCGGCGATTTCCCGATCTTCGGTTTCAACATTGCCAATCCGTGGCTGTTCTTCATTGGCCTTTTGATCGTCATCTACACGATGTTCGCTTGGTGGTCTGACACTATCAAGGAGGCGCATGAGGGTCGCCACACCCGCGTCGTGTCGCTGCATCTGCGCTACGGCATGATCATGTTCATTGCCTCCGAGGTGATGTTCTTCGTCGCCTGGTTTTGGGCCTTCTTCGACGCCAGCCTGTTTCCGGGCGAGGTCCATCAATACGCCCGCACCGCCTTCACCGGCGGCGTCTGGCCGCCCAAGGGCATCGAAGTTCTCGACCCCTTCCACCTGCCGCTCTACAACACCGTCATCCTGCTTCTGTCGGGCACCACGGTGACATGGGCGCATCACTCGCTCATCCACGGCGACCGCAAAGGCCTGATCAATGGCTTGGTGCTGACCGTCGGCCTCGGCATGCTGTTCACCATGGTGCAGGCCTACGAGTACATGCACGCGCCGTTCGGCTTCAGGGATTCGATCTACGGCGCCACCTTCTTCATGGCGACCGGCTTCCACGGCTTCCACGTCATCATCGGCACGATCTTCCTGTTGGTCTGCCTGATCCGCGCCATGAAGGGCGACTTCACGCCCAAGCAGCATTTCGGCTTCGAGGCCGCCGCCTGGTACTGGCACTTCGTCGACGTGGTGTGGCTGTTCCTGTTTGCCTCGATCTACGTCTGGGCATCGAACGGCGCGATGATCGAACCGCATTGAGATCGACCTGAGGAAATCGACAAGGCGGCTGCGGCGACGTGGCCGCCTTATCTTTTGCGGCAAATGCTCCTAGGATGATCCGATGAGCGACGACAAGGCGATCTGGCCACCAATCGATCCGATCCCGGCCGGCCTGCATGGCCGCTGCCCGCGCTGCGGCGAGGGCAAGCTGTTTTCTGGATTCCTCACGGTCGGCAATCGCTGCACCAATTGCGGCCTCGATTATTCCTTCGCCGATGCCGGCGACGGGCCGGCGGTGTTCGTTATCCTGATCATCGGCTTCATCGTCGTCGGCCTGGCGTTGTGGACGGAGGTGACGCTCAATCCGCCGCTCTGGCTGCATCTGCTGCTGTGGATTCCGCTGACGCTGGTGCTTTGCCTGGCGGCGCTCCGGCTGATCAAGGGCGTGCTGCTGACGCTGCAATACCGCAACAAGGCGGCCGAGGGCCGGCTGGACCGCGGCGAATGAGCGAGGCATCAGGTTTGGTGGCCGGCCGGTCGCGGCCCAAGCGCGCATTGGCACTCGGCCTGGGTATCATCGTGTTTTTGATCCTGCTGGCGCTCGGCACCTGGCAGGTTCAGCGCCTGCACTGGAAAGAGGGCCTTCTCCAGACGATAGACCAGCGCACGCATTCGGCGCCTGTGCCATTGGCCGAGGTCGAAAAGCGGTTTGCTGCCACCCGCGACGTGGACTACACGCCGGTAACGGTGACCGGCACTTTCCTGCATCAAGGCGAGCGGCATTTCCTCGCCACCTGGGAAGGCCAGTCCGGTTTCGATGTCTTCACGCCGCTGCAACTCGACGATGGCCGTTTCGTACTGATCAACCGCGGCTTCGTGCCTTACGATTTCAAGGACCCAGCCAAGCGGCCGCAGGGGCAGGTAACGGGCGAAGTGACGGTGACGGGGCTCGCCCGGAACCCGCTGCCGGCCAGGCCCTCGATGATGCTTCCCGACAATGATCCGCAGAAGAACATCTTCTACTGGAAGGATCGTGATGCGATGGCCTCGAGCGCCGGCCTGCCGGCAGGTGCGGCGCTGGTGCCGATCTTCATCGATGCGAACGCCACGCCCAACCCCGGCGGGCTGCCGGTCGGCGGCGTCACCGTCATCGACCTGCCGAACAGCCATCTGCAATATGCGATAACCTGGTACGGCCTTGCCGCCGCCCTTGCCGGTGTCCTTATCTCCTGGCTCCGCCGCCCGGCGAAAGACCAATGATCGCCGCCACTACCCTTGACAGGGCAGGGCCGCGCACCTCATTTCGCGCCTAGAGCTCAGAAGTCACAGTCCGATCAACCGGCCTACAATCAGCGTAAGATGCAATCATGCTTCACACAAAGCCACCGCTGACCATCCGGCTTTGCCAGCCGCGCGGTTTCTGTGCCGGCGTCGACCGTGCCATCCAGATCGTCGTGCTGGCGCTGAAGAAATACGGCGCGCCGGTCTATGTCCGCCACGAGATCGTGCACAACCGCTACGTCGTCGAAGGGCTGCAAAGCCTCGGCGCGGTGTTCATCGAGGAGCTCTCCGAAATCCCGCCCGAGCATCGCCAGAGCCCGGTCGTCTTTTCGGCGCATGGCGTGCCGAAATCGGTGCCGGCCGACGCCCAGTCGCGCAACCTCTTCTATCTCGACGCGACTTGCCCGCTGGTTTCGAAAGTCCACAAGCAGGCAATGCGCCATCAGCGGCTTGGCCGCCACGTGCTTTTGATCGGCCATGCCGGGCATCCCGAGGTGATCGGCACAATGGGCCAGTTGCCGGATGGCGCGGTCACTCTGATCGAGACCGAAGCCGACGCCGCAAGCTTCGTGCCTGCAGACCCGCAGGCGCTCGGCTTCGTGACCCAGACGACGCTGTCGGTCGAGGACACCGCCGGTATCATTCGCGCCCTGCAGCAGCGTTTTCCCGAGCTGCACGCGCCGGCGGCGGAATCGATCTGTTATGCCACCACCAATCGCCAGGAAGCGGTCAAGGAAACAGCGGCCGGCGCCGATCTCTTCCTCGTTGTCGGCGCACCTAACTCCTCCAACTCGCGGCGCCTGGTCGAAGTGGCCGAGCGCGCCGGCGCCTCGATGTCGCTTCTCGTGCAGCGCGCCTCCGAAATTCCGTGGAATGAGATTGCCGGCATTTCGACGCTCGGCCTGTCGGCGGGCGCCTCGGCGCCGGAGATCATCGTCGACGAGATCGTCGATGCGTTCAGGCAGCGCTTCGACGTGACCATCGAGCTGGCCGTAACGGCGACGGAGACGGAGGACTTTCCGGTGATGCGGGTGTTGCGCGATGTCGAACTGACGGCCGCCGACATGGCCTTCGTCAACGGGGCCGCGTAACAACGATGGCGGTCTACACCGACGTCAACGAGGGCGAGCTCGGCGCATTCCTCAGGAACTATCCGGTCGGCGACCTCCTGTCCTACAAGGGCATCGCCGAAGGCACCGAAAACTCGAATTTTCTGCTGCACACCAGCAGCGGCTCCTACATCCTGACGCTTTACGAGAAGCGCGTCGACAAGGCTGACCTGCCGTTCTTTCTCGGCCTCATGGCCCATCTCGCCAGAAAGGGCATTTCTTGTCCGCTCCCGGTCACCGCACATGATGGCAGTGTGATCGGAACACTTGCTGGTCGGCCGGCGGTCATCATCACCTTTCTCGAAGGCCTGTCGCTGCGGCGGCCGACGGCTGCGCATTGCGGCGAGGTCGGCAAGGCACTGGCGGCACTGCATCTGGCCGGCGCGGATTTTCCGATGACCCGCCTCAACGCCCTTGCCATCGATGGCTGGCGCAAGCTGTGGAATGCCGCCCGCGCCCGCGCCGACGAGGTCGAGCCGGGACTGGCGGCCGAGGTCGATGCCGATTTCGCCGATTTCGAGCGGAACTGGCCGAGCGGTCTGCCGCAAGGCATCATCCATGCCGATCTTTTCCCGGACAATGTGTTCTTCCTCGGCGAGAAACTGTCCGGGCTGATCGACTTCTATTTCGCTTGCAACGACCTCTACGCCTATGACGTTGCCACGTGCCTGAACGCCTGGTGCTTCGAGAAGGATTTTTCCTTCAATCTGACCAAGGGCACGGCGCTGCTTGCCGGCTACCAAAGCGTGCGGCCGTTGAGCAGTGACGAGAAAGCTGCGCTGCCGATGCTGGCGCGCGGCTCGGCGCTGCGCTTCATGCTGACCCGGCTCTACGACTGGCTGACGGTTCCGGATGGCGGCATGGTAATGAAACGCGACCCGACCGAGTATATCCGCCGGATGCGCTTCCACCGGGCGATCCACTCTCCTTCCGAATATGGACTGACATGACCAAGCGCGTTGAAATCTTCACCGATGGTGCCTGTTCGGGCAATCCCGGGCCTGGCGGCTGGGGCGCAATCCTGCGCTTCAACCGCGCCATCAAGGAGCTCCATGGTGGCGAGGCTCTGACCACCAACAACCGCATGGAGTTGTTGGCGGCGATCTCGGCGCTCAACGCGCTCAAGGAGCCTTGCGTCGTCGACCTTTATACCGACAGCAACTACGTCAAGGACGGCATTTTCGGTTGGATCGATGGCTGGAAGCGCAACGGCTGGAAGACCGCCGCCCGGCAGCCGGTGAAGAATGCCGAGCTGTGGCAGCAGCTCGACGCGGCGCGCAACCGCCATCAGGTCACCTGGCATTGGGTCAAGGGCCATGCCGGCCATCCTGAGAACGAGCGCGCCGACGAATTGGCGCGGCTCGGCATGGCGCCATTCAAGACGAAGTCGGCGAAACCCGTGCTCGCGTCCGTGCCGCCGAAGGAAGGCACCCGGTCCAGGCAATCGGCGGCCAAGAAGGTTCGGCGCTCGACCCAGAGTTATTGATCCGGTTGAACTGGCGTGTCAGCGGATCAGGAGGGCGGTGCCGAACAGTCCGATGGCAAACACCGTATGCGACACAAGATTGAGGGCGCGGACCTGCATCGGATTGGGCCGCTTCGAAGCGGCCCAGCCAGCACCCATGCCGGGCGCCAGCAGAAACCACCCGGCGCCGACGGTGACGATGCCGAGGATAAAGGCCGGCAGGAAGGTCGGCGCGGTGAGCCAGGCCGTCCCGGCCAGCACGACCAGTATGATGCCGTAGACGATACCGACAGCATAATGAAAGGCCCAGCCAAGTACTGATTCATGTGGGTAGGGCGAGGCCTCGCCAATGTCATCATGGAAGACCTTGCCTTCCCTGAGATGCCAGACCCAGCGGCCGACCAGCCCCCAGTTCGGGCGCGGTTGGGCAAAGGCCTTGTTCAGGAAAATCGCCCAGAAATCCATAAGCGCGGTTGCGCCGATGCCGATCGCGACGCTGCGCCACAAGATGTCAGACATAATCGAGATCCCCAAAAGCAACCAGTCCCGAAAGGCCGACACATGGCCCCGAAACCGGGTCGGCTTTCGGAAGGATCATGCGCCGATGCAAAAGTCAGCGTCCTTTGGACGTTGAGCGCTAGAAGGCGCCCTTTGCCGTGCCTGGCCTAGGCTGTCGCCAGGACGGAAAGCTGTCCGAGAATGTGAGCCGCACCGGACTCGTCGACGCCGGGCTTTGTCTCGACATTGAGTGCGGTGACCTTGCCGTCATCGACGATCATCGAAAAACGCTTCGAGCGCAGCCCCATACCGCCGCTGGAGAGGTCGGCGTCGAGGCCGACCGATTTGGCGAAATCGCCATTGCCGTCGGCAAGATAAAGGATTTTGCCTTCACCGCCGCTGAAGCGGGCCCAAGCCCCCATGACGTGAACATCGTTGACCGAGACAACGGCGATAGTGTCGACGCCGCGCGCCAGGATGGCGTCGTAATTGTCCAGGTAGCCGGGCAGATGATTGTTGCTGCAGGTCGGCGTGAAAGCGCCTGGAACGCCAAACAGCACGACCGTCTTTCCTGAGAATATCTCGCCCGTCGTGATCGGCTTTGCACCGTCGGCGGTCATTGTCTTGAAGGTCGCATCGGGCAGTTTGTCGCCAACGGAGATCGTCATGATGGTCCTCGTTTGGAATGGAAGGGAGTGTCCTTGCGATAGCGAATTAAGGCGCGCCCGGCAACAGTCCAGACGTTGGCATCACGGGAATGGCAACAGGCCTTCGACCGCGCCTGCGGCACTTGTCAGTGTGTAGTGCAGGCCGCCATCGGTTGGCGTTGTCGACGGCCTGTCGAGGATCGGCACAGTAAAGATCAGCTTGCCATCCTTTTCGCTGCGTGCCGGGGCACCGAACATGTAGTCGCGTTCGCCGGCAACGAAGAAGTCGGCGCCCTCGGGGCTGCCCGGAAAGCTCGCTTCGACAATCAGCGTTTCGTGGTCGCCCGGCAGTACGTTTATGCCGAAATCGGGCGTTGCCGTGGCGGGCAGGGTGGCAAGGCCTGCCTTGACCAGTGCCGCATCCTCGGCGTTGTCCGGATCGGCGCCGGGATCGACGGTCAGCCTTGTTTGCACCGGGATGCAGATGGTTTCGCAGATGCCGAGGAAAATGTCCGCATCGATGACGGCCGGCTGGCCGGGCGTGGCAAGCGTGAACGTCACCGGCAACGAAACCGGGTGGTCGTAGCCGGCCCATTTGCCATAGCCGTCGTCATGGCGCTGCGGCGGCGGAAACAAAAGCGTCGCGTCGGCAATGTTGGTGCTGGCCGAGACGTCGATCTGTGGCGGCACGCCCGCATCGCCCGGATCGCGCCAATAGGTTTTCCAGCCGGGCTTCAGCGCAATGTCGAGGACGCCCTGGAGACGTCCGGCCTCGTCGGCTTTGCCGCTCGTCACCAGCCTCACCCTGCCGCCTTCGCTGTTGTACCAGGCCGACGAGGAGGCTGAGGCTGGGAGGCCGGTCGCCGATCCAATGGCCACACCAAGCAGCAGGATTTTCAAGCTTTGCATGACGGTGATTTGATCGTCCGTTGATGGCCGCACAATGATTTCATGACGCGGCCGGCATCATATTTGCGTGACCTTCGATTTACGAGCCTGATCAAATCGAGCGCCGCCCATCTTTTCGAGGCTTCGGAAACGCGTTACGCTGTGGCCATGGATTTGTTGCGCCATAAAAGGACGGCCACAGGCCCCGGCTTTCTCGACGACCAGTTCCTGATCGCCATGCCCGGCATGAAGGACGACCGCTTCACGCGCTCTGTCATCTACATTTGCGCGCACAGCGACGAAGGTGCGATGGGGCTGATCATCAACCAGACGCAGCAGATGCTGTTTCCGGACCTGCTCGTGCAACTTGGCATCATGAATGAGATGGAGGCGATCCGTCTGCCGGCGCCGGCGCGCGACTTTGTCGTGCGCAATGGCGGACCGGTGGATCGCAGCCGCGGCTTCGTCCTGCATTCGGGCGACTACCGGGTGGAATCCTCGCTCGCCGTGTCCGACGACGTCTGCCTGACCGCGACCGTCGACATTTTGCGCGCCATCTCCTCCGGCCGCGGACCCCGGCGGGCGCTGATGGCTCTCGGCTATGCCGGCTGGGGTGCGGGCCAGCTTGAAAACGAGATCGCCGAGAATGGATGGCTGACTTGCCCGGCAAGTGCCGAGCTTCTGTTCGACGCCGACATCGACCGCAAATACGACCGGATCCTTGCCTCGATCGGCATCGATCTCGCGCATCTCAGCCTGGCTGCCGGTCACGCCTGAGCCCTCATCACGTCCCAGAAACTTGTCACGCTTGAGTGAGCGGATACTGTTCCTTCAGCGTCTTCAGCACCTGGTCGCCGGGCATCGGTGCTCCGAACATGAAGCTCTGCACGTATTCGCAGCCCATCTGCCGTAGCTCCAGCGCATCGCTTTCGTCCGAAATCCCTTCGGCAACGACCGACAGGCCGAGCTCATGCGCCATGTTGACCATCGATTTGAGCAGCACCGCGCGTTTCGGCGTCGCGTCGTCGACGAAGCTCTTGTCGATCTTGATGGTGTCGAAAGGAAAGCGCGTCAGATAGGCCAGCGATGAATAGCCGGTGCCGAAATCGTCCAACGACAGGCCGATGCCAAGCTGCTTCAGCTTGGTCAGCACATGGGCGGTCTGCTCGGGATTGTCCATCACCAGCGATTCGGTGAGTTCGAGCCGGAAGCAGCGCGGTTTCAGGTTGGCTCGCGCGATCACCGAGCGGACGTCGCTGACCAGGTCGCGGCGGATGAGCTGACGGCTGGACAGATTGACCGAGACCGACAGCGGCGCATCGCCGATCTGCTTTTGCCATCCGGCCAGGTCTTCGGCAGCCTGCTGCATGGCGAACAGCCCAAGCTGCACGATCAGGCCGCAGTTTTCGGCAACCGGAATGAAATCCGCGGGCGGGATCATGCCGCGCCGCGGATGGTCCCAGCGCAGCAACGCTTCGAAGCCGGCAACGCTGCCGTCCTCGAGCCGCACGATCGGCTGATAGGCAAGCGTGAATTCACGTCGCTCGATGGCGCGGCGCAGGTCGGACTCGAACTGCAGCCGGTCGGTGCCGACCGTGCGGAAGGCGGGCCGGAACGGCTCGATCCTGTCGCCGCCGAAGCGCTTGGCCTGATGCATGGCAAGCTCGGCATCCTTGACCATGTCCTCGGCCGAGGTCTGCGTGGACGTCCAGGTGATCAGCCCGATCGAGGCGGTCAGCACGATCTCGCGCTTGGCGAAGGTGATCGGGTTGTTGATGGCGTGCTTGATGGCATCGGCGATGGCCGCGATGCGAGCCGGATCCTGCTCCGACAAAAGCATCAGCGCGAACTGGTCGCCGGCAAAGCGCGACAGCGAATCCTTCGGCTTGAGCAGCCGGTGCAGCCGCCGCGCTATGGTCAAAAGGATGGTATCGCCGGCCGAGATGCCGAGCCCGTCATTGACCTGCTTGAAGCGATCGATGTCGATGACGAAGACGGTCGGGCGCACCTTCTCTTCGGTGCGGGCGATCGAAATGATCGCCTCCAGCCGGTTCATGAACAGCTCGCGGTTGGGCAAGCCGGTCAGATTGTCGTGCACGGCGTCGTGCAGCAGCCGTTCCTCGGACTTCTTCTGCTCCGTCACATCGACCATGGTGCCGACGCAGCGGATGACCTCGCCGTCCGAGCCGATCACCGGCCGGGCGCGCAGCGCAAACCAGTGATAGTGCCCATCGGCGCCGCGCAGGCGGAAGTTTTGCGACACCCGGCCACGCCGGTGCTCGAGCACCACGTCGAGCGTCGTGCGAAACGTGTCGCGGTCGTCGGCATGCAGCACCGGCAGCCAGTTGCGGGCGGGACCGCCGAGACTGTTGGGAGCAAGGCCGAGCTGAATGCTGACGTCGGGACGAGTGACGACCCGGTCGCGCAGCACGTCCCAGTCCCACACAGTATCGCCCGATCCGGCAACCGCCAGCGCCTGCCGCTCGAGATCGGAGAACAGGCCCTGATGCAGGGCGCCGCCAGCAAAAGCGTGCTGCATCACCGTGAAGCCGATCAGCAGGATGATGAGGATCAGCCCGCCGCCCAGCGCCGGCTGGGCGATATCGTTGTCCAGCATGCCGGTGATCGCCATCCACGATCCGCATAGCCACAGCAGAACCATCACCCAACTGGGCACGAGCATGATGGCGCGGTCGTAACCGCGGATACCGAGGAAGATGATCAGGCCGAGCCCGGTCAGTGCGGTGGCGGCGAAGGACAGCCTGGCAATGCCGGCGGCAACCGCCGGATCGATGATGGCGACGCCGGCGATCAGCACCAGCCCGAGAATCCAGACCAGCGCGCCGTAGCTGAAATGGCCGTGCCACCGGTTGAGGTTGAGATAGGCAAACAGGAACACCACGAAGGTCGCCGCAAGCGCCACCTCCGTTCCGGCGCGCCACATCTGCTCGTTGCCCGGGGATATTTCTATGATCTTGTTAAGAAAGCCGAAATCGACGCAGATATACGCAAGCACCGCCCAGGCAAGGGCCGCCGTCGCCGGAAACATCGAGGTCCCCTTGACGACGAAAAGAATGGTCAGGAACAGCGCCAGCAGGCCGGCGATGCCGATGACGATGCCACGAAACAGCGTGTAGGAATTGACCGAGTCCTTGTAGGATTCAGGATCCCACAGATAGACCTGCGGCAGCTTGGGCGAGGCGAGCTCGGCGATGAAGGTGATCACCGTTCCGGGGTTCAACGTCACCCGGAACACGTCGGCGTCGGGGCTGGTCTGGCGGTCGAGCGCAAAGCCTTCGCTGGGCGTGATCGCAGCGATACGGGTCGAGCCGAGATCCGGCCAAAACAGGCCGGAATTCACCAGCCGGAAATGCGGTGCTACAATCAGCCTGTCGAGCTGCTGGTCGGTGGTGTTAGCGAGCGCGAACACCGCCCAGTCGCCGGTCGAGCGCGCGTCATTGGCCTCGACCTCGATGCGCCGTACGATGCCGTCCGGGCCGGGTGCCGTCGAGACCTGGAAATTCTCGCCTTGGTTGCGGTAGATTGCGACGGCGCCCGAAAGGTCGAGCGCCACGTCGTCGCGGGCGATCTTGATCGGTTCGACCGCAAACGCCGACGATGCCGCGCAGAGCGTGACGATTGCAGCCAGCATAAAGGCAAGCAGCGACCCGTTGCGCAGAAAATTCGTCAAAAATCAGTCCTTTGTTCCAACGCCCGGCGGATCGTCCGCGATTCGGGCGTATAGGTAATGGTCCTGCCAGATACCGTTGATCCTGAGATAGGATCGTAGCAGTCCTTCGCGCCGGAATCCGGCTTTTTCAAGCACGCGGATCGACCGGGCATTATCGGGGATACAGGCAGCTTCGATCCGGTGCAACCGCAGCGTTTCGAAGGCGAAACGCGTCACCACCTTGACGGCATCGGTCATCAGGCCGCGTCCGCTGAAGCGCTCGCCGATCCAGTAGCCGATATGGCCGCTTTGGGCGACCCCGTGGCGGATATTGCCGAGGGTGATACCGCCGGCCAGCTTGCCGCTGCTTTTCTCGAAGATGAAGAAGGCGATCGCCGTCCCCTGCGCGTAGTCCTCGCGGTAGCGGCCGATACGGTGCCGCCACGCCGTGCGGTCGAGCTCGTCAGGCGTCCATCGCGGCTCCCACGGCTCGAGGAAGGCGCGGCTTTCACTGCGCAGCACCGACCACTCGCGATAGTCGTTGGTCAGCGGCACGCGCAGCGTGACCAGCTCGCCCTTCAGTGCCGGCAGGTCGCGGCGAAAGAAAGGGAGCGCGAACACGATGCTCGAATGGGCTTAGACGGCAAGCTTACGGGCAGTGGTCTGCGTGCCCGAAAGCGAATCGAGGATCGCCTCATAGGGCGCGAGCGTACCCACCGGCCCGACAGCTGTAAGCGTCGGCTTGGTCGAAAAAAGCCGGGACGACAGATCCGTCAGCCGCTCGACAGTCAACGCCGACAGGCGCTCCATCAGCTCTTCCTTGGCGATCGGCCTGCCGAACAGAAGCAACTGCCTGGCGATCTGCGAGGCGCGGCTGGCCGGGCTCTCGGCCGACATGATCAGCCCGGCGCGGTACTGGGCACGCGCCCGGTCAAGCTCCTCCTGCAGGATGTTTTCGCCGGCCTTTTGCAGCTCGTCGATGATCACAGGCACCAGCTCGGCAATATCGCTTTGTCCGGTCGCGGCATGGACCCCGAAGACGCCGGTGTCGGAAAAACCCCAATGGAAGGCATAGACCGAATAGCACAGGCCGCGTTTTTCGCGGACTTCCTGGAAAAGTCGCGACGACATGCCGCCGCCCAGGATCATCGACAGGACCTGGGAGGCATAGAAATCGCGGACGTGATAGGCGCGGCCCTCGAAACCCAGCACGATCTGGGCGTCCATCAGGTCGCGGTCCTCGCGAAAATCGCCGCCGACATACTGCGCATATTGCGGGATGGTGCCGTCGGCCTTGCCGCGGAAGCTGCCGAGCCGCTTTTCGACCTCCCGCACGAAATCGTCGTGCTTGATATCGCCGGCCGCCACCATCACCATGTTCTCGGCACCGTACTGTCGCTCGATGAAGTCGTGCAACTGCTTCGAAGTGAAGGATTTGACGGTTTCCGGCGTGCCGAGAATCGAGCGGCCGATAGTCTGGTGGCGAAAGGCGGTCTCGGTAAAGTGATCGAAAACGACGTCGTCGGGCGTATCGTGCGCGGCGCCGATCTCCTGCAAAATCACATGCTGCTCTCGTTCCAACTCCTGCGGATCGAATTCGGAGTCCTGCAGGATGTCGGAAAGAATATCGACCGCCAGCGGCACGTCGTCGCTAAGAACCCTTGCATAATAGGAGGTCGTCTCGACGCTGGTGGCGGCATTGATCTCACCGCCGACGTCCTCGATCTCCGAGGCAATCTCGAAGGCGCTTCGCCGCCTGGTGCCCTTGAAAGCCATGTGCTCGAGCAAGTGCGCCATTCCGTGCTCTTCGTCACGCTCGTTGCGTGCGCCCGACTTGACCCAGGCGCCAAGGGCAACAGATTCGAGGCTTCGAAGGGTTTCGGTGGCGACTGTCAGGCCGTTCGACAGACGGCTTACCTCAACACCCATATGGCAATTACTCCCTAACGCGCCGCCCGCGTGTGGCGGCCGAGATAATCTTCCACCATTTTCAGGTCGGATGGAAGTACCGTGTATTTTTCCTCGGCGCTCATCAACCCGCCTAGCCATGCAGGCAGGGCAGGCGACACGCCGCTGGCGGCTTCGACGGCGGCGGGAAACTTTGCCGGGTGCGCAGTGCCCAGCACCACCATCGGCACCTCACCCGCAGCCTTGCCGGCGGCCACATGCACGGCCGCGGCCGTATGCGGGTCGAGCAGATAGCCGCTCGCCGCTAGTGTGGTGCGGATACTGGCGGCGACCTCGTCCATGGTGGCGCGGCCGGCGTCGAATTCGGAGCGGATCTTGGCGATTTCGCCAGCCTCGATGGTGAAGGCGCCGGACTGCTTGAGCCCGTTCATGTAGCGCCGCACGGTCGAGGCATCGCGGCCGGACGCTTCGAACAGCAAGCGTTCGAAGTTCGAAGACACCTGGATGTCCATCGAGGGCGACGTGGTCGAAAAAACCCCCTTCATGCGGTATTCGCCGGTCGCCAGCGTGCGCGCCAGAATATCGTTGTCGTTGGTGGCGATGATCAGCCGTTCGATCGGCAGCCCCATCTTCTTGGCGGCATAGCCGGCAAAGATGTCGCCGAAATTGCCGGTCGGCACGGTGAAGGAAACCGGTCTGTCGGGCGCGCCGAGCGACAGCGCGGAGGAGAAATAATAGACGATCTGGGCCATGATGCGGGCCCAGTTGATCGAATTGACGCCCGACAGCGATACCCGGTCGCGAAAACCATGGTCGTTGAACATGTCCTTCACCAGGCCCTGGCAGTCATCGAAATTACCTTCGATCGCCAACGCATGGACGTTTGCGGCGGTCGAGGTCGTCATCTGCCGCTGCTGTACCGGCGAGACGCGGCCATGCGGGAAAAGCACGAAGATGTCGGTGCGGTTGCGCCCGGCAAAGGCATCGATGGCGGCCCCTCCGGTGTCGCCGGAGGTGGCGCCGACAATGGTGGCGCGCTGGTCGCGCTCGGCCAGCACATAGTCCATCAGCCGTGCAAGAAGCTGCATCGCCACGTCCTTGAACGCGAGCGTCGGGCCGTGGAAGAGCTCGAGCACGAAGCTGTTCGGCCCGGTCTGCACCAGCGGGCAGACGGCCTCATGGCGGAAGGTCGCATAGGCTTCGCGCACCAGCCGTTCGAACACCGGCGCCGCGATCTCGCCGCCGAGGAACGGCGACAGCACCCGGATGGCAAGATCGGGATAGGCAAGGCCGCGCATGGCGCGGATCTCGGCTGCGGAAAAATGCGGCCAGGCGCTCGGCAGGTAGAGCCCTCCGTCGCGCGCCAGTCCGGCCAGCACGGCGTCGGAAAATCCAAGCGCGGGCGCTTCCCCGCGGGTACTCACATATTGCATCGTTACGTTTCCATTGCTGCCGGGAATTTCGGCCCGCCGCGAGGTGGTGGATTTCTGCGCGGGCTCAGTCGCATTTTTGCCGCGCGGTTGATATACGTCACCGGCTTTGCGAGAGGGAAGTGCAGTTCATGGCGTTTCATTCATTCAACGGTCGTTTTGTCGCGGGTCTGGGGCTCGCCGGCTTTATGCTTGCCGCCGCAGGCTGCCAATCGAGCGACAATGGTATTCTCGGCTTCGGCAAGAAGGACACGACGCCGCCACCGCCACCCGATCCCAAGGTGCTTTCCAGCCAGCTGCAGGCCTATTGCCCGAAAGTGACGTTGCGTGACGGCACCGCTTTCTTCAATACCTACGCCAAGAGCGGTCCGAAGCCGAAGAAAAAAACCGATGTTGCCGCCGAGGAAGCCGCGCAGCCGGCAACGGACGCGGCTGGCGTCGATCAGCCGGACGATTCCGCCAAGATCATCTATCAGGCTTCGATCACCGATGTGACCCGCGACTGCAGCCGCGCCAACGGCTCCTTGTCGATGAAGATAGCCGTCGCCGGCAAGGTCGTGCCTGGCCCGATGTTCACCCCCGGGACCATCACCATGCCGATCCGCATCGCGGTGATGCACGGCACCGAAGTTCTCTATTCGCAGCTTCACTCCTATCAGGTCCAGGTTACCGATCCTTCGAGTGCCACGCAGTTCGTCTTCACCGATTCCAACGTCGTCGTTCCGGAGCCGACGGCGAAGGACTACCAGGCATATGCCGGGTATGACGAGGGCGCTCCGAAAGTAGCGACAGACAAGCCGAGGAAGAAGAAAGCCGCCGCGACCAACTAAGCCGCTGCATTCGCGCCGCGGCGGCTGAGGCGGCCTCTCACGCGTCCGCCGACCATTCCGACAGCGCGGCGATCACGCTTTTCAGTTCCGCCCAGCGGCGGATGACCGTTTCCGCGCCGGCCTCGGTCAGCGCATCGGCGTGGCCGGGATAGCTGTGCGCCGCGCCGGTAAAGCCGATGACGCGCATTCCCGCCGTCTTGGCGCCGGTGACGCCATGCACCGAATCCTCGATGACAAAGGTGTTCGCCGGATCGGCCTTGAGCTTTTCCGCGGCGAACCGAAACACGTCCGGCGCCGGCTTGGTTTTCCCGGTCGGGGTTTCCAGCGAGGAAAAGATCCGGCCGGCAAAGAACGGCAAAAGCTGCACCTTCTCCAGCATGAATTCGATCCGCTCAGAACGCGAATTCGAACAGACGCAGCGCGGCACTGCTACCGCGGCGACAGCTTCGTGCGCTCCGTCGATGGCACGCACGTCGCTGCGCAGCCTGCGATCGACAAGCTGTTCCTCCTTGTCGATCAAGGAGGCCTGGAACGGGATCCGGGACTTTTCCTCGACCCGCATCATGATGTCCTTGAAAATCAGCCCGGCATAGACCTCGGAAATCTCCTCGGCCGATATCTCGTAGCCGGCCGAGGTCAAAAGCTCCGCATCGATACGCGCGGCGATGATTTCGGAATCGACGAGCACGCCGTCGCAATCGAAGATGACAAGATCTGGCTGGGGCATGGTGATCCGGGAAGCGGGATGAGGGGAATGCCGAGAGGGCCTTTGGTCAAAACGGCTCAGGCGGCGCGGCATACACCAACAGGCCGGGCTTCGCAAATTCGGCGTGCTGCTTCACTGAATATTTACGCTGATCGGTAACCATAACGGACAGTAAACAGTAACGCGTGCCTTGGGTGTCACAATGTCTGCCGTGCGTCTTCTCGACGACCTTTCCGATGCTCCCCAGCAATCCGAGTGGCTGGATACGATCCTGAAGGGCGACTGCGTCGCCGCGCTCGAACGGCTGCCGGAAAAGTCGATCGACGTGATCTTTGCCGATCCGCCTTACAATCTGCAGCTCGATGGCGATCTGCACCGGCCCGACCAATCCAAGGTCGATGCCGTCGACGACCATTGGGACCAGTTCGACAGTTTTGAGGCCTACGACGCCTTCACTCGCGCCTGGCTGCTGGCGGCGCGCCGCGTGTTGAAGCCCAACGGCACGATCTGGGTCATCGGCTCCTACCACAATATTTTCAGGGTCGGCGCCAAGATGCAGGACCTGGGCTTCTGGATCCTCAACGACGTCGTCTGGCGCAAGACCAATCCAATGCCCAATTTCCGTGGCCGCCGTTTCCAGAACGCGCATGAGACGATGATCTGGGCATCGCGCGACCAAAAGGGCAAGGGTTACACATTCAACTACGAGGCGCTGAAGGCGTCGAATGACGACATTCAGATGCGTTCCGACTGGCTATTTCCGATCTGCACCGGCGGCGAGCGCCTGAAGAACGACAATGGTGACAAATTACATCCGACGCAGAAGCCGGAAGCGTTGCTTGCCCGCGTCATGACGGCATCGACCAGGCCAGGCGACATCGTGCTCGACCCCTTCTTCGGTTCAGGTACCACCGGGGCTGTGGCCAAGCGGCTTGGCCGCCACTTCGTCGGCATCGAGCGTGAGCAGGCCTATATCGATGCCGCCATGGAACGTATCGATGCGGTCCGGCCGCTGGAAGGCGCCAATTTGACGGTGCTGACCGGCAAGCGGGCTGAGCCGCGCGTCGCATTCGTCACGCTTCTCGACAATGGCTTGGTGGCGCCCGGCGCCACGCTCTACGACGCCAAGAAGCGCTGGGCGGCAAAAGTGCGTGCCGATGGCACGCTGGCGATCGGCGACAGTGCCGGGTCGATCCACAAGATCGGCGCACACGTGCAGGGGCTGGACGCCTGCAACGGATGGACCTTCTGGCATTATGAGCGCAGCGGCGGCCTGACCCCAATCGACGAGCTTCGCCGCATTGCCCGCCTGGGCATGGAGCGGGCAGGGGCCTGAGGCTCCAAGCTGCGACAGATCGGTTATGCCAAGGCCCACCCAACCTCTGGAAGCGATTCAAATCACACTTTGATCCCAAGGCGCTCAAGGTCCGCCCTGAGCGTCTTTGCATCGGTGAACAGCACAGCCTGCCAACCGGCCGCCTTGGCGCCGTCGACATTCTTCTGGCTGTCGTCGATGAACAGCGTGGCTGCCGGATCGAGGCCGAACGCGGCGACGTGGTGATCGTAGATGGCGCGATCCGGCTTGATCTGGCGGATGTCGCCCGACACGGTCACGCCGCGCGGCCTATTGAGGAAATCGAACCGCTCACGGGCCTCGGCAAGCGTATCGGCCGCGAAATTGGTAAGCATCGTCACGTCGTGGCCGCTCTCGATCAGCCCGATCATGATGGCGACGCTGTCCTCATAGGCATGAGGCACCATCTCGTGCCAGTGCCGGCGGAAATTGCGGATGTTTTCGGCATGGTCGGGATACTGAGCGATTGCCAGCGCTTCGGCCTCTTCCCAGCTGCGGCCGCGGTCCTGCTCGATGTTCCAGTCATGCGTGCAGACATTGTCGAAGAACCATTTCCGTTCGTCGGGATCGGGGATCAAGCGGCTGAACGGCAGGTTCGGATCATAGTGGATCAGCACTTTGCCGATGTCGAAAACGATGTGGCGGATTTCGGACATTCTTCTCTCTTTCAATGCGGCCGCTGCTTCTTCGTCGCGCCCGGTATCGCCGCTTCGATTACCTTTTTCATGACGCTCGGCAGCGCCTCCCCGGAAATTTCATGGGCCAGCGACCAGAAATGCCCGGCCGAGGCGGCACTGTCGGTCTCCGCCTTGAACACGTCGAGTTCAAGCGCAAAATGGGTAAAGATATGGCCGATGCGTCCGGCCTGCCGCCAGTCGCCGGGGAACGGGGCTGCCGCCGCCGTGGTGGCGCCATCGATCCGCGCGGTCCAGCCGGTCGTCGGCACTTCGGTCATGCCGCCCAGCAGGCCTTTATCCGCGCGCTTTCGCAAAAGGATGGCGCCGTCGCCCCTGACTGCGACGAAGGCGGCGCCGCGGCGCAAGGGTTTCTCGGCCTTGGGCAGGCGGACCGGAAAGCGCTCGGGATCGCCCGAGATTGTGGCGCTGCAGTCCTGCCTGACGGGGCAGAGCATGCAGCGGGGCCGGCGCGGCGTGCAGATCGTCGCGCCCAGGTCCATCATCGCCTGCGCGAAGTCGCCGGGCCTTGTCGGGGGAACCATGCGTTCGACCTGGCCGCGTATCTCGCCCTTGGCGTCGCCCAGCGGCGTGGCGATCGAATACAGCCGTGAGACGACCCGTTCGACATTGCCGTCGACGACCGCGGCTGGTCGGTCGAAGGCGATCGCCGCGATCGCCGCCGCCGTGTAGGCGCCGATGCCGGGCAGTTCCCTCAAGCCGGACTCGCTGTCCGGAAAGCGGCCGCCTTGCCGCGCGACGAGATCGGCGCAGGCTTTGAGGTTACGGGCGCGGGAATAATAGCCGAGCCCGGCCCAGGCCTTCATGACGTCTTCGGTCGGTGCCGCCGCCAGTGCCTCGACAGTTGGCCATTTCTGCACGAAAGCCCGGAAATAGGATTTTACCGCCTCGACCGTGGTTTGCTGCAGCATCACCTCGGAAAGCCAGACGAGATAGGGATCGGGCTGGGCGCCGCCTGCCAGCGCACGCGGCGGAACGCGCCACGGCAGCTCGCGGTGATGCGCGTCGTACCAGCCAAGCAGCCGGAACGCGATCTCGCCATTGTCTCCGGATACGGCCTTGCGGGTCTGGTCGTGCAGTGCCATTGATCGAGGGTCGGCCTTAGTCCACTGATGCTGAAGCTGGAGAACGCACATGGCAGGGAAAAGGCCCTTCGGCAATCCCGTTCCGGTGAGCGATCTCGCAACCGAGATCCTCGACCCGGTGCTGCGCAAGCGGGCCGGCATGTCGATCGGGCTGGTCCAGTCGTGGGAAGAGATTGCCGGGCCGCGGCTTGCCGGCCGCTCGCGCCCGGAAAAGATCCAGTGGCCGCGCCGCATGCACGAGGACGATCCGTTCGAGCCGGCCGTGCTGGTAATTGCCTGCGAGGGTGTGGCGGCACTGCATCTGCAGCACGAGACCGGCGAGATCATCAACCGGGTCAATGCGTTTCTCGGTTTCAATGCGATCGGCCGGATCAGGATCGTGCAGAAGCCGGTAATGGCGGGCAAGGAAAAGCCGAAACCCAGTTTGCGGCCGCTGACCGTGGCGGAGAAGGCGAAGCTGTCGGGCACTGTCGGTTTGATCGAGGACGACGGGCTGCGCGCCTCGTTGGAGCGCCTTGGCGCCACCATTCTTGGTCAAAAGAAGCCGTGATCTCGCGCTATCGTGATGGTATGCCCGGATTTGGCGATTGGAATAGGGCCGGTAATGCCTTAATTCGCGCCAACTCTCGCTTTTTGTAGCCTTTGCATTGCAAAATCCAACTATTGCCAGGTGATTCGTATGCTTCGTTCCTTGTCCCGCAGACACCTTTTGACTTCGCTGGCCGCAATACCAGCGGCGGCCCTGCTTGCCGCCTGCAGCAACTCGGGCGAGAAAGCCGAGGCGCAGGATGTGAAACCTGCGGCTCCGGCGGAACCTGCGAAGCCGGCCGCTCCGGCCGCCGCCAAAGCGCCTGAAGCTCAGGGCACGGTGGATATGGCAGCCTTGTTGAAGCCCGGCGCGCTGCCCGACATGCAGCTCGGCAAGGATGATGCAAAGGTCACTATCGTCGAATATGCATCGATGACCTGCCCGCATTGCGCGCATTTCGCCGAGACCACTTTTCCGGAGCTGAAGACGAAATATATCGACACCGGCAAAGCCCGTTACATCCTGCGCGAGTTTCCGTTCGATCCCAGCGCCGAGGCCGGTTTCATGCTGGCGCGCTGCTCCAAGGACAACTATTTCCCGATGGTCGACGTTCTGTTCAGGCAGCAGGCCAACTGGGTCGGTGTGAACAATACCAAGGACGCACTGCTGCAAATCGCCAAGCTTGCCGGTTTTACACAGGAGTCCTTCGAGGCCTGCTTGACGGACCAGAAACTTCTGGACGATGTGAGATCCGTCCAGAAGCGCGGCGCCGACGAATTCAAGGTCGATTCCACACCGACCTTTTTCATCAACGGAAAGACCTACAAAGGGGCGATGTCGATTGCGGAAATGTCGGCCATCATCGACCCTCTGCTCTGACGTTTCGGCAGCGCCGAAGCGGCGTCGCTTCGGCGTGCGCACTTCTTTGTTTTGCCGCGGGTTCTTCTTGCAAAACCCCGGAACAGTGTTGCGAAACTTGGCTATGGGCCGGCGCGAATGAAGTTCTCGCGCCTTCGCCTGCTCGGCTTCAAATCCTTCGTAGAACCCGGCGAGTTCGTCATCGAACGCGGCCTGACCGGCATCGTCGGGCCGAATGGCTGCGGCAAGTCGAACCTGGTCGAGGCGCTGCGCTGGGTTATGGGCGAAAGCTCCTACAAGAACATGCGTGCGTCCGGCATGGACGACGTCATCTTTTCCGGTTCCGGAACACGACCGGCCCGCAACACCGCTGAAGTCACGCTTTTTCTCGACAACAGCGACCGTAGCGCGCCCTCGGCCTTCAATGATGCAGACGAGTTGCAGGTTTCGCGCCGCATCGAACGCGAGGCGGGTTCGCTCTACCGCATCAACGGCAAGGAAGCCCGCGCCAAGGATGTGCAGCTGCTGTTCGCCGACCAGTCGACCGGCGCGCGTTCGCCATCGATGGTCGGGCAGGGCCGCATCGGCGAGCTGATCCAGGCAAAGCCGCAGGCGCGCCGCGCGCTGCTGGAAGAGGCAGCCGGAATTTCCGGCCTGCACACACGGCGCCACGAAGCCGAGCTGCGGCTGAAGGCGGCGGAACAGAACCTCGAAAGGCTGGACGACGTCGTCGGCGAGCTGGAAAGCCAGATCGAAAGCCTGAAACGCCAGGCCCGCCAAGCCTCGCGCTTCAAGAACCTGTCGGCCGACATCCGCAAGGCCGAAGCGACGCTGCTGCATCTTCGCTGGACGCTGGCCAAGACGCAGGAAGGCGAAGCGCGTTCGGCGCTGGCGATTGCCACCGCGCTGGTCGGCGACCGTGCCGCCGCCCAGATGGCTGCCGCCAGGGAACAAGGCATCAACGCCCACCGGCTGCCGGACCTGCGCGATGCCGAAGCCGCTGCCGCCGCAGCCTTCCAGCGTCTGTCGATCGCCAAGGCGCAGATCGAGGAAGAGGCAGGCCGCATCCGCGCCCGCCAGGCAGAGCTCGACCGCCGACTGCAACAGCTTGATGGCGACCTTGCCCGCGAGGAGCGCATGGTCCGCGACAATGCCGATATCCTCGAACGTCTCGCCGCCGAAGAAGCCGTGCTCAACGTCGAAAACGCCGGCGCCGCCGAGCGCGAGGCCAGCACCCGCGCGGCTGTCGAGCAGGCGGCATCGACGCTTGCCTCGAGCGAGGCCAAGCTCGCCGCGCTGACCGACGAACGGGCCGAGGCCGCCGCCTCGCGCAACCAGATCGAACGGACGCTGCGCGACGCCGCTGAGCGCCGCGACCGCTTTGCCCGCCAGCTCGCCGATGTGGACCGCGAATTGTCGGAGATTGTCTCCAGGGTCGCCGGCCTGCCCGATCCCGCCGAGAAGCGGCTGCTGGTCGAACAGGCGCTGGCACTGCTCGAAGGGGCCGAGGCAGCAGCGATTGCAGCCGAACGGGCGGTCGCCGAGGCGCGTGCGGGCGAAGGTGCTGCCCGCCCACCAGTTCAGGACGCAAAAGCCGAGCTGGCGCGGATCGAAACCGAGGCCCGCACGCTTGCCAAGATCCTCAATGCTGCGAGCGGCGACTTGTTTCCCTCGGTACTGGAGCAGATCAGCGTCGAGCGCGGCTACGAGACGGCGCTGGGTGCCGCACTTGGCGAAGATCTCGACGTGCCGCTCGACCGCAGCGCGCCGGTGCATTGGGGCCAGAGCGAAATCCAGCCCGGCGACGCCGCGTTGCCCGAAGGCATAAAGAGCCTCGCCAGCGTGGTGCGCGCGCCGGCGCAGCTGGCCCGCCGGCTGGCCCAGATCGGCATTGTCGAAGCCGCCGACGGAAGAAGGCTGCAGACGCTGCTTGCTCCCGGGCAGCGATTGGTCAGCCGCGAAGGCGCGCTGTGGCGCTGGGACGGCTTTACCGCCAGCGCCGATGCGCCGACCGCTGCCGCGCAGCGGCTGGCGCAGAAAAACCGGCTGGCCGAACTCGACGCCGAAGCCGTCCATGCCACCCGCATCCTGCGCGACGCCGAACAGGCTCTTGCCCGGGCCGAACAGGTGCTTGCCCAGGCGAGCGAAGCCGAACGCTCCGCTCGACAGGCCGGGCGCGACGCCCAGCACGGGCTGGACGCCGCTCGCAATGCGCTGGCCGAGGCCGAAAAGGCCGGCGGCGAACTGTCGAGCCGGCGTGCAGCACTTGACGAGGCGCGCGCCCGCATTGTCGACAGCCATGAGGAAACGGCGACAGCATTCGTCGAGGCGGAAATGCTGCTGCAGGACGCGCCCGATCTCGGCGATCTGCAGTCGCAACTCGACCAGTCGGCCGCCAACGTCGCCCGCGACCGCGCCGCCCTTGCCGATGCGCGCGCCGTTCACGAGGGCCTGAAGCGGGAAGCCGAGGCACGTGCGCGCCGGCTCGACGCCATCGGCGCGGAACGGCGCAACTGGGTGGAGCGCGCCGAAAACGCGTCGACGCAGATCGCAGCGCTCGGCGAACGCAAGGCCGAGGCCGAGGCCGAGCGCGAGCGGCTGGCCGACGCACCCGACGAGATCGACGCCAAGCGGCGCGCCTTGCTGTCGCAGCTCGCCGAGGCCGAAAGCCTGCGCAAGGCTGCCGGCGACCGCTTGCAGGAAGCGGAGAACCGGCAGTCCGAGCTGGACAAGGCTGCGACCGCTGCCATCCAATCGCTCGCCGAAGCGCGCGAAACGCGTGTTCGCGCCGAAGAGCGGCTGACCGCCGCCGACGAGCGTCGGCTGGAAGTCGAAGCGCGCATCCAGGAAACGCTGAACACGCCGCCGCATCTGGTGATCCGCCACACCGGCCTCGAACCCGACAGCCCGATGCCCGAAATGGCCGAGATCGAGCGTCAGCTCGACCGGCTGAAGGTCGAGCGCGAACGGTTGGGCGCCGTCAATTTGCGCGCCGAAGAAGAGCAGAAGGAACTGTCGGACCGGCTGGAGACCATCGTTTCCGAGCGCGACGACATCATCGAGGCGATCCGTAAGCTGCGGCAGGCGATCCACAGCCTGAACCGTGAAGGCCGCGAGCGGCTGCTCGCTGCCTTCGAGGTGGTCAACGGCCATTTTCAACGGCTGTTTTCGCATCTGTTCGGCGGCGGCACCGCCGAGCTGCAACTGATCGAGTCCGACGATCCGCTCGAAGCCGGGCTCGAGATCCTGGCGCGACCGCCCGGCAAGAAGCCGCAGACGATGACGCTGCTGTCGGGCGGCGAGCAGGCGTTGACGGCGATGTCGCTGATCTTCGCCGTGTTCCTGACCAATCCGGCGCCGATCTGCGTGCTCGACGAAGTCGACGCGCCGCTCGACGACCACAATGTCGAACGCTTCTGCAATCTGATGGACGAAATGGCCGCAACCACCGAAACGCGCTTCGTCATCATCACACACAACCCGATCACCATGGCGCGCATGGACCGGCTGTTCGGGGTAACCATGGCCGAGCAAGGCGTCAGCCAACTGGTGTCGGTTGACCTGCAGGCGGCCGAAGCCATGCGCGAGGCAAGCTGACGCATCAGCTTAATGGTGGTCTCCACCTCGGCTTTCGACTATAGCACGACGAAATGGGCCGGATCTGCCGCTCCAGATACCGGCCCGGCTATGCGCGTGGAGAAGCTTGTTGCCTATACTTGTCACCGGTGCCGCGGGGTTCATTGGCAGTCACGTTTGCCACTATCTGCTCGACCGGGGACAAGCGGTCGTCGGCGTCGACAACATGAACGACTATTACGACCTGGCGCTCAAAAAGGGGCGGCTTGCCCGCCTTCTGCCCCGCAAGGATTTTTCGTTCCACCAGCTCGATATTGCCGAACAGGGCGCGCTTGCGGCTGCTCTGGCCGGGCAAGGCATCGTCAGGATCGTGCATCTCGCCGCGCAGGCCGGTGTGCGTCACTCACTCGACAATCCGCGGCTCTATGTCCGCTCCAATGTCATGGGCCACCTCGAAGTGCTCGAATTCTGTCGCGCCGAGCCGGCATTCGAGCATCTGGTCTATGCCTCGTCGAGCTCGGTGTATGGCGGCAACCGCAGCGTGCCGTTCAGCGAAGCCGATCAGGTCGACAAGCCCGTTTCGCTCTACGCCGCCACCAAGAAAACCGATGAGTTGATGAGCCACACCTACGCCCATCTGTTCGGCATACCGCAGACCGGCCTGCGGTTTTTCACGGTCTATGGTCCTTGGGGCCGCCCCGACATGGCCTATTGGATGTTCACCCGGGCGATGCTCGAGGGCAAGCCGATCCGGGTTTTCAACAATGGCGAAATGTGGCGCGATTTCACCTACATAGACGATGTGGTTAAGGCGGTCGTCGCCGTGCTCGACAAGCCGCCGGCAGCCGACGTTCCGCCGAACAGGCTCTACAATGTCGGCAACAACCGGCCGGTGCGTCTGGGCGACTTCATCGACATTCTGGAAAGGCTGCTCAAGGTCAAGGCAATCCGCCACAACGAGCCGATGCAGGCGAGCGACGTCGAGAAGACTTACGCCGACATGAGCGCGCTGGAGCGGGATTTCGGCTTCAGGCCTAGCGTTTCGATAGAGGACGGGCTGAAGAAGTTTGTCGACTGGTACCGGCCATACTCGAAGCAGTGATTTGCACCACTCGCCGTGACGCCTTCAAGCGGGACACCTGGAGTGGGCACAAGCCGGTCCGCAAAAGCATCGTTTTGTCCTAACATCCTGTTAACCACATGCTCGCTGAAAGGTATCCGATTAACCTTTGAGGCGCTTATGACGGCTATGTTTCGTGGCTTGCTGTTCAATATGAGCTGTGTGGATGTGCGGATTCGGGGGCTATTTCGGTTCAGTCCGGGATGCGGAAGCTTTGCTTGCGCGCATGACGTCCGCGATCGCCCATCGCGGACCGGATGAACAAGGCAAATTCGTAGCGCCCGAGGCTGGACTCGGGCATGCGCGGCTGTCGGTGATCGGAATTGGTGATGGCCAGCAGCCGATGTCCGACGAAACCGGCAATTTGACGATTGCGTTCAACGGCGAGATTTTCAATTACGTGGAATTGCGCGAAGGGCTGCTGGCCAAAGGCCGACGCTTCCGCACGTCGAGCGACACCGAGGTTCTCCTGCAGCTGTATGAGGAAATGGGCGAAGACTGCCTCCCGCTCCTGAACGGTGATTTCGCCTTCGCGATTTGGGATAGCCGGCGGCGGCGGATGGTGCTTGCAAGAGACCGCATGGGTGTTAGGCCGCTGTTCTACACCAGCAAGGACGGGGTGGTCTACTTTGCGTCCGAGATAAAAGCCCTGCTGAAGGTACCCGGCATCTCTGCCGAAATCGATCCGATTGCACTCGACCAGATCTTTACGCTTTGGGCGCCGATCGCGCCACGCACGGCTTTCCGGGATATCCACGAGCTGGAGCCGGCAAGCGTAATGATCGCGACCGAGGGGCAAGTGACGGTCAAACCATACTGGCATCTGGACTATCCTCATCGAGATGCGCCATCGAAGATCACCAATGAGGACGACGCGGCCGAGGAACTGCGGACCTTGTTGACCGACGCGGTGAGGCTTCGCATGCGCGCCGACGTGCCGGTCGGTTCTTACCTTTCGGGCGGGCTCGATTCATCCCTCGTTTCGGCACTCGCGGCCGGCATGACTCCTCTTAAGCTGCAGACATTTTCCGTAACGTTCGACAGCGGCGAGCATGACGAAAGCGCCTTCCAGACCGAAATGGCGTCAGCACTTGGCACGCGCCATCGAACCATAGCCTGTCGTGCCGGTGATATCGCCGGCGTGTTTCCCGAAGTCATCCGCTTTACCGAGCGGCCGATCATCCGCACCGCCCCGGCCCCCCTCTATCAACTGTCCGGCCTCGTTCGCCAGGCCGGTTTGAAAGTGGTGCTGACAGGCGAAGGCGCCGACGAAGTCTTTGCCGGCTATGATGTCTTCAAGGAAGCGCGGGTTCGCCGTTTCTGCGGACGACAGCCGGCATCGCGCATAAGACCACAGCTGTTCCGGAAGCTTTATCCCTATCTGCCAGGTCTGCAGCAGCAGTCCGTAGAGTACCTGGCCGCGTTCTTCGGCACCGGCAGCGCAGCCCTGGACGATCCGCTGTTCTCGCATCGGCCGCGTTTCAAGACCACATCAGCGGCCAAGATGTTTTTCTCCGGTGACCTGCGTGCGACATTGAAGGGCTACGACGCAGCCGAGGAACTGGCCGGCCGGTTGCCTGAGGCGTTTTCCCGGTGGCATCCGCTGCATCAAGCGCAATATCTCGAAACCCGCTTTCTCCTGCCGGGCTACATCCTCTCCAGCCAGGGCGATCGCATGGCCATGGCGCATGGTATCGAAGGGCGTTTCCCCTTCCTTGACCATCGCTTGGTGGAGTTTGCGGCAAGACTTCCGCCGGAGATGAAGCTCAAGGGACTGGTGGAAAAACACATACTGCGCAAAGTTGCCAAGCACCTGCTTCCGACGGCCATCAGCGAGCGCACCAAACAGCCTTACCGGGCGCCGGAAGCCCGCTCCTTCGTTGGACCCGGAGAACTGGACTACATACGCGACTCGTTGAGCGAGGCAAGCATCGCCGCCGGAGGACTATTCAACGCCAAGGCGGTGGCGAACCTGCACGAGAAATGCCGCTTGCAGCCCGCGTCCGGATTCCGCGACAATGCGGCTTTCGTCGGCATTTTGTCGACGCAGCTGTGGCAGAAGATTTTCACCGGCGAAAAGGTCGGTGCAGCACGAGCGGCCTGAGAAATCGAGGGAATGAAAAATCATGGTAGCAATCAAGGACAAGGTCAAAACCTTTATCGTCGACAACTTCTTGTTCGGCGACACGTCCTACGAGCTTGCGGACTCCGCGTCACTGATCGAAAACGGCATCATCGATTCGACGGCCGTGTTGGAGCTCGTGGCATTTATAGAGGATGATTTCGGCATAGCGATGGTCGATGCCGACATCGTACCGGCCAATCTGGATTCGATTGACCGCATCTCAGCCTTCATCAAGGCAAAAGCAGAAGCGCTGGCAGCGTAGGCGCCATCGGCGAGGAGCGTCCGTGCGAATCGAACATTTTCTGACGGCGAAAGCCGCTGCCGATCCAGCCAAAACGGCATTGATCACCGAGCACAAAAGGCTGTGCTACGAAGAGCTGGACGATCTCTCGAGCCGCCTGGCCGCCGCCCTTTTCATGAATGGCGTCAGGCGCGACGACCGGGTCCTGATCTTCATGGACAATTGCTGGGAGGCTGCGGTTTCGATTTTCGCGGTTCTTAAAGCAGGCGCGACTTTCAGTCCGATCAACGCATCCACTAAGGCCGAAAAGCTGGCCTACATTATCACCGATTGCGATGCGGCCGCGATTCTCACTCAAGCAAAACTGATGCCCGTGGTCGCGGAGGCGTCAAGATACTCCGGCAAGACCGGTATCTTCGTGGCTTCCACCGTTGCTGCCGATAACCAATGCCCGGCAGGAGCCACATCCCTGGCGGATTGCTTGACGTTTCAAGCCGGGGAGATTGACCATCGCGGCATTGACGTCGATCTTGCGATGTTGATCTACACCTCGGGCTCGACCGGCCGGCCCAAGGGTGTGATGATGACGCACCGCAATTGCGACGCGGCGGCCGACTCCATCACCACTTATCTGCGCAACTCGCCCGACGACATCATCTTGAATGTTCTGCCGCTCGCCTTCGACTACGGCCTCTATCAGTTGCTGATGGCCGTCAGGCTCGGCGCCACGCTCGTGCTCGAGAAGTCCTTCGCTTTTCCCCAGGCGGTCTTTGAACGCATCCGCCAGGAACGAGTCGCCGGGCTTCCGCTCGTGCCCACGATGGCAGCGATGATCCTGCAGATGCGTGATCTGGCGCCGGGCTTCCTGCCCAGCCTTCGCTATATTTCCAACACGGCGGCTGCCTTGCCGCCCTCTCACATAGAACGCCTTCGGTTCCTTTTCCCCGGTGTCAGGCTCTATTCGATGTATGGCCTGACGGAATGCAAGCGCTGCACCTATCTGCCGCCCGAGGAGCTCGACCGCCGGCCGGGCTCGGTCGGAATAGCCATTCCGAACACCGAAGCCTTTGTCGTCGACGACCACGGGCAACGGGTGCCGCCGGGCGTAGCAGGCGAGCTGATCATTCGCGGGCCGCACGTCATGCAGGGTTATTGGCGAAACGAAGCTGCGACAGCACGAGCCCTGCGCCCGGGTCCGAACCCTTGGGAGAAGGTTCTCTACACCGGCGATCTGTTCAGGGCCGATGAGGAGGGCTTCCTTTATTTCGTCGGCCGCAAGGACGACATCATAAAGTCGCGGGGGGAGAAGGTGGCGCCCAAGGAAGTGGAAGCCGTGCTTCACGCTCATCCGGGCATCGCGGAAGCGGTGGTTGTCGGTGTGCCGGATCCCGTGCTCGGGCATTCGATCGGCGCAGTTATCGTACGGTCCGACCCGGCGCTTAGCGAAAAGGATATCATCCGTCACTGTGCACGCCACCTTGAGGACTTCATGGTCCCCAAGGTCATCGAGTTCCGCCGGGAACTGCCGAAGACTGATACCGGCAAGGTCAGCCGTCGGCTTGCGGCAGAAACCATGGAGGCCGCGCAATGAATGTTCGCCCGACCGAGGATGCGCGGACCTTTCTGACGCAGGCTCTGGCAATCGACCTGATCACCGAAACGGACCGTATCGTAACGGCCTTGCGCCAGCAGTTGCGCGGGCTTCGCAAGCGGGGCCTTGTGCTCGGTCTTTCGGGCGGGATCGATTCGAGCGTGTCGGTCGCGTTGGCGGCACGAGCCGTCGGGCCCAAGAATGTGCTTTGCCTGTTCATGCCGGAAAGCGATTCCGATCCTGAAAGCCTGCGGCTCGGCCGCCTCGTCGCCGAAACTTTCGGTGTCGAGGCTGTGACGGAGGATATAGGGCCGATCCTGCGCGCAATGGGCTGCTACAAGCGTCGCGACGCCTTCATCCGCGAAGTGGTCCCGGAATACGGCGAAGGCTGGGCCTCGAAGATCGTCATCGCGAACGCGCTCGAGGGCGGGGGTTACAACATCTCATCCCTGGTGGTGCAGGATCCGGACGGCAAGCAGACGAAACTGAGAATGCCGCTGCCTGTCTATCTCGGCGTCGTCGCCGCTACCAATATGAAACAACGCACCCGCAAGCAGATTGAATACTATCACGCCGACCGCCTGAATTTCGCCGTTCTTGGAACACCGAACCGGCTGGAATACGATCAGGGTTTCTTCGTGAAGAACGGTGACGGCGCCGCGGACGTCAAGCCGATCGCCCATCTCTATAAAACGCAGGTCTATGCGCTTGCGGCCCATCTCGGTGTTCCGGAGGAAATCCTTAACCGGCCTCCGACCACCGATACCTACTCGCTGGCGCAGACCCAGGAGGAGTTTTACTTCTCGCTTCCTTATGACCGCATGGATCTGTGCCTTTACGGTCTCAACAACGGCGTGGCGGCTGAGGTAGTGGGGCAGGCGGCGGGGTTGGCCGCCACACAAGTGGAAAGCGTCTGGGCCGATATCATCGCCAAACGCAGGGCGACGCGTTATCTGCACCAGCGTCCGCAACTCGTTGATGTCGTCGAGGAAATCGGCACCTGACAAACAGGTAGAGCGGTGTGCACGGTTCGATTTGCATGCATCCCGCTCTAGCTGAAACGGGTGCCGATCAGCCGGCTCCATTGCTCGCCCGCAAGCCCGTTCAGGAAAACTTGCGAGTTCTTCATGGCGTCCAACAGCTCTGGATCACGTGAATGCACCACCGTTGAAGCAACGGTCAGGAAAGCGATCCGTCGTCCAAGCATCGCCTCTAGAAGTGCAGGTTGAACACGTCCGCGCAGGCCGCTGACGCCGCGCGCGGCGGCATGATCGATCAGGCAGTCTATCACGGAGCCCGCCTGGCCGGGCAGGGCGAGGATCTGCAGCACGCGGCCAATTTCATACTTCCGTGCGTAATAGGCGAAAGCGCCGACATTGGTGCCGACTGGCGACGTCACGCAAACGTAGACAAGCTCGCCCAGATCCGGCTTTTGTGCGGCATCGGTCAGGATGTGGTTGAGTTGGTCTTCCGTCCATTCCGGGCGTAGCGCGAAACGCGCGATAAACGGCTCGATTAGCTTGGCAAATGTGTGGCTGTCGATTTCGGACATGCGAAATCCCCCGTGACCTGCCCCGTCCGCCGCCACACCCGACCAGCGTCGTTCGCTGGACGTCATCCTCCTGCAATAGAATCGGTCGACGGCACGCGCCAACGGATTGAGCACTCGGGCAAGCTCCATGCGATTGGCGGAAAGGCTGAGCATGAAGGTCGCTGGCCGCATCACACGCACCCAGTCGAGGCTGTATTGCGGCAGGACCACGCCGCGCAGCCGGGTCCACAATTTCACCGAGATATCGTTGGCCGTCTCGCTGAAGGAGATGTCCTGCGGACCATCCAGGTAAGCTTTCAGCAAGCGGGCGCCGGCCAGCGGGTCGTGCTCATGGTCCTCGACCATGAGCGAGCTACAGATGGCGGCGCGTACTTGACGGCCGTTGAACGTCATCGGCAACACATGAACACCGACAAACCCGGAGACACGACCGGCGTCGTTGACGTGGACAAGCGACCGGAGGCTATCTCCGCAACCGGGCGCATCCAGATAAAACCGTTTCATGTATTCCACGAGAGAGGCCGGCGCTTCGGTCCTTTCCTTCAGCAGCACGCGTTGAAACATGTTCGCGACTGCTGGGAGATCGGCGCCTTGCAAGGCGCGAATGACGCTCAAGCCCGGCTCCCGCCACCAAAGTTCCACCCACCGAGCTTCCGGGCCAAGGCGACACGAGGCACGAGAACATCGGGCGCGCGTTCCAATTCGGCGCCCATGAAGCCGTGGAACCTCGGCCAGTTGCGATCGCCCGGGTGACCGAACGGAATGCTGAATTGCTGCGGCAAGGTGAACCCTTTGCTTGACCGACGAAAAACCGGCGTCATTGCTGCTAGCAGATTCAGGTAAACCGATATTAAAGTCGTTGCTTTGAATGGTAGCGAACCTGGTTGTCCGGGCTCATACCTGGGCATCAGCAATTTTGGTTCCTGGCGGACTCCATACGACCGGCGTGAGTTGCGTGCTCCACGTCGAACCGTTGCGGCTAGCCAAAGTTTCGTGCGGCGGCTCTTGACTGGGAGCGCGGGCGGAATACGGTGAGGACAAATACCGGCTCTGGCCGCCGGGCGGCAAGAATGCCTCGTATGCCTCGCCTTGCGGCGGTGGCTGCGGGGCATTGTCATTTTGAGGCTTTGCTTGAAACGGCATATCGAGATCGGCATTCTCTATTCGCGGTCCGGCAACTACCGGCTGGTGTCCGACTCCTGCCGCGCGGGCGCGGTGAACGCCATCGCGGACGTCAATGCCGATCCCGCTGTCCCCTTCGAATTCGTCCCGGTTGAGCGCGACCCGCAGGGCAACATCGATCGGTATGCAAGCGGCTGCGCGGACATTCTCGCCAACAGTGGCGCGCGTCACATCATTGGCTGCGTCACCTCGTGGAGCCGCAAGGAGGTCATTCCAATCCTGGAAAGGGCAGGCGGCACGCTGTGGTACGCCTGCCCGTACGAAGGCTTCGAAGCCAACGAGCACGTCGTCTATACGCACGCCTGCCCCAATCAGCATCTCGTACCGCTGCTTGCCTATGTCGTGCCTCGTTTCGGCGCCGACGGCTTCCTGCTCGGTTCCAACTACATCTGGGGTTGGGAGACCAACCGTGTGGCGCGCGACCTGATTGCGGACGCCGGCGGCAAGGTGCTGGGCGAACGCTATCTGCCACTCGGCGAGGTCGACGTTGCGCGGCTGATCGCGGAGGTACAGGCGACGAGACCTGATTTCATTCTGAACAATCTCATCGGCCCTTCGTCCTATGCCTTTATCGCCGCCTATGCCGAGCTTGGCCGGCGCGACCCGCATTTCAGGCCGGAGCGTTGCCCGATCCTGTCCTGCAATCTCACGGAATGCGAATTGCCGGCGCTCAACGGGGCAGGCGATGGCCATCTTTCGGTTGGGCCCTATTTTCACGACATCTCAGGCGCGGATCGCGGAGCGGCTTCAGTGTCTTCCGTTATGCCTGCCTCATCCTTCGAGGCGGCGGCTTATGCCTCGGTGCGTACGCTCGCAGAGATACTCACCCGCAACCCCGGTGCACAATGGATGGACCTTCCCAAGGTCTTTGCCGGAACATCATTTCGAACGCCGCTGGGCGACATCGCCATCGACCCGCAAACCCAGCATGCTACGTTGCCGGTGCAGATCGGACGTATCGATGGAACATCGTTCAAAACGGTCACGCTGACGAAGGGCGTGGCACCCGATCCCTACCTTTCCCGCTATGACCGGACGGAGACGTTCGGGCGGCCACGCCTGCGGGTGGTGTCGTGAGCAAGATGGCGCGTATCCCGAACCTTGGAGGTGCCAGGGCTTTTGTCCTGCATCGTCCACATCCGACCGTGCAGGCGATCACAAGGCAATTGTCGGCCATCGGCCTTGAGGCGATTGGCTTCTGGCCGGAACTGCCGGCCGAAGCCTTGGCGGCGGACTTCGTCTTCTTCGACGTCGACCTCGGCTTTGACGAGCAATTTCCGTGGAAGCCGGGCGAGGCCCCGATGCCGCTGATAGCGCTGATCGGCTCCGAGGCGCCGGGGCGTGTCGAATGGGCACTGTCGCACAAGGCCGATGCCCAATTGCTGAAACCGGTCGGCAATGCCGGCGTCTATAGCGCGCTTTTGATCGCAAGGCAGAGTTTCGAGGCGCGCAAGCTTCTGGCCGGCGAGATCGCCTCGCTTCGTCAGCGGGTCGCGGAGCGCCAGACCATCGTACGCGCGGTGGAGGCCTTGTCGAAGGGCGCCGAGGACGGCCGTGCCTATGCGCAGCTCCGCTCGCTGGCGATGAGCTGGCAAATCAGCGTCGAGGAAGCCGCGCGCAGGATCGTGGCGATGACACAAGAAGAAGGCGACGATGACCAATCCGATCGCGCCTGAGCTTTCAGCTGCCGGGCGTATGCCAGCCAAGCCTCGCGCCGGCGTTTGGCGACGCCTGCTAAAACGGCCTCTCGCTTTGCTCGGCCTCGGGATTATTGCCCTTGTCTTGGCCGGCGCCATTCTTGCACCGTGGCTGACAGGCTACGATCCGAACGAGCAGATGTTCGACGGGCTCACGCTTGAAGGCGCGCCACTGCCGCCGGGAGCCCAGTTCTGGCTAGGCACCGACCTGCTTGGCCGCGACCTGCTGACGCGTCTCCTATTCGGCGCGCGCACGTCGCTGATCATCGGCATCGTCGCCAATGGCGTGGCGCTTCTGATCGGCACGCTGGTCGGCATCACCGCCGGCTATTTCCGCGGCTGGATCGGCAGCGCGCTTATGCGCTTCACCGATTTGATGATGGCTTTCCCGGCGCTGCTGCTCGCCATCTGCCTGGCGGCGGTGCTCCAGCCGAGCCTGTGGATCGTCGCCATGGTGATCGCATTGGTGAACTGGGTGCAGACCGCCCGCGTCATCTATACCGAGACAAGTTCGCTCTCCGAGCGCGAGTTCATCGATGCCGAGCGCACCATCGGCGCAAGCGCTCCACGTATCCTGTTTCGCCATATCCTGCCCCACCTTTTGCCGACAATCATCGTCTGGGGCACGCTCGGCATCTCGACGACGGTACTTCTGGAAGCGACGCTCAGCTATCTCGGCATCGGCGTGCAACCGCCGACTGCTTCCTGGGGCAACATCATCTTCGAAAATCAAACCTATTTTCAGGCAGCGCCCTGGCTTGTTTTCTTTCCGGGTGCGGCGATCCTGGCGCTGGCGCTAGCCTTTAACCTGGTCGGCGACGCGCTGCGCGACATCCTCGATCCGACGCAAAGGGGGCGGGCATGATCGCCTATCTCGGCCGCCGCGTTGTCCAGTCGGTTCTCATCTTGCTCGGCGTCTCCCTGATCACCTTTGCGCTGCTCTATCTGCTGCCCGCCGATCCTGTCCGCCAGATCGCCGGCCGCAGCGCAACGCCCGAGACGGTCGAGAGCATCCGCCGGCAGCTCGGTCTCGACCAGCCCTTTGTCGTCCAGTACTGGCACTACCTGACCAGCCTTCTCAGCGGTGATCTGGGGCGCTCCTACATTCAGCGTTCGGAGGTCACGGAGCTTATCGTCTCGCGGCTGCCGGCAAGCCTGCTGCTGATGGTCGGCGCCATTGCTTGCGAAGTCATGATCGGGCTGACGATGGGCCTCATCGCCGCCATCAAGCGTGGCACCGCCACCGACCAGTCGCTGATGGTCGCCTCCTTCGTCGGCGTCTCGGCACCGCAGTTCGTCGTCGGCCTGCTGCTGCTTTATGTATTCGCGGTGCAGCTCGGCTGGTTCCCGATCGGCGGTTACGGCACCTGGCGTCATCTGGTGCTGCCGTCGCTGACCATGGGAATTCTTGGCGCCGGCTGGTACGCCCGCATGATGCGCTCGTCGATGATCGACGTGCTGCGCCAGGATTACGTGCGTACCGCGCGTGCCAAGGGTCTTGCACGCAGCGCCATTATCTTCCGGCACGCGCTGCCCAACGCCATCCTGCCGGTCATCGCCATGATCGGCATCGACATCGGCATCTTCATGGGCGGCATCGTGGCTGTCGAAAGCGTGTTCGGCTGGCCAGGCATCGGCCAGCTAGCCTGGCAGGCCATTCAGCGCATCGACATTCCGATCATCATGGGGGTCACCTTGGTTTCGGCCTTTGCCATCGTGCTCGGCAATCTCCTGGCCGACACTGTCGCACCGTTCATCGACCCACGCATCAAGCTCAGATGAAAACCAAGAACACCAGAGAAAGGGAACATGACATGAGAAGATATCTGATATCCACCGTGGCAGCATCGGCGCTTGCGCTGGTGCTTGGCATGACGAGCGTACGCGCCGAAGACATTGTCGATCCGAATGCCAAGCAGGGCGGCGCGATCACCATCACCTACAAGGACGACGTCGCCACGCTCGATCCGGCCATCGGCTATGACTGGCAGAACTGGTCGATGATCAAGAGCCTGTTCGACGGGCTGATGGACTACGAGCCGGGCACCACCAACCTGCGGCCCGACCTTGCCGAGAGCTACGAGATTGCGCCTGATGGCAAGACCTTCACCTTCAAGCTGCGCCATGGAGTGAAATTCCACAACGGCCGCGAGATGACCGCCGACGACGTGAAATATTCGCTCGACCGGGTCACCAATCCAAAAACACAGAGCCCGGGTGCCGGCTTCTTCGGCTCGATCAAAGGCTATGACGATGTCGCTGCCGGCAAGGCGGAAAGCCTGGCCGGCATAACCGTCGTCGATCCCTACACGATCAAGTTCGAGCTGACCCGGCCCGACGCCACCTTCCTGCATGTCATGGCGATCAACTTCTCGCACGTCGTGCCGAAGGAAGAGGTCGAAAAATACGGCGCGGATTTCGGCAAGCATCCGGTCGGAACCGGCGCTTTCAAGCTCGCCGAATGGACGCTCGGCCAGCGCGTGGTCTTCGAGCGCAACCCGGATTACTGGCACAAAGGTCTGCCGCATCTCGACAAGATCACCTTTGAGATCGGCCAGGAGCCGATCGTGGCGCTGCTGCGGCTGCAGAAAGGCGAGATCGACGTTCCCGGCGACGGCATTCCCCCGGCGAAATTCCAGGAGGTGATGGCCGATCCCGAGCAGAAGGCCCGTGTCGTCGAGGGCGGCCAGTTGCACACCGGCTATATCACCATGAATACCACCATGGCGCCCTTCGACAATGTGAAGGTACGGCAGGCGGTCAACATGGCGATCAACAAGGACCGCATCGTCCAGCTGATCAACAACCGTGCGGTGCCGGCCAATCAGCCGTTGCCGCCGTCGATGCCTGGCTACGACAAGGAATTCAAGGGCTATCCCTATGACGTGAGCAAGGCCAAGGCTTTGCTTGCCGAGGCCGGGCATCCCGACGGATTTGACACGCAGTTGTTTGCCATGAACACCGATCCCAACCCGCGCATCGCGCAGGCCATTCAGCAGGATCTGGCGGCGGTCGGCATCAAGGCCAGTATCCAGTCGCTAGCGCAGGCCAACGTCATCGCCGCCGGCGGCGACAAGGCCGGTGCGCCGATGATCTGGTCCGGCGGCATGGCCTGGATCGCCGACTTCCCCGATCCGTCGAACTTCTACGGCCCGATCCTCGGCTGCGCTGGTGCCGTCCCGGGCGGCTGGAACTGGTCGTGGTATTGCAACAAGGACCTCGACGCCAAGGCAGCCGAAGCCGACTCCATCGTTGACCCGGCCAAGGCTGGCGAGCGCGCCAAGATGTGGAGTGAGATCTACGGCAAGATCATGGAAGACGCGCCTTGGGCACCGGTGTTCAACGAGCAGCGTTTCACCATGAAATCAGCCCGCATGGGTGGCGCCGACAACCTCTATGTCGACCCGGTCCACATCCCGATCAACTACGACAATGTGTATGTGACCGATGTGCAATAACTGCGACTACACCATCCACGGGCGCCACCATCATTTCGGCTGGGACAATTCCTTTGTCCCGGCCGAACGAGTGGCGCCAGGGTCGACGATCGAGTTCCAGTGCCTGGACTCGTCCGGCGGGCAGCTGACGATGGAGAGCACCGTCGACGACGTTGCTGTGCTCGATTTTGCCAAGGTGAACCCGGTCACTGGGCCGATCTATGTCGACGGGGCGGAGCCGGGCGACGCCCTGAAAATCACTATCGAGGCGTTCAAGCCGTCCGGCTTCGGGTGGACGGCAAATATCCCGGGATTCGGTCTGTTGGCGGATGACTTCACTCAACCGGCACTGAATATCTGGAAGTACGACGCCGCCTCGCTCGAACCGGCGCTGTTCGGCAGGAGCGGCCGGGTGCCGCTGAAGCCCTTCGCCGGCACCATCGGCAATGCCCCGGCTGAGCCGGGTCTGCATTCGGTGGTCCCGCCGCGGCGCGTGGGCGGCAATCTGGACATACGCGATCTCGCTGCCGGCACGGTGCTCTACCTGCCCGTAGAGGTCGCGGGAGCGTTGTTCTCGGTCGGCGACACGCACGCCGCGCAAGGCGACGGCGAGGTCTGCGGCACGGCAATCGAGAGCCCCATGAATGCCGTGCTGACGCTCGATCTGGTCAAGGATGCCCGGCTGCGGACGCCGCGTTTCACAACGCCCGGTCCGGTGTCGCGGCATCTCGACGCCAAGGGCTATGAGGTGACAACCGGTATCGGGCCGGATCTGATGGACGGCGCCAGGAGCGCCGTCTCCCAGATGATCGACCTGCTCTCCGGCCGCTACGGCATGGATCCGGTAGATGCCTACATGCTCGTCTCGGTTTGCGGTGACCTGCGCATCAGCGAGATCGTCGACATGCCCAACTGGGTGGTTTCGTTCTACTTCCCCCGCTGCGTCTTTGAATGAACGTGGAGGACATCAAACGATCCGGGCAGGCCGCCGCGGAGAGTGGCTCCATTAGGCCGGTACTCAGCGTCTCAGGTCTGAGCGTCGCCGTGCGTGGCGAGGAGGGCGAGCGCGACGTCGTTTCCGACCTGACATTCGGCCTGATGCGCGGCGAAACGCTTTGCATCGCCGGCGAGTCCGGTTCCGGCAAGTCGATGACGGCGCTGGCCATCATGGGCTTGCTGCCGCAGCCGGCCGCACGCATCAGATCAGGCTCCATCCGGCTCGGCGATCAGGATCTCGCGGCTCTCAGCGAGAGCGGCATGCGCCGCATCCGCGGCAACCGTATTGCAATGATCTTTCAGGAACCGATGACATCGCTCAATCCGGTTCTTTCCATCGGCCGTCAGCTTACGGAGGCGATCGAGGCACACACCTCGCTGTCGCGCTCCGACTCGCGGTTGAGGGCGCTCGAGGCGCTGAAGGCAGTCCGAATTCCGGATGCCGAACGGCGGCTCGAGCACTATCCGCACGAACTCTCAGGCGGCATGCGTCAGCGCGTGATGATTGCCATGGCTCTGGCCCTGAACCCGGATGTGCTGATCGCCGATGAGCCGACGACCGCCCTCGACGTCACGGTTCAGGGCGAGGTGCTGGAGCTGCTGCGCGACCTGCAGCGCGAGCACGGCACCAGTGTTATCCTGATCACGCACGACATGGGGGTCGTCGCCGAGATGGCGGACCGCGTCATTGTCATGCGCGACGGCCGGATGGTCGAGCAGGGCAGGGCGGCTGACATCTTCAATCGCCCGCAGGCCGACTATACGCGCGAGCTTCTGGCCGCCGTGCCGCGTATCGGCGGCGGACGGATGGCCGAAGACCGACAAGATGCCGCCAACATGCCGGCCGAGCTTGTACATGTCGGCGATCTTCACGTCCGCTTCGACCTGCGTGGCGGCTTCTTCGGCCGCGTTGACCGCAGGGTGCACGCGGTCGAAGGCGTCAGTTTCTCGATCGCGCCGCACGAAACCCTGTCGCTGGTCGGCGAATCGGGCTGCGGCAAGTCGACGACGGCCAAGGCGATCGCCGGGCTGGTGCCCTACATCGGCAGCATTTCAATCGGCGGCCAGGACTTGTCGGCACTCAGCCGAAAGGAGCGCAAGGCTGTCCGCCGCAATGTGCAGATGATCTTTCAGGATCCCTTCGCGTCCCTCGACCCGCGTATGCGAGTAGGCGATCTCGTCGCCGAGCCTCTGCTGATCCACGGCCTTGGCGACAGAGAGCAACGGCGTGCCCAGATCGCCGCCCTATTCGAACGCGTCGGCCTCTCCGCTGACCAGATGGAGCGCTATCCCCACGAATTCTCCGGCGGGCAGCGCCAGCGAATCTGTATTGCAAGGGCGCTGGCGCTGCGACCGAAGCTGATCATTGCCGACGAGAGCGTCTCTGCTCTCGACGTGTCGGTGCAAGCGCGCGTGTTAAGATTGCTGAAGGAACTGCAGCGCGAATTTGGCGTCGCATATCTCTTCATCTCGCACGACATGGCGGTGGTAGAAAACATCTCGGATCGCGTGGCGGTAATGTATCTGGGGCAGATCGTCGAGATGGGCACCCGCGACCAGATCTTCTCCAACCCGTGCCATCCTTACACAAAGCGGCTGATCGAAGCCGTTCCGGTTCCCGATCCAGGCCGCCGGCGCGCCCGGTTCGCCCGCTTGGACAGCGAAATTCCAAGCGCTGTGCGGCGCATCGGTGACGAGCCCCGGAAGCTCAAGCTTGAAGATGTTGGCGACGGCCACCTCGTCGCCACTTGAGCGAGCTTAGGCTACCTCGTCCAGCCAATCCGCAGAGGCTCGGGGACAGCAGCCTATGTGATGCTCAGACGCGGGAAATGATCGGCGATGGCGTTGCCGCGGCAGCGCCAGTCGGCGATGCCGATCGCCAGTTTACATCTGACATGTTAGTGTGCTAACACTACGTGCACATTGATTTCAACGGAGTTCGTATTGGCTTTCCGCTTTGGTCTTTCGGTTGCCCTAACCACACCCTTCGACCCGTCGGGGCAGATAGCGCTCGCGCCGATGATCGCGCATGCCCGAGCCTGCCTTGGCGCCGGCTGCAGCAGTGTGACGCTGTTCGGCACCACCGGCGAAGGTGCCTCGGTCGGCACCGACGAGCGGCGGATCGTGATCGAGGCCATGCTGGCGGCCGGTATTCCGGCACATCAGCTCGTTACCGGCGTGCTGGTCGATGCAGCCGAAGATGCCGCCGATCAGGCCCGGCACGCTTTGCAGCGCGGCGTTCGCAACATTCTGCTGGCTCCGCCGAGCTACTTCAAGAATGTCGGCGAGGACGGGCTGTTCGGATGGTTTTCCGCCGTCTTCGCCGCACTCGGTCCGCTGGCGCGCGACGTGCTCCTCTATAACATCCCCTCAGTCACCATGGTGCCGCTCCCGCTTGGGCTGATCGGCCGGCTGCGCACCGCTTTTCCCGCCGCGGTGGCCGGGGTGAAGGATTCCGGTGGGGACTGGAGCTACAGTGAGGCGCTGCTTGAAGCGCACGGCGATCTGGTGATCCTCATCGGCGACGAACGGCATCTGGCGAGAAGCGTGCGCCGCGGCGGACAGGGTGCGATTTCCGGCATGGCTAATTTTGTTACCGGCGAAATCCGCGCAATGGTCGAAGAGGGCCGCGACGACTCACGCGTCGAGGACTTCGTGCTCGAATTGCTCAAATACCCAGTCACGCCGGCGGTGAAGGTTATGGTCGCGCGCAAGATCGGCGACGAGCGCTGGCTGGCGGTTCGCCCGCCCCTGGAGGCGATCGGCCCGCAAGGACAGCGGCAGCTTGCTGCTGCATACGACAGGCTGTTTGCGACAGAGGCGGCCTGACCGACAAGGCCGGGCTGACCGACAAGGAAGCGAGCTGAAGTGGAAGACGGCAGCGAACCGATTACTCTCCGGGAGAAAGCCTATGCCAGCTTCACGCGGCATTTGCTGGCCCGTGATCTGCGGCCGGGGCAGTTCGTGTCACAGCGCGAACTGGTCGCTTTCACCGGACTGCCGCTGGGTGCCATTCGCGAGATCGTCCCGCGTCTCGAGGCTGAGGGACTGCTGACCACCATCCCGCAGCGCGGCATGCAGATCGCGCATATCGACATCAATCTGATCCGCGAGGCGTTTCAGTTTCGGTTGTTCATGGAACGCGAGGCAGTGGCGCTATTCACGGCCAGCGCTTCTGATGCCGAACTTGCCCGCATGCGGCGCGAACATGAGGAGATGCTGGCTCAAGCTCTGGGACAGGCGCCGACGCCGGAAATGGAAGCCAAGGCCCAGAACATCGACTGGGCCATGCACGACACCTTCATCAATGCGCTCGGCAACGAGATTATCGCCAAGGCCTACCTGGTCAACTCGGTGAAAATCCGGCTGATCCACCAGGAGCGTTTCCGCATCGACGGACGTGTGGTGCCGGTGATGCGCGAACATTTGGCGGTCATCGAAGCCATGGAGAGCCGCAATCCGCAAAAGGCGGTTGAAGCGATCAGTCTGCATATCGACAATGCGCGCCGGCTGGCGCTCCAGATCTGAGGAAATATAGCCGCGCTGCGGGTTCGCGGCGCATCCACAACGACAGCAACCGGGAGGAAGAAATGTCGTCCAATCTGTTCAACCCAACCAGGAGGCAACTCCTTGCCGGAACCGCAGCGCTAACCGCTGCCGGCCTTGTGGGGCTTCGCCCCGGCTTTGCCGCAGGCGTCGACTGGAAACGCTTTGCCGGGACGACGCTTGACGTCAATCTGGTGAAAAGCCCGCGCAGCGACACCATCCTGAAATATCTTGCCGAGTTCGAGGAACTGACCGGCATCAAGGTCAATGCCGAGGCAACGCCCGAGCAGCAGCAGCGCCAGAAGACGGTGATCGAGTTGAGCTCGGGCAAGCCGAGCTTCGATGTCGTGCATCTGAGCTACCACGTGCAGAAGCGCCAGTTCGAGAAGGGCGGCTGGCTGGCCGACATCGCCGGCTATCTCGCCGACCCGTCGCTCACCGATCCGGCGCTGGTCGAAAGCGACTTCGCCGAAGCCGGCATGCTGTTTGCCAAGGACGGCCAGGGCGTGCTGCGCTCGCTACCCTTCTCGGTGGACTACTGGATCCTCTACTGGAACAAGGAGCTGTTCGAGGCCAAGGGCCTCAAATACCCCGAGACCTTCGAGCAACTGGTGGCCGCCGCCGAAGCGCTGACCGACCCCTCGACCAATACATACGGCTTCGTCGCCCGCGGGCTCAAGAACGCAAACACGCCGGTGTGGACGTCGCTGATGCTCGGCTACGACATGACGCCGCTCGATGACAAGGGCAAGCTGCGCACCGAGGCTCCCGAGGCGGTCGAGGCTGCCAAGCTCTATCAAAGATTGATGACCAAGTCCGCCCCTCCGGGCGTCACGGGGTTCAATTGGGCCGAAGCACAGTCTGCCTTCCTGCAGGGAAAGATCGGCATGTGGTTCGACGGTGTGGGTTTTGCCCCGCCGATGGAAAACCCGGAAAAGTCGAGGGTAGTCGGTAAGGTCGGTTATGGCGTCATGCCCAAGGGTCCCAAGGCGCATGCCTCGGGCACCTTCGGCGACGGGATTGGCGTTACCGCCGCCAGCGAGAAGAAGGAAGCTGCCTATCTGTTCTGCCAGTGGGCGGTATCGCCAGCCATGGGCGCGCGGCTGTTGCAGGCCGGCGCTGGCGTTCCGTTCCGCAAATCAGTGCTGGAGGATCCCAAGGTGCGCGAAGGCGTAACCATGCCGGCAAGCTGGCTCGATGCCGTGGTCGGCTCGGGCAATATCAGCCGGCTGGCGCTGCCGGTCATCATCCCCGTCACCGAATTCCGCGACATCTATGGCGTGGCGCTGACCAACATGATTGCCGGCGCCGATCCCGCCGCGGAGCTGAAGAAGGCCACCGAGCAGTTCCAGCCGGTTCTCGACAGGAGCGAGCAGGGCTGATGTCGGCCACCACCCCAGAACAGACCGGGGTGACGATGCCGGTTATCGACGGGAGCCAGACCATCCGGCTGGCTCCCAACTACTGGCCTTTCGTTGTCCCCGCACTCGTCGTCGTCGGCGCCGTCATCGTCTTCCCCTGGGCTTTCACCCTGTGGATGAGCGTCAACCGCTGGACGCTCGGCCAATCGCGGAGCTTTGCCGGGATGGAAAACTATCTCCGCCTGGCAAGCGACCCACGTTTCTGGGAATCCCTTGTTCATACGTTGACCTACACCTTCCTCTCGGTTGCAGCGCCGATGCTGCTGGGCACTCTGGCCGCCCTGATTTTCGACGCCAGGTTTCCGCTGCGCGGCTTGCTGCGCGGCGTCTTCGTCATGCCGATGATGGCGACACCCGTTGCCGTGGCACTGGTTTGGACAATGATGTTCCATCCTCAGCTTGGCGTGCTCAACTACCTGCTGTCGCTGGTCGGCATCCCGGCTCAGGAATGGATATTCAACGCCAACACGGTCATCCCGTCGCTGGTTGCGGTCGAGACCTGGCAGTGGACGCCGCTGGTCATGCTGATCGTGCTTGGCGGGCTGGCCTCGGTGCCGCGCGAGCCCTTCGAAAGCGCCGAGATCGACGGCGCGAATGCCTGGCAGCAATTCCGCTATCTCACTCTGCCGATGATCGCGCCGTTCCTGATGATCGCGGTCATCATCCGCACCATCGATGCGTTGAAGAGCTTCGATATCATCTACGCGATGACTCAGGGCGGGCCGGGCACGGCGTCGGAGACCATCAACATCTATCTCTACAACACCGCCTTCTCCTACTACGATATCGGCTACGGCTCGGCCATGGCCGTGGTGTTCTTCGTTGTCATCGTGGCCCTGTCTTTTGCCCTGCTGATGCTGCGCCAACGCTCGCAGTGGATCGATACGGAGGGCAAATAGATGAGTTCACGGCTGCTCAACCAGATCGGTCTGTTTTTCGCTGCCCTGGTTTTCGTCTCGCCGGCGATCCTGTTCTTCCTCTGGATGATCTCGTTGTCGCTGAAATTCGAAATCGATAACGGTGCCTATCCGCCGATCCTGATCCCCGAACGTTTCGCCTGGTCGAACTATGTGAAAGTGTTCGAGGAGAACAATTTCCTGCTGTATCTCTGGAATTCGGTTCTGGTCACCGGCACGGCGACCTTGCTGGCGCTGTTGATCGGCGTACCGGCCGGCTATGGCATCGCACGGCTCAAGGCTGAACGATCGGCGGTCCTCATCATGATAGCCCGCATGACGCCCGGACTATCCTATCTTATCCCGCTGTTTCTGCTGTTCCAATGGATCGGGATCCTCGGCACGCTCTGGCCGCAGATCATCATCCATCTGGTGGTGACGGTGCCGATTGTGGTCTGGGTGATGATCGGCTATTTCGAGACCACGCCGATGGAACTGGAGGAGGCGGCCAACATCGACGGCGCCAGCTCCTGGCAGGTTTTCCGGCTGGTTGCCCTTCCCATCGCCAAGCCGGGCATCGTCGTCGCCTTCATCCTGTCCGTTATCTTCTCGTGGAACAATTTCGTCTTCGGCGTAGTGCTCGCCAGCCGTGAGACGCGCACACTCCCGGTCGCCGTCTACAACATGCTGTCCTACGAGCAGGTCAGCTGGGGGCCGCTCGCCGCGGCGGCGCTGGTGGTGACGCTGCCGGTGCTGATCCTGACCATGTTCGCGCAAAGGCAGATCGTCGCGGGGCTGACCGCCGGCGCCGTCAAGGGCGGCTGAGGGCGCGTCCCGACATCACTCTTTTCCAGGAAAGATCCAATGGCATCGGTAACAATCAACAACGTGCAGAAGGCCTTCGGGGCCACCAAGATCATTCACGACGTCAGCGTCGACATCGCCGACGGCGAATTCGTCATCCTGGTCGGTCCGTCGGGATGCGGAAAATCGACGCTGCTGCGCATGATCGCAGGCCTTGAAACGATCTCCGGCGGAAAGATCGCCATCGGCGAACGTATGGTCAACAATCTGCGCGCGCGGGACCGGAACATAGCCATGGTGTTCCAGAATTATGCGCTCTATCCGCATATGACTGTTGCCGACAATATGGGCTTTGCCCTCAAGATCAAGAAAGCCGATCCGGCCGACACCGCTGGCCGGGTCCGGAAAGCAGCCGGCATTCTTGGCCTGGAAAAGTTGCTTGACCGCTATCCGCGCCAGCTTTCTGGCGGCCAGCGCCAGCGCGTCGCCATGGGCCGCGCGATCGTACGCGACCCACAGGTCTTCCTGTTCGACGAGCCGCTCTCCAACCTCGATGCCAAATTGCGCGTCCAGATGCGCGGCGAGATCAAGGCCCTGCACCAGCGGCTGGGTACCACGACGATCTATGTCACGCACGACCAGATCGAGGCCATGACCATGGCCGACAAGATCGTCGTGCTGCATGACGGCCTGGTCGAGCAGATCGGCGCGCCGCTGGACCTCTACGACCATCCGGCCAACCTCTTCGTTGCCGGTTTCATAGGCTCGCCCGCCATGAACTTCATTGCCGGCCGCATCGAGGAGGGTGTGTTCCGCAGCGCCGGCGGGTTGATCCTGCCGTTGCCGGAAGGCGCCCAGCCGGCGGATGCCGCAGGACGCGAACTCGTCTACGGCATTCGACCGGAACATATCCGGGCGACCGGGCAGGGCGTGCCGGGCACGATCACGCTTCTCGAGGCGACCGGCTCGGAAATCTTCGCCAGGGTCGACTGCTCCGGTGAAGAAATCTCCTGCCTCTTCCGAGAAAGGCTTGCGCTCAAGCAAGGCGAAGGGGTGCGGATCGAAATCGACCGCGCATGTGCGCATCTGTTCGACGCAGCAACCGGTCGGCGCATCTGACCCGATGGTTTGGTGAATGCGTGGTTGGCCTTAGGTCGGCAATGCGAATTCACCGGCGAGTTCGATGGCGCGGCCTTCGCGGGCCGATCTCTCGGCGGCGAGGCCCATGACGACGGCCCACCAGCCGTCTTGCAAGGTCACTTCCACTTTGCCTTGTCCGCGCACGGCAGCGGTGAAGCAAGCGTGCTCGAAAAAGGTCGAACCGTTATGGTCGCCTGCCTCGAGCAGCCAGGGGTCGACGGGAATCTCCAGCAGTCGTGGTCCAGGCGGATTGCGCGGGCTGACGATCAACTGGGGCACTGGCGCAGGGCCAAGGTGGGTCGGCCAGAAACGGCCTGGTCCGGGCACCAGACATTCGATCTTTCCCCCGCCGCCGACAGCGCAGAGTTCCTCCTGGTAGCGGCTGCCCTCGGCAAACATGCACAGTTCCAGCATGGCGCGCGCGCCGCTCGCGAAATCAACCAGCACATACCCATGGTCAAGGATATCCGGCCTCTCACCGCCATAGCGTTCGTCGAGATGGTTTACGGCCTGTCCAGCGCTCGCCATCACGCGGACGGGGTCGGACCCGAGGATCAGCCGCATCAGGTCGAAGAAGTGGCAGCACTTCTCGACGAACGTGCCGCCGGTGTTGCGGTTGAAGCGGTTCCAGTCGCCGACTTTGGCCAGAAACGGGAAGCGGTGCTCGCGGACCGTCAGCATGCGGATGCCGCCGGTGGCATGGCGCGCCTGCTCGACGAATGCGGCGACGGGCGGCATATAGCGGTATTCCATGGCCACCCAGACGAGCGGAAGCCGTGCTTTCAACACCGCGATTCGCCCCTCGTCGGCGGCCGCGGTGAAGAGCGGCTTTTCCACCAGCACCGGCAGTGGTCGAAGTGCGGCGATCTCCTCCATCTGACTGAGGTGATGGTGGTTGGGGCTGGCAATCAAGATGCAGTCCACCTCGTCCATCGCCAGCAGCTCGGCGATCGATGCCGCCGATCGCGCGCCCGACGCCGTCGTCAGCGACGCCGCCAACATGCCGGGGTCCGGCTCGAAGATCGCGGCCACATGCGCGTCGGGCAACAGAGCGATGTTGCGGATATGCTCGCGGCCCATCATGCCGCAGCCGATGATGCCGTAGCCGATCGATGATCTGGTCACGCTGCGTCTTGCTCCGGCCTATCTGAAACGTGTGACGTACCGCGCCGCGCCCGGATCGAACCAGCTGCGGGAATATTCTGCGCTGGCGCCATCGCCAGCCCAGGCGATACGTTCTATGAAACCCACGACCGTCCCCGGCGGTGGCCTGAACTCGAGCGGGGCCCAGTCCGGCACAGGCGCGACGGCGACATGGTCTTCGGCGCGAACGATCGAAAAGCCGAGCGCGAGCCGGTAGTGGAGATAGAGGGATTCGGACAGGTCCTCGCGCTTGAGCCTCTCGGCGCGGCTGACATCGAGCCAGATCTCTTCGACCGCGGCCGGCTCGCCGTCGAGCCGCCGCAGCCGGCGTATACGATGGGCTTCGCCGGCGCTGCCGAATTGCGGCAGGTCGGCTGGTTTGGGCAGTCGCTCGACGGATAGCACGTCGGCGCTCGGCAGGCCGCCGCCACCGATACGCTCCAGGCGAAAGAAAGCATAGATCCCGAGCAAGTCGCCGCGCGCCCGCACATAGTTACCCGAGCCCTGGATGCGGTCGAGAAGGCCCTTTTCGGTCAAATCTGCCAGCGCCCGCCTGAGCGTGCCGACGGCAATCCCGAGGCTCGCGGCCATCGCGCGCTCGGGCGGCAGCCGCGCCCCGTCGGCCAGCCGTCCGGCCGCGATTTCGCGGATCAGCATTTCGCTGGTCTGCAAGTGCACAGGCAGGGGGCCGCGCATCTGGCTGGATCGGTGGCCGGGGTCCGCCCTTGTCAAATGCATCCGGTGTTCCAATCGCATCCTGGTTTAGGGCTTGGCTCCAAAAGTGATACAGTATTGATCTACACCAAAACGAATGCTACGCAAGCCCTATTCGCAGCTCCGGAGGTCATTGAAGAGTGGCCCGGACGTCTTTTTCTGAAGAGTGGCAATGAGCATCGTCCCAATCACCTCGCCGGATCTCGATGCAGCCGAAGTCTCGTGGTTCGCCGCACTCTGCTCGGACGACTATTACTATCTCGGCGTTCCGGACGACGCGCTGCGCTCGAGCTGGGCGCATTGCTCCGAGATCGTGAAGACGTCCGAGGAACTCGGTTTCCGCAACATCTTGTGTCCGTCGTCCTATCAGGTCGGCCAGGACACGCTGAGCTTCGTTGCCGGCTGTGCGCCGGTCACCTCGACGATCAATCTGCTTGCCGCTGTACGTTGCGGCGAGATGCAGCCGATCATGCTGGCGCGCACGATTGCGACGCTGGATCACATGCTGGAAGGCCGGCTGACGGTAAACATCATTTCGTCGGACTTTCCGGGCGAGGCGGCCGACAGCGCCTACCGCTATCAGCGTTCCCGCGAGGTGGTGCAGATACTGCGCCAGGCCTGGACCAGGGACAGCATCGATTTCGAGGGCGAGGTCTATCGTTTCAAGGGGCTCTCGACGGCACCGGCGAAGCCCTATCAGCAAAATGGCGGTCCGCTGCTCTATTTCGGCGGTTATTCGCCCGACGCACTCGAGCTTTGCGCCGAACAGTGCGACGTCTACCTGATGTGGCCTGAAACCAGGGTGGAACTTGCCGGCCGCATGAAAGCCGTCCACGAACGCGCCGAGCGCCATGGGCGGACGCTCGACTACGGGCTGCGCGTCCACATGATCGTGCGCGACACCGAGGCCGAGGCAAAGGAATATGCCCGGGAGCTGGTTTCGAAGCTGGACGACGAGCAGGGCAGGGCGATCCGCGAGCGCGCGCTCGACGCCCGATCGCTCGGCGTATCGCACCAGGCCAGGAACCGCCAGATCGCCGACGCCGAAGGCTATGTCGAGCCGCATCTGTGGACGGGCGTCGGGCGAGCGCGCTCTGGCTGCGGCGCGGCGCTGGTGGGCTCGACCGATCAGGTTCTGTCGGAAATCGAGGCGTATATGAAGATGGGGATCCGCGCCTTCATCTTTTCCGGCTACCCGCATCTCGACGAGGCGCGCCATTTCGGCACCAAGGTGCTGCCCCAGCTCAAGACATGCTCGCTCCCCCACGCCTATGGCCGGGTGCCGGACCGGATTCCAGCGACACCACTGGGAACGGGGGAGCGCCGCTGATGGAGCATGTCGTGTGCGATCGACGCCTTTTGCGCAATGCCTTCGGGCGTTTCGCCACCGGCGTCACGGTCGTCACCACCGGCACGGCCGACGGCCCGGTCGCAATCACTGCCAACAGCTTCTCATCCGTGTCGCTCGACCCGCCGATGGTGCTCTGGTCAATCGGCCGCCACTCGCGCCGGTTCGAAGCCTTCGCCAATTCCGCGCACTACGCCATTCACGTGCTGGCGGAAGATCAAATCGATCTGTGCTGGCGTTTTTCGAAGTCGGGCACGGACTTTGCCGATCTTGACCTGTCGTGGAGCGAGCACGGCGTGCCATTGCTGCCGCGCGCACTGGCGCGGTTCGAATGCAGCGTCGCCGACCGCTTTCCGGCTGGCGACCATATGATCCTGCTTGGACGTGTCCTTGAACTGGAGACGCAAGAGGGTTTGCCGCTGCTCTTTGCTGGCGGCAAGTCGCGCGCTCAAGAGACCAGTTGATGACCGCCGGCGACGCTCCGGGCTGGTGCCGTCGACTGGCGCACCACGAGATTGCAGGCAAGCTCGACGCGGCGCGGCGGCGACCCCGAATGGGCCATGTCGTCGAGCAGCAGGCTAAGTGCTGCCGATCCGATCTCGCGCATGGGAATGTGCATCGCCGTCAGCGGCGGGTTGCAGAAGGCAGCGAGCGGCAAGTCGTCCATACCGACCACGGACACATCGCCAGGCACCGAATATCCGGCCTCCTGGACGCCGGCGATGGCACCAAACGCCAGGCTGTCGCCGGCCGTCAGCACGGCGCTGAAATCGAGGCCGCGGGCCGCGATGCGCTCGGTCACGGCTCTGCTCGCAAGTTCCGGCAGCCAGTCCTGCACCTCGACCACGAAGTCGTCGAACCCGGCAATGCCGGCCGTGATCAGCGCGTCGCGCCAACCTTCATAGCGCCGCTCGATTGTGCGCCGGCCACGCCGCATCAGGAACAGGATGCGGCGGTGGCCGAGGCCGATCAGATGCTGCGCGGCAAGCATGGCGGCAGAGCGATTGCAGGGCGTCACGCTCGAATGGCGCATCGAGGGATCGTCGCCGTTGACGAGCACGATCGGCTTGGCGAAGCCGGCTGTCAGCGTCAGCACATCGTCATCGTCCAGCGTCAGAAACAGGCAACCGGCGACGCTGTCGTCGCGCTCGGATTCACGCAGAAGCGCGATTTCGTCCTCGGGCGCCGAAACTGGCCGGGTCACCAGTTCGACGCCCAGCAACCGGGCGCGCTCGTTGAGTCCATCAAGGACATGGTAGGTGAACTGATTGCGGGCACTGTCCACCATTGCCACGCTGCTTGCGGCCAGGATGACCTTGCGGCCGGCAACCGAGGCGGGAATGGCGTAGTTCATCGACTTCGCTATTTCGATGATCCTGGTGCGAAGCTCATCCCTCACGCCGCCGACGCCGCTCAGCGCACGGGAGGCGGTGCTGACCGACACGCCGCAACGCGCCGCGATCTCCTCAAGTCGAATGCGGCGGCTGGGGCGGCCGCGCTTGCCCTGGATATTCATCCGCTTCGTCATCTCCGGCAAAGTCATCCGATTAATGCAACAAATTTTCAGATTGCGCAAGAAAAATAGCTGTGAAACAGTTCTGATGAAGCGGGAGAAACGGGAGGAGTGATGCCGCTATCGGCCGAACGCCTGAATTCCGCGCTTGCCAGCCTCGTGGCGGGCATGACCGGCTTGCGTCATGACGGGCGCTTCCATGAGCCGAATCTCGACGGCACGCCGGGCGACTATGTCAGCTTCGATAGCTGGGAATGGCCGCAAGGCGTCGGGCTCTACGGGCTGGTTCGGCTGTGGACGCAGACCGGCGATGATCGGCTGCTGCAGACGATCGAGGCCTGGTATGACCGACGCATCGCTGCCGGTCTCCCGGCGATGAACGTCAACACCACCGCGCCCCTTTTGGCGCTAAGCGAATTGTGGCGGCGCCGGCGCCAGCCGCGCTTCGAGCCGGTGCTGCGCGAATGGGCCGAGCAGATAGTCACCGCCTTGCCGCGGACACCCGAAGGCGGTTTCCAGCATGATGTTTCGGACCGGGTCAACGACGACGAATTGTGGGACGACACGCTGTTCATGGTGGCGCTGTTCCTCGCATCGTATGGCCAGGCTGCCGGCGAGCGTCGCTTCGTCGAGGAAGCAGAAAGGCAATTCCTGGTTCACGCCCGTTATCTCGCTGACCCGGCATCAGGGCTGTGGTTTCACGGCTGGACGTTCGCGGGACGGCACAATTTCGCCCGTGCGCGTTGGGCGAGAGGCAATGCCTGGATTACCGTCGGTATCCTCGACCTGGTGGAGTTCGCCGAAATTGCGCCTTCGGTTCGGGCCTATCTGCTCGGCGTGCTGGAGACGCAGATCAACGCCCTGCTCGAGGTGCAGGCGGGTTCGGGCGCCTGGCACACTCTGCTCGACGACCCGACGTCTTACGAGGAGATTTCCGCCACGGCCGGCTTCGGCTACGGCTTGATGAAAGCCGCGCGGCTCGGAATCGGCTCGACAGAGTGCCGTGCCGCCGGGCTCCGCGCCTTGGAAGCCGTGGTGGCGAACATCGATGACAAAGGTGTGGTTGCGAACGTGTCCTATGGCACACGCATGGGCGCCGACCTGCAGTTCTATCGCGATATACCCATCCATCCGACGGGCTACGGGCAGGCGCTGGCCATTCTGTGCCTGACCGAAGGCGCGCGGCATCTGCAGTCGAAGGTGGAGGCGGCGTGATGCGGACGCTCTATGGCGCGTCGCCGGCCGATATTGCCGGCATGGACACGGACCGGCTGAGGGCCGAGTTCCTCGTCGACGGCTTGTTCCGGCCTGGCGCGATCGAATTCGTCTACACCCATGTCGACCGCATGATCGTCGGTGGCGCGGTGCCGCTGGCCAACCGGCTGGCATTCGGCAACCGGGCCGAAGTCGGCACCCCGCTCTTCTTTGACGCGCGCGAGATGGGCATCGCCAATCTCGGCGGCAATGGCGCGGTCGCGGTGGACGGCCGGCGCTTTCACGTGGCTAACCGCGACATCGTCTATGTCGGACGCGGAGCGCGTGAGGTGACGCTGGAGAGCGACGATCCGGAGAGGCCGGCACGCTTCTACATGAACTCGGTTCCGGCCGGCGCCGATATTGCGCATCGGCTTATCGTCAGCAGCGAAGCCAAGCCGCTTGTGCTCGGCGAGGAGGCCCGTGCGAACAGGCGCACGCTGCGTATGTACATCCATCCCGAAGTGGCCCCGTCCTGCCTCTTGCTGATGGGGATCACCGACCTCGCGCCGGGCAGTGTGTGGAACACCATGCCGCCGCATCTGCATGAGCGGCGCATGGAAGCTTATTGCTATTTCGACCTCGCCGAGGCCGACCGTGTCATCCATCTGATGGGCCGGCCAGACAAGACGCGCCACCTGATGGTCGCTGACGGCGACGTCGTCCTGTCGCCTGCCTGGTCTATCCATATGGGTGCCGGCACCGGCCCCTATGCTTTCGTCTGGGGCATGACCGGCGAGAACCAGGCCTATACCGATGTCGATCCAGTTGCCGTGAAGGATTTGCGATGAGCGAGGCCGCGCAAGGCGTTCGGACGGACTTTACGCTGCGCCGGCCGCTCACGGCGGGGCAGCCTATCGTCTATTGGCGGCTCGGGTCCATCGCCGGGCAGCGCTACGACGTGGCCGACCAGCCCATGCAAGGCGAGATGGATCCCTTCTTCTTCCTGACCAAGCACAAGAATTTCATTCCGCATGAATATCCGTGCCGTACGCAGTTCGCAGCGGAACGCCGCGGCAAGCGACCACAGGTCAGCGCCGAATTCGGCGCCGAGCGCACCTGGCTGCCCTTCGCCTCACCACGCATCGACCTGTCGGGCTTCTGGTTTCGGCCGACGGTGCTTGGAACCTGGGCCGAGACCACCATCGAGGCGGCCTCGACTGGCGAGGCGCTGGTGCGGCTGCGCACATGCGGCGGCGCCATACTCTTTGCCAACGGTGGGGAAGCCGGCTGGATGGCGCCCTACGGCCGCAATCTGGAAAGTGCCGCGCATTTCAAGATCGCGCTGAAGGCCGGCCGTAACGACATTCGCGTGTGGTTCGACGATCTCGCCGAGCGCGACGCCCGCTACTATTTCCAGCTCGACTATCTATCCGGTCCGGCTGCTTCGGTGGCACTGCCGATCGAAGTCGAGAGCGGCGTTGCCGATGCGATGGAAGCAGCCCTCGACGACATGCATTTCGAGCGTCCCGCCTATGACGGCGGCGAGGTGGCGCTCGTCACCGGCGTGGCCCTGTCGCGCGAGGCGCAAGTCGAGGTCGAGATCGAAGGCGATTTCATGTCGATCGAGGCGCCGGTGCGCTTCGCCTTCGATCTGCCGGCGGGCCAGGCGCGGCTGCCGATCGCCGATACCGAGCAGCTGCCGGCCGACTTTCGCCATTTCAAGGTGACGCTGAAGGTCGCCGACCATGCCGTATCGCGTGTCTTCGGCGTCGAGATATGCCACGCGCGCCGTCAGGGCGATGCGCCAGAAACGCTTGCCGCGCGTATAGATGAAGCCCTGCGCGAGGTCGCCGGTCACGCCGAGGCCGACACCGTGCGCGCTCTGGCGCGCCTGGCGATCGGACAGCAGGGCGCCGAGACCGACGCCATGATCGCCGGCACGCTGCCGGCGATCGAGGATTGTCACGATTGCGCCGACTTCATCCTGGTGCCGCTGCTGTGGTGCCGCACGGCCTATGGCGATCGGCTGGAAGCGAGCCTGCGTGCGCGCGTCGACAACGCCATCCTCGGCTATCGCTACTGGATGGACGAGCCCGGCAATGATGTACAGTGGTACTTCTCCGAGAACCACGCGCTGCTCTTCCACACCGCCGCCTATATTGCTGGGGGTCTGTTGCCTGATATGCGGTTCGTGCGGTCGGGCCGCCTTGGCCGCGAACAGTCCGCGGTTGGAGCCGCGCGTGTACGCGCCTGGCTCGACCATTTCGAGGCATGGGAGATGGCCGAGTTCAACTCGGCGCCTTATTTCCCGATCGACCTCAAGGGCCTGTGCGCGCTCTACGCGCTGGCCCCGGACAAGGACATCGCCGAACGTGCCGGCAAGGCAATCATACGCCTGCTTGAAATCGTCGCGCGCTCGGCGCATCGCGGCATCCTCACCGGGGCGCAGGGCCGCTCCTATGAGCACACGCTGCGCGCCGCGCGTTCCCTGGAATTATCCGGCATCTGCCGCATGCTATGGGGCAAGGGCAATTACGGCATGCGCTTTCACGCGCTGCCGCAGCTGGCACTCTGCCTGCGGGATCACGATTTGAGCGTTCCCGATGGGTTGGCTGCAATTGCTTCCCTCACCGACGATACGGCGTGGGAATGGACTTTCGCGCAGGGACAAGACCGCTTCGCGCGGCTCTACCACTACAAGACGCGCAACCATGCGATGGGCAGCGCCGCTGGCTACCGCTGGAACCAATGGGGTTATCAGGAGACCGTCATTCACGCCCGGCTGGGCAAGAACCCGGATGCGCAGATCTGGATCAACCACCCCGGCGAAGTGCTGCAGTCGGGATATGGCAGACCATCATATTGGGGCGGCTCAGGCACTTTGCCCCGGCTTCACCAATACCGCGACCTCGCAATAGTCAGCTTCTCCTGCTCGGATGAACAGCCCGACTTTACACACGCCTGGTTCCCCGCAAAAGCCTTCGATGCCGTGCAAGTGGGTGGCGATCGGGCGTTCGCGCAATCTGGCGACGCCTTCGTTATGCTGAAGACGGATGTTCCGCTCACGCAGGTCGTGGCCGGCCCGACCGCCGGCAACGAGTTGCGGGCGCCGGGACGCAGGACGACATGGATCGTCCGCCTCGGTGATCGGAATGCCAATCTGCCGGCGCTCGACGCCTGGGCGGGCGCCTTTGCCGGCCTGTCTGTGCGGTCGGGTCCCGACGGCGAGTTGACCGTCGAGGATCCGGAGTACGGCACGGTGCATTTCCTGGCCGACGCAAGGATCGTGGCTGAGGGACGCACACTCGATCCGGCCAATTGGATCGTGCGCGGTGAGGCGATGCGCATGAAGCAAGGAGGATAGGGAGGAAATCGGCTGCGACGCTCAAGAGGAGAGGGCGTGGCCGCTTGAACCATCGGGGCGCCGCCCCGCTAAAGGAGGAGACGAAGCATGAATAAGACCCGCACTTTGCTGGCCGCGCTATCGGTCAGTCTGCTCGCATCGACCAGCGCGTTTGCCGGCGACGTGCGCATCATGTGGTATTCGGACGGCGTCGAGGGCGATGTCATCCAGGACATTCTGAACCGCTTCTTGAAGGACAATCCCGACATCCACGTCACGCTCGACAACGTCGCCTACAAGGTGATCCAGGAGCAGCTGCCCATCCAGCTCGAAGCCGGCCAGGGGCCGGACATCGCCCGCGTCACGAACATCAAGGAGCTTGCCCAGCACTGGCTCGATCTCAGGCCACTGGTGGCCGATCCGAAATATTGGGAGGCCAATTTCGCTGACACGCTGGACTGGATGCGCCCCGATGGCTCCAACGCCATCCCGGGTTTCATGACCCAGCTCACGCTCACTGGCGGCTTCGCCAACAAGACGCTGTTCGAACAGGCCGGCGTGCCGCTGCCCGGTGACAAAGCGACCTGGGACGACTGGATCGCCGCCGCCGCCGAGGTGGCGAAGAGCCAGCAGCTTCCGGCTGCCTTCGCCATCGACCGTTCCGGTCACCGCATTTCGGGTCCGAATGTCTCCTTCGGAGCGAACTATATCGGCCCCGATGGCATGCCGGCGAAAGTGGACGACGGCACCAAGGCGTTCGTCGGCAAGCTCGTCGACTGGACCGCCAAGGGCCTGATGCTGAAGGATACCTGGGTGTCGGCGGCAGGCTCGACCTATCGCGCGGCCGCCGACGACTTCATCAACGCCCAGATCCCGTTCTACTATTCGGGCAGCTGGCAGGTCGCCAATCTGTCGACCAAGATCGGCGATAGTTTCGACTGGGTGGCAACCGGCTCGCCCTGCGGTACCGCAGGATGTTCGGGCGTGAAGGGCGGCGCGGCGCTGGTTGCCATCAAATACACCAAGAATCCCAAGGACGTCGCCAAGGTCATGGATTATCTGGCCCGTGAAGACGTGGTGAAAGAATTCAGCGAGCGCACGCTGTTTCTGCCCGCGCACAAGGGCGTCGTAGACAAGGGCGGGCTGAAATGGGTCTCGGCCGACAAGAACGTCGGTCCGGCGCTCGACAAGTTCGTCAAGGCGGCGGGTGAAACCCTGCCGGCGGCCGATGCGCTGCCGCCGTGGAAGTGGGCCAACGCTTACTTCGCCGCGCTGGTGACGCGCGTCAGCCAAGTGATGGCCGGCGAACTCAGCCTCGACGATGCCTGGGGCAGAATCGACCAGGATATCGCCGACAAGGTTGCCGAGGCGAAGTGACCGCCGCCGCGACACTAAAGGCATGGACTGGCGCCGCGCTCGCGGCGCCAGTCGTCTGGCTGGCATCGATCGTCAACGTGCCGCTGAAGTTCTGGCAGCGCGCGACGGGCACCGGTGGCATGGCCGCGTTCTTCCTCGCGCCAAACATGGCGATCTTCGGCATTTTCGTCCTGGTGCCGATGATCATCAACTTCTTCTATTCGGCCACGTCGGGAACGGCCTACTTCCTGCAGGACCGAACCTATGTGGGGCTCGAGCAATACCGCCGCCTGCTCGATTGCGGCAACTACCTGGACACTGCCACTTGCCACGAGGATCTCTTCTGGAAGGCCGTGCACAATACGGGCCTGTTCGTCGTCGTGCAGGTGGCGCTGATGACGGCCGTGTCGATGGCGACAGCGCTGATCCTCAACCGCGAGATCGTCGGGCGCAGCTTCTGGCGCGCGGTGTTCTTCTTTCCGGTGCTGCTGTCGCCTGTCGTCACCGGCCTGATCTGGCGTTGGATCCTGCAGCGCCAAGGCCTGCTCAACCTGATCGTCCATGATCTGGGCGGCGAGCCGCACAACTGGCTGACGGACCGTTTCTGGGCTTTCACCGCCGCCGTCAGCGTTTCGGTCTGGGCACATATGGGCTTTTACACGCTCATCCTGCTTGCCGGATTGCAGGCGATCCCGCGCGACCTTTACGAAGCGGCCGAGATGGACGGCACGAAGCCGGCGCGGGTGTTCTGGCGCATCACGCTGCCGCTGCTGATGCCGAATCTGCTTGTCGTCATCGTACTGACGCTGATCCGCGCCGTGCAGATCTTCGACGAAGTCTATGTGCTGACGGGTGGAGGGCCGGGAACCTCGACCCTCTATATCACGCAGTACATCTATGAGATCGGCTTCGCCTCCCTGTTGCGCAATCCGGGGCTGGCTTCGGCGGCTTCGATCCTGATGGGGTTGGTGCTGGTCGTGCTCACCTTGGTTCAGCTGCAGGTCGGACGCCGGGGTGAGCGGAAAGGAGCCCGCGAATGAGCCGGGTCGTGACATTCCTGACCCGCCGGCGCGGCGGTCGCGGCTGGCACTGGACGGATATCGTGAGCTGGCTGTGGCTGCTCGGCGGTGTTGTCATCATGTTCGGCCCGGCCGTCTGGCTGGTGGGTTCGTCATTCAAGACGCCGGCACAGCTCGCCGAGTTCCCGCCGACCATAATGCCTTATGTCAGCCAACAGGCGACGGTCGAAGGCTACGACAAGCCGCTGGCCCTATACAGGGTGAAGTTGCCGGATGGTTCGACCAAGGTGCTGGCCGAGGTGCGGCGCATCGGCATCATGGCGCAGATGGTGGACCCGCAGGCGCCGAACGATGTCGTCAAGATCAACATCGCCGACCGGCAGCCGGTGCGCGAAATCGGCTTCGCGACGGAGAACTACACCGAGCCCTTCGTCCATTTCGACTTCCTGCGCTATCTGCGCAATTCGATTTTTGTGACGGCAATGGCGACGCTGATCACGCTGCTCACCAATTCGATGGCCGCCTTCGCCTTGTCGAAATACAAGTTCCGCGGTCGCGATCTGACGATGCTTGTTATCGTCGGTACGCTGATGGTGCCGCTGTCGGTCATCCTGGTGCCGCTCTATTCGGTGGTGGGCGCCGTTGGGCTGCTCGATTCGCTGTGGGGCGTGATCTTGCCGACCGTGGCGACGCCAACCGGCGTCTTCCTGCTGCGCCAATACATGCTGACCATCCCCGACGAGCTGCTCGATGCGGCGCGCATGGACAACGCTTCCGAATGGCAGATCTACTGGCGCATCGTGTTGCCGCTTGCAGCACCGGCGCTCGCCGTGCTGGCGATCTTCTCGGTCGTCTGGCGCTGGAACGACTTTCTGTGGCCGCTGGTGGTGCTGTCGCGCAAGGAACTCTACACACTCCAGGTCGGCCTCAATACCTATGCCGGCCAGCTAAACGTGCAGTGGCACTACATCCTGGCGATGACCGTGGTGACGATGATCCCCGTCGTCCTCGTCTTCGTCTTCCTGCAGCGTTACATCACTTCCGGCATTGCCGGCACCGGGCTGAAGTGAGGATGTCATGGGACGGATAACGCTGACCAACATCGATCGCGCTTACGGCAAGATGAAGATCTTGCACGGCATCAACCTCGACGTCGGTGACGGCGAGATGCTGGTCCTCGTCGGCCCGTCGGGTTGCGGCAAGTCCACGTTGCTGCGGCTGATTGCCGGGCTCGATCGACCGACCGACGGCAAGATCGAGATCGACGGGGTCGACGTCACCAACGTTTCGGCCGCACAGCGCGGTCTGGCAATGGTGTTTCAGTCTTACGCGCTCTACCCGCACATGAGCGTGCGCCAGAACCTCGCCTTCGGCCTCGAAAACATCCGTATGCCCAAAGCCGAGATCGACGCGCGGATCACGGAAGCGACGCGCATGCTGGAAATCGCTCCCTATCTCGACCGCCGGCCCGGTCAACTGTCGGGCGGCCAGAAGCAGCGCGTGGCGATCGGCCGTGCGGTGGTGCGCAATCCGACCGCCTTTCTACTCGATGAACCGCTGTCCAACCTCGATGCCGAACTGCGCATCACCATGCGCGCTGAACTGGCGGGCCTGCACCGGCGGCTGGCAACCACGATGATCTACGTCACCCATGACCAGATCGAGGCGATGACGCTGGCGGACCGCATCGTGGTCATGCGCTCGGGGCGGATCGAACAGGTCGGCCGGCCGCTCGATCTCTACAACGCGCCGGCCAACCTGTTCGTCGCCGGCTTCATCGGCGCGCCGCGGATGAACCTGCTGCCGGTGAAGGTGCGTTCGGCAAGCGGCGCCGAGGTGCGTGTCGAAGGTCCAGGCGGGCTCTCAGCCTCGATCCCGGCCGATGGGGTCGCGCTGAAACCGGGAGACGACGCGACGCTTGGCATCCGGCCACACGACATCCAACTTTCGAATGGCAGCAAGGGATCGGTGGAAGCGCGGGTAACGCTGGCCGAGGCGTTGGGACCGGAAACCGTTGTCCACGCCACCATTGCCGGCGACAGCAAACTGATCGCCGTTCTCAAGCAGCAGGGCGTTGAAACGCAAGGGCCGCCGATCAACCTCGCTCTGCCGCCGGAGCGCATGCATCTCTTCGATGCCGCCGGGCTGCGCGTTCCACCGCGTTAGCCTCACGCAAGGCCATCGTTAGGGGCCTCGTAGCGGCGATATCTCCGCGCAATACATGGATTTCCATGAGATGCAGCCGAGGCATGGCGGAACTAGATTTAGGCGGTGAGTTCGCCTGTCCAGATATTGAAAACAAGTGCTATATCAAGCGCTGACCCTCCCCAGGCTTTTTTGTCCGACAGGAGAAGCCAATGACAGCAGCATCCGACTCACTTGGCGAAATCGACCCCGAAGCAACGCTCGCGCTGCAAATCATCGAGAGCATGCCCGGCAACGCGTGGGCAGCCGATGCCATCGGAAGGTTCACCTATGTCAGCCCAAATACCCTGGCGTTCATGGGCAACACGCATGAAGGTCTCAACACCTCCGAAGACAACGATGAGTTCAGCTGGTGTCGAGCTGTCCATCCCGACGATTATGATCCTGTAGCCGCCAGATGGCGGCATTGCCTCGAAACCGGCGATCCCTACGATACCGAGCATCGTCTGCGGCGCGCCGATGGCGTCTATCGCTGGTTTCGAAGCTCAGGACGACCTTTTCGCGATAGCCAGGGGCGCATCATTCAATGGTACGGCACGACAATAGACATTGAGGATCAGAAGCGGGCCGAGTCAGCATTGCGCGACCGGGAGGGGGAACTCTCGCAGCTCGTGGATATGGTCCCGAGTCACATCTGGCGGCTCGATCCCGACGGCGAGCCGATCTTCTTCAATGGGCGCATGGTTGACTTTCTTGGCCTCGACGTAGCGGATCTGGACCGACCGGGCATGAGCCGGCTGGCGGCGATGATACAGGCCGCCGTTCATCCGGACGACGCGGCAGCATTCGGCGATGCACTCCGCGGTTGCTTCGCTACCGGTGCGAGCTTCGCCATGCGCTATCGCCTGCGCCGTGCCGATGGCGTCTATCGCTGGATGTCGAGCCGGGCGGAGCCGATGCGCGATGACGCCGGCCGCATCGTCCAGTGGTATGGCCTCTGTCACGATATAGACGATCAGATGCACGCCGAAGCGGCGTTGCGGCAGAGCGAGCAACAACTTCGGCACATGATCGACGCCGTGCCGGTCCGTATCTGGAGCGTGATGCCGACCGGCGGGCCGGTCTACTTCAACAAGCGATACCAGGACCATTTCCGCTCCGTTATCGCCAACTTTGACGCGCTCGGCGAGCCGGGAATCGAAACGTTGCTGTACGAGGTGATTCATCCCGAAGATGCTCCCGAGGTGCAGCGCACGTTGCTGAGTTGTTTCGAAACTGGCGGCGGCTCCGCGATGCGGTTTCGCTGGCGCGAAAAAGACGGCACCTATCGCTGGGCTGAGTGCAGGGTCGAGCCGCGGCGCGATGACGACGGAACGGTCGTGCAGTGGTACGGGGTTTCTCTCGACATCGACGATGAGGTGCGCGCGCAGGCGGCGTTGCGCAAAAGTGAGCGGCGCCTTCAGCAGCTTATCGACACCGTGCCCGCTTTGATCTGGAGTACGACACCGGAAGGGACGCCATCCTACGTCAACAAGCGGTTCACCGATGTAACCGGGGCCACGCTCCATGACATCACGGCCCCGGACGGCTCGCCGTCGCTGAGCGTCATCCACCCAGACGATATCGACACCGCACGGCAGGCGATCCGCCATTCATTCGCAACGGGCGTGCCTTACGTTCAGAGATATCGCCAACGGCGGGCCGACGGCGGCTATCGCTGGACCGAGACTCGCGCCGAGCCGCTGCGCGACGAAGATGGCAGCATTCTCCAATGGTACGGTGTGAGCGTCGACATCCATGACCTGGTGACCACGCAAGCGGCGTTGCACGACCGGGAACGAGAGCTCTCGCAACTCGTCAACATGGTTCCGAGCTACCTCTGGCGGCTGTCTCCCAACGGTGAGCCGACCTTCTTCAACAAGCGCCTGATAGATTTTCTCGGCCTGGACATAGCGGACGCGGAAAAACCGGACATGAGCCTGCTGGCGGCCTTCATTGCCACCGTCGTCCATCCCGACGATGCAGCCAGCCTGAAGGAAGCACTCGACAGCTGCTTTGCCACCGGCGAGCGCTTCTTCATGAGGTATCGCCTACGCCGTGCCGATGGCGTTTATCGTTGGATGGAGGGCCGCGCCGAGCCGCTGCGGGATCACGGCGGACGCATTGTCCAGTGGTACGGTCTTACGCACGACATCGACGATCAGCTGCGCGTCGAAGCGGCGCTGCGCGAGAGAGAACGCGCTCTCTGGCAGCTCGTTGAAACGCTGCCGGCAATGATCGATTGCGCCGCGCCAGATGGCGAACCGATATACCGCAGCCAGCAGCTCCGCGAATTCCTCGGATACAATCTTGAGGAATTGGACGAAGCGGGAAAGTCGCGGCTGGCTGGCACACTCGACGCCGGTGTTCATCCCGACGACCTGACAGGCGTCAAAGAAAGATATGCCCATTGTCTGTCCACAGGCGAGCCGTATGCGCGACGGCACCGTCTGCGGCGCTTCGATGGTGAATATCGCTGGGTCGAGACGCGTGCCGCGCCGATGCGCAATGCCGAAGGCGCCATAGTGCAATGGAACGTTATCTGCCTCGACATCGAAAATGAGGTGCGGACACAAGAGGAGCTTCGACTGGCACAAGAGAGACTGGCGCGTGCGAGTCAGGCGGCGAGCCTTGCCGAACTCTCCGCATCCATCGCTCATGAGGTGAACCAGCCGCTGGCCGCCATCGTCGCCAACTCGAACGCATGCCACCGTTGGCTGTCCGCCGAGCCCCCGAACGTCGAGCGCGCGAAGATCACGGCCGAGCGCATCATCCGCGACGCCAATTCGGCGGCGGATGTCGTCAGCCGCATCCGTGCCTTGTTCAGACCTTCGCTTGAAATGAGAACCAGTACGCCGATCCCCAGCGTCGTTGCGGAAGCCCGTGACCTTATGGCCGAGGAAGCCATGCGGCGTCGCGTTCGCATGGACATCGACGTCGAAAGCAACCTTCCGCTGGTTGCGTTCGATCGCGTCCAGATCCAGCAGGTCCTGGTCAACCTCATTCGCAACGGCATGGAGGCGATGGACACCACCGCGGGCGACAAGGTTCTTGGGATGCGCGTGCACCGGATAGAGGACACGATCCAGACCGAGGTCAGCGACCGAGGCCCGGGTATCGAACGTCCTAACAAGATATTCGAGCCGTTCTTTACAACGAAAGGGAACGGGATGGGCATGGGGCTCGCGATCTCCCGTTCGATCATTGAGTCTCACGGCGGACGCCTTTGGGTGGAAAATAGCGTGCCGCGTGGGGCGACATTCATCTTCACTCTCCCGGTTGAAGCGAAAGCTGCGCAATAAGTCGGGCGACACCTCGGCCACCGGCGGCGCTCAGTAAGCGCTTGGTTTTTCGGCTCTCGGTGAAGGGGCGCCGCCGCCCCGTGCAATGCATGGATTTCCATGAGGTGCGGTTGGGGCGTGGCGGGATTAGGGTGGCGACGTGAGTCCGTCAGCCCAGTCCAGCTATCAAGAACAAGTGCTACACGAAGCGCCGACAATCTCCAGATTTTGTTTGTCCGTCAGGGGCACCCGATGACGATAGCGCCCAACTCACTTGGCGAGACCGATTCCAACGCAACGCTCGCGTTAACGCATGAGTTGGACCGATCCGGACCGGGAAGTGGCCGACCTTTCGCGACGAATGAACCGGGCCTGATTCGCGGCAACATGATCAGCGATCTTGAAAGAGGCAGGTTGTCGCGCGTCTGGTCGCACCGTCCTCAATTCTTGCATCTGGGGCTTTTTATTACGGCCTATGTCCTGGGCTGCGGCTTCGCCCAGTCGCTCGCAATCATACCTGGAACAGGGATTTCCATTTGGCCTCCGAGCGGGCTTTTCATCGCTACGCTTGTCTTCGCCTCCAGGTATAGCTGGCCGTGGTGGGTGCTGGGGGCCTGTGTGGCAGAACTGTTCAGCAACTTCTTGTGGTTCCACACTCCGCTGCCCGCGGCCTTCCTGATCTTTGCCGGCAACGCTCTTGAAGCGGTGACCGGCGCATGGCTTGTGAACCAGACCTGCAAGCGCCCAGTTCGGCTGGAAACGTTGCGGGACGTCCTCGCATTCGTCGTACTGGCCGCTGGAGTTGCGCCGGTTGCAAGCGCCACGGTCGGAAGTGCGGCGCTTGCGTGGTTTGGCATACAATCGCAAAGCTTTGCGACGGCTTGGCCGCTGTGGTGGATCGGAGACGCGACGGGAGTCCTGATCGTAGCGCCACTGGCGCTGGTCGTGTTCCAGAACTGGCGCGGCAAGGCGCAGCTCTCGGCAGCGCGGTGGATGGAAGCTTGCGTCCTAGGGCTGATCTTTCTTGGGATCGCCGCCCTTTCCTTGAGCGGCTATCTGCCGTTCGCCTACATCATCATGCCGCCTCTTCTTTGGGCCGCGGTGCGCTTTGAGTTCCGAGGCGCCGCCGTAGCATTGACCGTTCTCGCTCTGATCACGGCAGTATTCACGATATCCGGCGCCAGCCAATTTGCCGGCGATCCCGAGTCCCAGAAGCACAACCAGATCATGCTGCAGCTTTTTCTGGGCATCTCTGCATTTTCGGCGCTCGTCGTGGCCGCCATTTCCAGGCAGCATCAGGCGGCGGTGCTCACTTTGCGCCAAAGTGTGGAGACCTTGCGGGAGCGGGAGCGAGAACTCTCGTTGCTGGTCGAAATGATCCCCGCTCACATTGCCCGCATGGCGCCCAACGGCGAACCAACCTTCTTCAGCAAGCGCACGACAGACTATATCGGCCTCAACGACATCGCGGGCTGGGACAAGCCGGGCACGAGCCGCCTGGCGACCGTAGTCGCGGCAGCCGTCCATCCCGACGATGGACCCAGGATGAGAGAATGGCTCAGCCGCTCACTCGCCACCGGCGAACCCTATCCCATACGGTATCGCCTGCGTCGCGCTGACGGTGTCTACCGCTGGAGGGAGGGCCGCGCCGAGCCGCTGCGGAACCAGAGTGGAGCGATCGTCCAATGGTACACGGCCAGCATCGACATCGACGATGAGGTGCGCGCGCAGGAGGCATTGCGCGACCGGGAGCGGGAGCTCTCGCAGCTTGTCGACATGGTTCCGAGCCACGTTTGGCGCCTGACGCCGGACGGCGAGCCGACCTTTTTCAACAAGCGAATGGTCGACTTTCTCGGCCTTGACGTAACGGATTTGGACAAACAGGGCATCGGCCGGCTGGCGGCGATGATAGCGGCCACCGTCCATCCGGACGACGCAGCAGCATTCGGCGACACGCTCAGTCACTGTCTTGCTACCGGCGAGCGCTTCTCCATGAGGTATCGCCTGCGCCGCGCCGATGGCGTCTATCACTGGATGTCGAGCCGGGCAGAGCCGATGCGCGATCACGCTGGCCTGATCGTGCAGTGGTACGGCCTCTGTCACGACATAGACGATCAGATGCAAGCCGAAGAGGCGCTGCGGCGGAGCGAATTGCAGCTTCAGCAGATGATCGACGCTGTGCCGGTCCGCATTTGGAGCGCGGTGCCGACCGGCGGGCCGGTCTACTTCAACAAGCGATACCAAGACCATTTCCGCGCCGTCATCGCCAATGTCGAAACACTCGGAGAGCCGCGCATCGAGGAATTGCTGCAAGAACTGGTTCATCCCGAAGATGCTCCCGAGGTGCTGCGCACGTTGCTGACTTGTTTCGAAACAGGCGGCGGTTCCGCGATGCGGTTTCGTTGGCGCGAAACAGACGGCTATCGCTGGGCGGAGTGCAGGGTCGAGCCGCGGCGTGATGAAGACGGGGCGGTTGTGCAATGGTACGGGGTTTCCCTCGACATCGACGAAGAGGTGCGCGCGCGGGAAGCGCTGCGACAAGCCTCCGACAAACTCGCGCAAGCCACTCAGGCTGCAAGTCTCGCCGAGCTTTCCGCTTCGATCGCGCACGAGGTGAATCAGCCGCTGGCCGCGATCGTCGCCAATTCCCATGCATGCCACCGTTGGCTGGGCGCCGTCCCGCCGAACGTCGAACGCGCGAAGATTACGGCCGAGCGCATTATCCGGGACGCCAATTCGGCGGCGGACGTCGTCGGCCGCATCCGCGCGCTGTTCAAGCAATCCACCGAGACGAGGACCAATGCCGCGCTCAGCAGTGTCATCGCAGAGGCACGCGACCTCGTGACCGAGGAAGCGATGCGGCGGGGCGTTCGCATCAGCGTTGATGTCGAAAGCGACGTTCCGCTAGTCGCGCTCGATCGCGTCCAGATCCAGCAGGTTCTGGTCAATCTCATTCGCAACGGCATCGAGGCGATGGACTCTGGTGCGGATGACGGAGTTATCAGCATCCGCGTGCGCCATATCGGGGATGTTGTCCAGGCCGAAGTCAGAGATCGCGGCCGGGGCGTCGAGTTTCCCGACCGGATATTCGAACCGTTCTTTACCACGAAAGAGCAAGGGATGGGCATGGGACTGGCGATCTGCCGTTCGATCATCGAGTCGCACAGCGGGCGTCTATGGGTCGAGAAGAACGAACCACGTGGAGCGACGTTTATCTTCACGTTGCCGGTTGAAATGGAAGCGGCGTCATGACGACGGACGGCCAAATTGTCTTTATCGTAGATGACGATGAACGCATCCGGGAGGCGCTTAGTGAACTGCTGGCCGCACATGGCCTGCGTGCCACAGCGTTCGGATCGGCGGGCGATTATATCCGCGCTGACAAGCCGGACGTCCCTGCCTGCCTCATCCTCGATATCGAGTTGCCGGATATTAACGGCCTCGATCTGCAGCGACAGATTGCCGAGGGCGATCATCCGCCGATCGTTTTCCTGACAGGACATGGCGATATCCCGTCCTCGGTGCGTGCGATCAAGCACGGCGCCGTGGATTTCCTGACCAAGCCCTTCAGCGATGCAGACCTCATGGCCGCAATCCATGCGGCGATTGCCCAGGATCGGGTACAGCGATCGGAGCGCGCCGAGCTGGGCGTGTTGAAGCAACGTTATCTTGAGTTGACGCCGCGCGAACGTGAGGTGCTGCCGCTGGTGGTCAGCGGCCTGCTCAACAAGCAGGCCGCCGCTGAACTAGGGATCAGCGAAGTTACGCTGGAAATTCATAGAAGGAACGTCATGCAGAAGATGATCGCGGCGTCGCTCGCCGACCTAGTGCGCATCGCCGAGCGATTGGGAATACCGATCACGCACTCGCGCCGGGCAGGGGGGAGCTGAGGGTGAGCAAGCGGAGGCCTGTCGTTGCGATTGTCGACGATGACCCAAGACTGCTCGAGTCGCTGGAGGACCTCTTGGAGTCCGCCGGCTATGTGGCCCGCAGCTTCTCGTCGCCGGGGGCATTGCTGGTCAGCGGCCTGTCTGGATTGGACATGCTCATCACCGACATCGGGATGCCCGGCATGGACGGCTTTGAACTTCGTGACCTGGTCAAGAAGGCGCGTCCGGACCTGCCTGTGTTCCTGATCACCGGTCGCCACGAGATAGTGGATCAGCACCGCGCCAAGGGCATTGGCGGGCTTTTCTGCAAGCCCTTCGATGGCCAGGCCCTGCTTGCGGCGATCGGCGATGCTTTACGCAACCCAAAAACGGAGCCTAAACATGACAGTTGACCAATTGCCATTACGGAGATCGACGCCGTCATCACAGCAGCGGAGGGCTGAAGCCGAGCAGCCGCTGGTCATTATTGTTGATGATGATGCCTCTGTTCGGGAGGCGCTGTCGGAATTGATCCTGTCGGCGGGTTTCCTGCCGGTCAGCTTTACCTCGACCCGCGAATTGCTTGACGCCGATGTGTTGGAAGGTCCCGGCTGCTTGATCCTCGACGTGCGCATGCCAGGGACGAGCGGTCTCGATCTGCAGCATCATCTTGCGAAAAACGGCAACCCCAAACCCATCATCTTCCTGACCGGACATGGCGATATCCCGATGACTGTCCAAGCGATGAAGGCCGGCGCCGTGGACTTTCTCACCAAGCCGGTGCGGGATCAGACCCTGCTTGACGCGGTGATCACGGGCATTGCGGTGGACGCCAAGCGGCGGGCGGATGCGGTGATCGTCAAGCGCAATGTAGAGCGGGTCGAAACGCTGACGCCGCGCGAGCGCGAGGTTCTGCGAGAAGTGGCGCGCGGACGCCTCAACAAGCAGATCGCCTTCGACCTCGGCATCAGTGAAGTGACGGTCAAGCTGCATCGCGGCAATGTCATGCGCAAGATGGAGGCCGCTTCCATCGGTGAGCTGATCAGGACATGGGAAACGCTGCCCGCGCCGATGCGCCAGGCCTAGAATTTGGCACAAGCCCATCCATGCCCCATCCAATAGGATCGCCCGGCGCGCCCGGCTGCTTCAGGCTGCGGGAAATTGCTACCTCTGCGCGCCCAGGCCTTCCTGCTGTCGGTACGCTCGTGCTGATGCGGGTGATCCGGATGTACATCGGTGGTCCTGTTGGGTGTTTCGCGGCAAGGCCCGCGCCAACATCGGTTACCATTGAGCGGCGCTCCTTGGCGGCCCAGCCTGACCGACAAACTCGCAACATTCCATGCAAACAACTGACGCCGGCCATGCCGCATCGGTCCCCGCGCCGCTACCCAAGCCTAAATTGACGTGTGTCTATAAGAGCTTGCCTTAGCCCGCCCCTATCCTCGGCGTGCCTGCCCTGCACCTTGGCATCGTATGACAGATGCTTCGGTAGAATAGGTTCACGGCCCGGATCGGTGCATCCTGTTCCTCGCAAGCCATCACGACCGTCGCGTTTCTACCGCTCCTCGCTCGCTCCTCCCCGAACGCGACTGCTCAGGCCGACTCGACGGTCGTGATGGTGAGCAGGATGTTCAAAGCACATGGATGGACATGATGAACAAAGACGGACTTTTCTCCGTCGGCGGATCTCGCCGCGATGTCTTGTTGGCAGGCCTGATCTCTACGGTAGCCGCCGGACTGCCTCGCGCTGTTTCGGCCGCGAGCCGAAAACAAAAGCTTTCCTCTTCCCCCTCCATCAAAGGAACCAAGACGATGAGCACCATCACGACCAAGGACGGCACCGAAATCTACTACAAGGATTGGGGCAAGGGTCCTGTCGTCACATTTTCGCACGGCTGGCCGCTGAATTCCGACGCCTGGGACGGCCAGATGCTGTTTCTTGCCCATAACGGCTTTCGCGTCGTTGCGCATGACCGGCGCGGCCACGGCCGATCGAGCCAGGCGACGTCCGGCAACGACATGAACGGCTATGCGGACGATCTTGCAGCCGTGATCGAGGCGCTGGATCTCCGGGACGCCACGCTGGTCGGCCATTCCACCGGAGGAGGCGAGGTTGCTCGCTATATCGGACGGCACGGGACGAAGCGGGTGGCCAAGGCTGTTCTTATCGCCGCTGTTCCGCCGATCATGGTGAAGACGCCGGCCAATCCGGAAGGCCTGCCGATCGAGGTATTCGACGGCATAAGGGCTGGCCTCGTCAAGGATCGTTCGCAGTACTACCGGGACCTCGCACCGTTGTTTTATGGCGCGAACAGGCCGGGCGCCAAGGTTTCCCAGGGGACTCTGGATCAGTTCTGGCTCTGGAGCATGCAGGCGGGTCTCGTCAACGCGTACGAAAGCGTCAAGGCGTTCTCCGAGACCGATTTTACCGAGGACCTCAAAAAGTTCGACGTACCAACCCTGGTCCTGCATGGCGAGGACGACCAGATCGTCCCCGTCAAGGACTCGGCAGTCAAGTCGGCCCGACTGATCAAAGGCGCAAAGGATATCTACTACCCCGGCGCGCCCCACGGGATCACGGCCACGCACCAGGATCAGGTCAATGCTGACCTGCTCGCCTTCATCAAAGGATAGTACGCCCTCAGACACGACCGCATGTTGTCCGCACTTCCTTGGAGCCGCCGATGACCACCTTTGGCAATATTTCGCGCACCCTGAACTGCATTTCGGGTGGCGCGCCAGGTCGAACCTTGTGCGCTCGCATAGCCGAGCGGTGGCCTGAATGCCGGTTCTGTCGGCTCATGTCTCGGATTGTGGAACCGAACCACTGCGCCATCGAGTTGGAGCGCTGGCAAAGGCGGCAAACATATGCTGCGACAGGGCTGCCATTCGGGCAACTGCGCCTGTGCAGCGCGGAGGCGATCGCTGGCGTTCGACACTACGTCGCGCTGTCGGGGGTCGGCGCCGCGCCTTGAAGGCCAAAGCGCTCTCGAGGACGTCAAACTGGCTAATCGCCGGGAGTTTATCAATCGGCAGCCGTTTGCGATTGCCGCTCATTTTGGCGGTCTCAATTCGGCGTGAAATTTTCTTGGCCAGCAGTTGCGACGATCGCAGCAGCACCGGCACAATTTTTCGAAGGCAGGAACGACATGGGCGCACTCTCAGGCAAGATCGCGGTGGTCACCGGCGGAAACAGCGGGATTGGACTATCGGCTGCAAAAATCTTTGCGGCCGAGGGCGCGCAAGTCGTCATTACCGGCCGCCGGCGGCAGGCGGTCGAGGAAGCGGTCGCACAGATCGGGGCAGGCGCGCTGGGCATTCAGGGAAATGTGGCCGACGTGTCGCACCATGACGAGGTAGTGCAGCAGATCCGCCAGAGGTTCGGGGCGCTCGACATCTATATGGCGAACGCCGGCATAAACACCATCACGCACTCGGCCGACGTCTCCGAGGCAGAATATGATGCGCAATTTGCCGTTAACACGCGAGGCGTCTTCTTCGGCGTCCAGAAGCTGATTCCGATCATGCGGAACGGCGGCGCAATCATCCTCACAGGCTCGCTCGCCAGCGAGAAGGTTCTGGACGGTCATGCTGTATACGCGGGCTCGAAGGCGGCCATAAATGCCTTTGCGCGCGCTTGGGCGATCGAGCTGAAGTCTCGCGGCATCCGGGTCAACGTGCTCAGCCCAGGTCCGGTGGATACGGCTATTCTCGATAAGCTAGGCATACCGTTTGAGCAGCGCGGGCTGTTTGAAAAGGCGACGGCGGAGGCAATACCCCTGGGCCGGATGGGGCAGCCGGACGAGCTGGCAAAAGCCGCCCTGTTCCTTGCCTCGGACGCGAGCAGTTTCATCACGGGCATCAATCTGCGGGTGGATGGCGGGATGGCAGTGCTCTGAGCCGTGACTGCGAGATCGCGCCAATAGACCGCCGGTTTCGGCTGAGCAATCGGTCTTCCTCACGAAAAATTTTTGGGAAGCTGCCGCACGAGTCGCGCCAAATGGGTCGGAGGCGACACATTTTGTCGACGTGGCGCAAATTGAGCCACGTAAATAGCAAGTCGCATTGCAGGGATCGACGCGCAAGAGAGAAAGTCGGCTCGCCAGGTTCGCGCCACGGCGGCAGCGCGGCGTCTTGCAAACACAGCTCTCCGGCCGCGCGCCCTCAGTGTCTGTTCCGGCGTCCGCCGACAATGCACACCCGGCACAGAGACCTCAATTATGCTGCAGGCACCTGATCTCCCCGGTGACCTACCCTGCACCTTGGCATTGTATGACAGACCCTTCCGCACAATAGATTGGCGGGCTGCGTCGGCGCATTCTCTTGAGCATTGGTCACCACAGGCCACATGGGAGAAAGCAAATGCGAAACATAACTCGAGCCCTGGCGCTCACCGCAGCGCTGGCCGCATCGGGCGGCGGGATGGCGCAGGCCGCCAATTCTCAGCCCAAGCCGACGATCGTACTGGTGCACGGTGCCTTCGCGGAATCGTCGAGCTGGGACGCAGTCATCACCAAGCTCAGCAAAGACGGTTATGTAGCGATAGCCGCAGCTAATCCGCTCCGCGGCGTTGCCAGCGATGCGAAAGCAGTCTCAGCCATCGTCCGGTCGGTTTCCGGGCCGGTCGTGCTGGTGGGGCATTCCTACGGCGGGCCTGTCATCACCGAGGCCGCCAATGGCAATCCCAATGTAAAGGCGTTGGTCTACGTGGCGGGTTTCGCGCCGGATACCGGCGAATCGAGCCTTACGTTGTCCAGCATGTTTCCCGGCAGCACCTTGGGGAGCGCGCTCGCTCCGGTAGCGTTGCCGGACGGCGGGCAAGACCTCTTCATCGAGCCGGCCAAGTTCCGCGCCCAGTTCGCCGCCGACGTTCCGCAAGAGCAGACTTTGCTGATGGCTGCCACTCAACGTCCCGTTGCTCAGGCGGCTCTGGCTGAAGCCTCGGGCGTCGCCTCATGGAAGACGCTGCCGTCCTACATGATCTACGGCTCGGATGACCGCAACATCCCGGCAGCCGTCATGAGCTTCATGGCCAAGCGTGCGCACGCGGTAAAGACCGTCGTCATCGAGGGTGCGTCCCACGCGCTCATGGTTTCGCATCCCGACGAGGTCACGTCACTCATCGAGGATGCTGCTGCATCGGTCAGTCAGTAGCAGGCTGGAAGCGCCTGCATCCGATCGAGCAACGAAAACAAACACGCAACACCAGGAGACCAGACATGAAGATCGTCGTCATCGGCGGAACCGGGCTGATCGGTTCAAAGACCGTGGAGAGACTGCGAAATAAAGGACACGACGTGCTTGCGGCGTCGCCGAATTCGGGCGTCAACACCGTTACGGGAGAGGGTCTGGCGTCCGCGCTTGCCGGTGCGCAGGTCGTCGTCGACCTGGCGAACTCGCCGTCGTTCGAGGAAAAGGCTGCCCTGGAGTTCTTCGGGGCATCCGGGCGTAATCTTTTTGCCGCCGAAACGGCCGCCGGCGTCCGTCATCACGTGGCGCTGTCGGTCGTCGGTACCGACCGGCTGCAGGGCATGGGCTATTTCCGCGGCAAGTTGCTTCAGGAAAAGCTGATCAGGGAATCCGGAATTCCTTACACCATCGTTCACGCCACTCAGTTCTTCGAATTCACCGCCGCCATCGCAAACACGGGCGCCGTCGGGGATACCATTCATATGTCGCCGGCCTACTTCCAACCCATGGCGGCTGATAATGTTGCCGATGCGATGGCGGACGTCGCGCTTGCCGCGCCGTTGAACGGCATGATCGAAATTGCCGGCCCGGAGCGTGTTCGCATGAGCGAACTTGTCGAGCGCTTCCTGAAGGCCACCAACGACCCGCGCAAAGTCGTCCCGGATCCCGGCGCGCTCTACTACGGCCAAGTGGCAATCGACGACCGAACGCTGGTGCCCGGCGAGAATGCGCGCATCGGCGCCGTGCGTTTCGATGATTGGCTCAGCCGATACACGCCACCGAAATAAGCAATCATCGGATAGGTCATTCTCACAACAAGGAGACCAGACATGATCAGAACACTTCTCTGCGCCGCGCTCACCGTCGCTTCCGTCACCGCAGCAATGGCCAATGACGCCGCCAGCGTGAAGCTTGTCTACGACCAGGCCCTTCCAAACGTGCCCGGCAAGAGCATGAAGGCCGTGCTCGTCGAGTACGCGCCGGGGGGTACGTCGCCGGCCCATACCCATCCCAAATCCGCGTTCATCTATGCCACGGTTCTGGAGGGGGCGATCCGAAGCCAGGTCAACGATGGGCCGGTGAAGACTTATCGCGCCGGCGAGAGTTTCTCCGAATTCCCGGGCGACCGTCATGCCGTCAGCGAAAACGCCAGCAAGACGGAAGGCGCTCGTCTGCTTGCTATTTTCGTCGTTGACACCAGCGAGACGGAACTGACGACGAACGCGAAATGAAATCGCGGCCCCGGACCATCGTATGCGAAAGGACGGTCAGTGACATGAATTCGATCGCCAGCCGCACACTTGCGGGGATTTCGGTCCCCGATACACCGCTTGTTGGCCGAGCGATCGAACATGCCCGCCAGCGATGTGAACCCTACTTGTTCAACCACGTTGTCCGATCCTGGCTTTTCGCGGCCCGGATCGGACAGATTCAGAATATCCAGCACGACGCGGAGGTTGTTGCCGTTGCAACCCTGTTGCATGACATCACGCTCAATGAGGACTTCGCCGGGCCGCGCCGTTTCGAAGTGGAAGGCGCCGATCTTGCCCGCACCTTCGTTCGGGAAGGCGGCTTCGACGAGCGGCGCGCCCAATTGATCTGGGACAGCGTCGCCCTCAACTCGACGCCGTCGATCGGCCTCTACAAGGAGGCTGAGGTGGCGCTGTGCACAGCCGGCATCTGCCTCGATGTCGTCGGCTTGCAATACAGCCTCGTTTCGTCAGCCGAGATTGCAAAGATCGTTGGCGAATTTCCGCGCCTCGGGATGAAGCGGCGGATGACGCGATGCTTTTGCCATATCGCCGAGGTCAGGCCGGAAACCACCTACGACAACTTTGCCCGGGACTTCGGCGAGCGCTTTGTTTCAGGCTACAAGGCGACTTCGGCAGTTGATCTTGTGATGAACGCTCCCTTCGAAGAGTGAACGCAGTTTCGATCCAGGTTCAATCGACACCGGTCGGTTCAGCCTCGCCCTTCAAGTGACCCAAACGCCGTGCGCCTGTCGCATGCCTGCGCCAAAGCGAATTGCCGAGGGCAGCGGTCAGGTGCCAATTTCCACCTCCTATACTTCGGTTTAGGCGCCCCGACCTAATGAATGGCAGTACATATCATCGGGCACGATAGCAACAATTTGGCTCACCGGTCATCCTTACGCGGCAATGGATTGCAAACACCTCAAGGAGATAGAGTAATGAATATTGCAGCGTCACCGGTCGCTCCGAAGGGAAAAGCCGCCGCCCAACGCGCGAGTTATACCGAGCAGTCGCCCGAACTTCTGAAGAAATTTATCGAATTTCTTGGAGCGACGCGAGAGGGGTCGATCGAAGAGCCAATCCGCGACCTTGTTGCCGTCCGGGCCGCGCAGCTGAACGGGTGCACCTTCTGCCTCGATATGCACGTCAAACAGGCGAAGATTCATAGCGAGCGCGAACTGCGTCTTTACCACCTGGCAGCCTGGCGGGATTCGACCTTGTTCGTTCCTCGCGAGCGTGCAGCCTTGGCATGGACGGAAGTCTTGACGAAGTTGCCCGAGCAGGGTGTCCCGGACGAGATCTACGATCGGGTCAGGTCGCAGCTTTCCGAGAAGGAAATCTCCGATCTGACCTTCGTTGTCATCGCGGTCAACTCTTGGAACCGTCTGAACATCGGCTTCAAACCCGTCCCGGGCTCGGGCGATGCGAAGTTTGGCCTGAGCAAAGCAGCGCTGAGCTAATCTTTGGAATGGGTCAGAATGGCGCTTGTTTGTGCGCCATTCTGAGCCGCCCGGCAAAGTCGCCGAGCTCGGCGACCAACACTGGAACCGATCTCAGCCTCCCGGCCGCGGCCGCGAGGCGCTCTCAGGAGGTTGTCATGCGCATTGACAGTCTGCATCCAGTAATATCGGCCCGTCTTATGGTGGTCGATGTCGACGCTCCACTCCGCAGTGCGGCACTCTCACTTTCCAGGCCCGCAATAGGCCTGGTCGTGGTGTGCCACGGCAGTGGGGAGGCGGCAGGCGTGCTGAGCAAGTCCGACCTTGTCCGCCATCTGGCCAATTCAGGGCCAACAGAAGCGCCGATTGCGGCATTGATGAGCCGGTCCATCGTGTCCTGTGGTCCCGATGATGATCTTCATTCAGTCTGGCAGACCATGGCCGCGCAAGGCCTGCAGAATGTGCCGGTGCTCGGGGCTGACTCGAAACCGCTAGGCGTCCTAAATATCCGTGATGCGATGAAGGCGCTCTTTAAACAAGAGGAACTGCAGGAACGGCTGCTTGCCAACTACATCAGCGGGATCGGCTAGCAATAGAGCATGGTCTCGCGATTGAATATACGGAAGTATGCATCGGCGTCTTCTTAGATATAGTAGAAAATAAAGGTCGCAAATTATAGCGTATTGAAGCAAATAGGTGACGACTTAGCCAGCGGGGAATGCAATGTTTCGTCCGGACATAAAAGAAGATGTCTTCGACGGCCCGCCCGATGGCCCTGGAAGTGGTATGTCCGTGCAAATGTCGACGACCGGCATCGTCCATGACCTGGGCAATCTCATTCAGGTCGCCTCGTCGGCGTTGAACCACCTGGCCCGCGATCCGAGCGTCCAAGCGGCTCCGGCGCTCGGGCCTGTAATAGCCGGCGCCAAAACGGCTTTGGAACGGGCCGGGGGCCTTGTCCGGCAAACCATCAGCCTGGCCCGAGAGAGCCACGCTGAAATCGAATACACAAACGTAGGTGCTTGCCTGGCTGAGATCGAGACCCTCGTACGGAGCGCCTTGGACGCCAATTTCGGTCTTGAGCTTCGGGTCGGGTCCGACCTGCCTTTGGTGCGATGCGATCGCTTTGGATTGCAAAAATGCGGTTCTGAATCTTCTGTTCAACGCGCGCGATGCAATGCCTGACGGCGGTTTCATCTCGATCGATGCCGGCGTGGCCTCTGAAAACTCTGCCGCCAGTCAGGTAGATATCCGTGTCGCGGACAACGGTATCGGGATGACCAGCGAGACGATGGTCTGCGCCTTCGATCCGTTCTTCACCACCAAAAGCGAAGGCCTCGGCGGCGTCGGTTTGCCGATGGTGAAGCACTTTGCCGAGCAATCAGGCGGAAGCATCGATATTCAGAGCACACTTGGAGCAGGCACGACCGTCACTCTGCGGTTGCCTGCGATGCGATAGCGGCCCGCCAATCTGCCTCCGGTGACAAACGTGACATACAATCGAGAGATAAAGATGGATGCAGAAGTCGTCGAAAACGTCCAACAGCACCGTTTCGAGCTGCCGATCGCCGGCGATATGTTTGCGGCGGCCTATTATCGGCTCGAGGGCGGGAAGGTTGCGCTGATACACACCGAAGTCCCGTCGGAATTTTCCGGACAAGGGATCGCGTCGCAATTGGCCCAAGGGACCTTCGAACTGCTCCGCAAAACCGGCCGTAAAGCGATCTTGAAATGTCCCTTCATGAGCCGTTTTTTCGCCAAGCACCCGGACTATGCAGATGTCGTCGGCGGCTAGTCATGGGCACGAATGTTGAGGGTTTCCCAAGGATCTATCAAATGCCTGACGAGTATGATCTGCAGAGGTTCGTCAGCGCACAGGTTCCGGTTTACGACGACGCGCTGGCCATTCTACGTCGAGGGATGATGTGCACTCCCTACATGGAGTTCATTTTCCCAAGGTTGGCCACAAGGCGAAGTGGTGCAGCGCCTGAGCCATATGCAATCACATCGCTCGACGAAGCCAGCGCCTATCTCTCATTTCCGATCCTCGGAGGCCGTTATCGGGAATGCGTTGGCACCCTGCAACGGCTCTCCGGCCTGAGCGCTCGCGCTGTCTTCGGTGAGGTTGATGCGAAGAAGTTGCACGCGTCCCTCACGCTGTTTTCCGAAGCAAGCAACGAGGAGTTCCTGCTCGAGACAATCTTCGACGTCTGGTTCGACGGTTTGCTCGACGAGGAAACGATGAACGATCTCTACTTGATGTCGTAGTGGTCTGCTCGTGCCAGCGGCGTAAAGCCGTCGCGGCGCAGAGGTCACCATCCGCTGCCTTATCATGCGGTGCCATTTCGAAACCGTGACCTGCGTCGAATATAGCGGGGCCGAAATGGTCGAACAGGACGAAGGGCCCGATCATGAGGCGATTCAAGGAGGGCAATACGCGCCCTACCTTCAGTCCGTCCGCAAAATCAAGGATAGCCGGCTGGATCGATGCCTGTGATATCGCTTTGGCGGATGGTCATGGATCTCTGTCCTTCTGCATGCCTTGTCAGCCAGGTGCTCGAACGCGCTTGAACGGAGCGGCTCGAAAGACCGTCTGAATGGCTTTGAGGAGCGCGAATTTGGAGCTCGTGTGATGCTCTCCCGCGATGCCGCTTTCATTAGAAGCCGACACCCTCATCGACAGGATCGCGGCAAGATCTTCGGCCATTTCGGGCCGGTCGCGCAGCAGCGGTGCAAAGCTTTCCTGGTCTATCTCGTAGACCGTGACAGGGGTCATTGCCCGCAAACTCGACATCTCGCCAATGCCGGCGAGCAGGCCGGTCTCGCCGAAGAAATCGCCAGGTGCAAGCCGGCCGATCTCCTGCAGTTGATCGTCGTCCTCGCCAATTTGCCGGACGATGACGCCCGTCCGTACGATCATGAGCGACGGCAGCATCTCTCCCTGTCGTGCGATGATCTCGCCCTTATGGTAGGTGTGAACCGAGGCCGCTTTGGCGAGCGACTCCTGCTCGGTACCCGTCAGTGCCGAGAACACCGGTATGGAATTGATAAGCTCGATCGGGGTGAAGCCTTGCGAGGCTGCCGTCTCGTCGCTCGGCCGGTTGGTCATGGCAATCGAGCCCGAAAGTGGCTGCGCCAGCAGCATGCCGGTCGACTTTGAATGGCGATAAATGAGATCGAAGATGTCGTTCTGAGCGGCACTTCGCTGGTCAATACTTGCGACGCGAAACGACAACTCGATCTCGATAGCTGCGGCATCCAGGCTTCTGATGGTAACCGAAGGCGAAGGGTCCTGGAGGATTGAATTGCAGCTCAGCAAGACAGTGCGCATGAGATCTACGATGATCGCCGGCGTCTTCGTTGGCGCCACCTTGACGGTGACGGCAAGTCCATGGCTCTCGTCCGGACCACTTAAATTTGTTACCCCGATCTTGGCGAGAAGGCTGTTTGGCAGCGCGACGACATTGTGGGTCGGGGTCAGGAGTTGGGTCGACCGCCAGTTGGTCTCGACAACGCGGCCTTCGGTTCCGTCGCCCAGAATGATCCAGTTTCCAAGCACGTAAGGGCGGCCGAGGTTAAGCGCGATCCCCGAGAATACGTCACCAAGCGTATTCTGGAGCGCCAGTCCCAGGATGACGGCAAACACGCCCGACGTGGCAATGAGCGTTCCGACCGGCACTGCAAAGACGAACGCCAGGATCGACAGGAACATTCCAGCATAGACGATGCCGACCACGACGTCCTGCAGGAGACGTGCCTCGCGCGGCTTTCGCTCAAAGACGAGATAGATACGGACAAATCCGATCAGCGCCCAGGCAAGGTGAACCCACCAGAGCAGCTTGACCGAGCCGATGAGGATCGCTCCTCCGGTTGTCTCGTTGTCCCCTGCGGCCTCGTACGGCACGACGCGCAGGTGGAGAACCATGGCCGACATCGCGACGAAAAAGGCGAGTTGGACGACCAGCTTCGCATTGGCGAAGCGTCTGGGGATGAGAGACCAAACGACGATCCCGGCGAGGCCGAGCAACACGATGTAGACCAGAGGAGAGTTCCACCAGTTCATGAACAATCACCGCAATGCCCAGTTCAACGTTTGGTCTCCGGCCCGGCGATCGGGCCTCTGCCCCTGGCCTTGCCTTTTTCGAGCACTGCTTCGGTGATCGAATTCGGCAGCCGTCGCGGCTTTTCGATCAGCCCGAGCACCGGCATGGCGATGATGAAGAACGCGAAATAGTAAAGCGTCGCCAGTTGGGACATCACGACGTATGCGCCTTCCGCCGGCCGGGAGCCGAGCCAGCCGAGAAAGAGGGCATTGGCAACGAACAGCCAGAAGAGCACCCTGTACCAGGGGCGATAGACTGCCGAGCGCACCTTCGAGGTGTCGAGCCACGGCACCAGGAACAGCACCGCGATCGAGCCGAACATCGCGAGCACGCCGCCGAGCTTGGAATCGATCGGCCCGATATTGAACGTGATGGCCCGCAGGATCGCGTAAAACGGCAGGAAGTACCATTCCGGCACGATGTGGGCCGGCGTCTTCAGCGGATTGGCGATGCTGTTGTTGTCGGGATGGCCGAGATAGTTCGGCAAGTAGAAGACGAAGTAGGCGAAGAAGAACAGGAACACGAGGATGCCGAAGGCATCTTTGACGGTGGCATAGGGCGTGAAGTCCACGACATCGGTTTTCGATTTGACCTCGATGCCGGTCGGATTGTTCTGGCCGACGACGTGAAGCGCCCAGATATGCAAGGTCACCACGCCCGCAAGCACAAATGGCAGCAGGTAATGCAGCGCAAAGAAGCGGTTCAGCGTCGGATTGTCGACCGCGAAGCCGCCGAGCAAAAGCTGCTGGAGCCAGTCGCCAACCAGCGGAATGGCCGTGAAGAAGTTGGTGATGACAGTAGCGCCCCAGAACGACATCTGTCCCCAAGGCAGCACGTAGCCCATGAAGGCCGTCGCCATCATCAGCAGGAGGTTGGTGCAACCGAGCACCCACAGCAGTTCACGCGGCGCCTTGTACGAACCATAGTAGAGCCCGCGGCAGATATGGATGTAGACGGCAATGAAGAAGAACGACGCGCCGTTGGAATGGAGATAGCGCAGCAGCCAGCCCGAATTCACGTCGCGCATGATCTTCTCGACCGAATTGAAGGCCAGCCCCGTATCAGGAGCGTAATGCATCGCCAGCACGATACCGGTCAGGATCTGTGAAACCAGCATCATCGTGAGGATGCCGCCGAACGTATAGGCGTAGTTCAAGTTGCGCGGGACGGGATAGACGATGAAGCTGTCATAGACCAGCCGCGGCAGCGGCAGGCGGGCGTCGAGCCAACGTTCGATTCTCGTTTTGGGCGTATAGGTCGAGTATTTGTCGCCGCTCATCGAAATGCCCCTGCCTCAGCCGATACGGATCTTGGTGTCGGAAACGAATTGGAACACCGGTACCGCCATGTTCTCGGGTGCCGGCCCCTTCCGGATGCGGCCGGCGGTGTCGTATACGGAACCGTGGCATGGGCAGAACCAGCCGCCGAAATGTGCTCATGCCGCGCCGAATATGCCGGCCGTGGCCGGGTGTGAGCCATCGTGCCAACGGCACGCGCGTCCAATACTTTCGTTTAGGATTTCCTGAGCGAAGGACTGGCCGGGCTGGCGATGATGCCATCATGGAAGGTTCTGGATTCCTCCAGATAACCGATATGCCCCGGCATTGCGCACGGCGATCCCAAACTTCAGCCCGACCATACCTCGGCATAGGCATGTCTAGCTGTCGGTGTCGTAGTCGTCGTCCCCGCCAAGTGCGAGTTCTTGGAGCGGTTGTCTCGCGTGGCAGGTTTTCCGCCCGACGACGACCAGCGCGATTCAATCGGGTTCAGAAAAGGGAAAAGCGGTGAAACTCTACTACAGCCCTCTCGCGTGCAGCCTTGCGGACCACATCGCGCTGGAGGAGGCTGGTGCATCCTTCGCGCGCGAAACCGTCAATCTCAAAACCAAGCGGACGGCCTCGGGGGATGATTTCACCACCGTGACGCGCAAGGGGTATGTTCCAGCCCTCGTGCTGGATAGCGGCGAAACGCTGACGGAAAACATCGCCGTCCTCGATTGGCTCGCGTCGCGATATCCGGCACTGGGAGTGGAAGGGCCGTTGGGCCGTACGCGCGTTCTCGAAGCGCTGACCTATGTCTCGACTGAAATACATCGAAGCTTCAAGCCGATGTGGCACCAAAGCAGCGATGCTGAAAGGCCAAGGCGAGCGCGACGATTACGAGCCAACTCGAGTTCTTCGCAGACGGGCTCAAGACCGACTATCTGTTCGGCGACAAACCCAGCGTCGCGGATTTTTATCTTTTCGTGATGCTGCTTTGGGCGGCCCGCTTCCACGTCCCTGTTCCCGTGCCTTTGCAAGCGCTCCGCGCCCGAATGGCTGCCCGACCGGCTGTGCGCGTCGCAATGGATCGTGAGGGCCTTGTCTGAAGCCGGGGTGGCCCGAGCATAAGATCAGACGCAACATATTCTCTCGCCCCAACAGAAGATCAGGAGTCATTCTCATGCTGCCGTTTCTGCGGATGCTACATCCTGCCGCTTCCAAGCGCGGGGACGGCCTACATCTCGAATTTCTCCGAAGGGAAATCGAGGAAACGCTGGACCTTACGGACATTCCGTCAGAGCTCGCCGCACTGCCCCCTGGCCGAGTGGTTGCAATACTGGATTCGCGGCAGTCACCATCGAAATAAGCGCAATATTTCTTGTCGGCCGATGAGGCGGGCGAGTCTGGTCGTTCCCGCTCGTTGGTCGTCATAGAGGCTTCATCATGAATGCGAGTAAGGCCCCCGACACGGTTGATCATCGCCGCCGGCGCATTGTCGGTGCGACAGCAATGACGTTCGCCGCCACCGAACTCGGCTTGAGCGCGCCGGCAGCCACTTGGTGGTTGAGGCGAGGGCGTCCGCGACGCAAGCCAGGCCGGAATCATTCGGCTCGCTCAGACAGGTCAATGCGGAAAACTGAGCGTCGGATATGCGGAGCTGGGGCCTGCCGAAGGTGCTCCAGTGATCCTGCTTCATGGCTGGCCTTATGACATTCACACCTACACCGACGTCGCTCCCCAGCTTGCCGCAACGGGTTACCGCGTGATTGTGCCCTACCTGCGCGGCTACGGCACTACGCGCTTCCTGTCCGACGACACGATACGCAACGGCCAGCAGTCGGCGCTCGCCGCGGCTGCGATCGCCCTGATGGATGCACTGGGGATCGAAAAGGCCACGATCGCCGGCTGCAACTGGGGCGCTCGAACGGCCAGTGTCGTTGCCGCGCTCTGGCCTGAGCGTTGCAAGGCGACCGTCTCGGTGAGCGGCTATCTCATAGGAAATCAACAGGTCGGCAGGGTGCCGCTGCCACCGGAGACAAAGCGCCAATGGTGGTATCAGTATTACTTCATTACTTCGCCACGGATCGCGGCCGCGCCGGCTACGAGAAATACACGCGCGATTTCGCCAAACCCATCTGGCAACTCGCTTCGCCGCAGTGGAATTTCGACGATGACATCTTCGAGCGTAGCGCCGCAGCCCTGGATAACCCGGATCACGTCAGCATCGTCATACACAATTACCGCTGGAGGCTCGGCCTGGTACATGGCGAGCCGGAGTATGACGTTCTGGAAAACCGGCTGGCCGAAGCTCCCGTGATCACAGTGCCGACCATTACCCTGAGGGCGATGCCAATGGCGCACCCCATTCGGACAGCAGTTCCTACGCCAAGAAATTCTCGGACAGATACACGCACCGGATCATCACCGGCGGTATCGGCCGCAACTTGCCTCAAGAAGCCCCGCAAGCCTTTGCCCAGGCTGTCATCGACGTTGGCGAATACTGATCAGGCAAGCTGAGTGAGCTGCTGATGCCTGCGTTGGATGGGCGGCGAGGACATGATGGTTGCGAGCTGAACATCGAGGCGTGGCCTTGGTCCACAGCGACGTTGCGCTTGACTCGTCCATATTATCTGTAATAAATCATACATATTGCCCTCAAAAAAGACGGCAGGTCTGGGAGGACCGATGAAAATCACGGCCATCAAGGCGCGCGTCTGCAATGCGGAAATGCGCAACTGGGTCTTCGTTCGCGTCGAAACCGACGAGCCCGGGCTATTTGGCTGGGGTGAGGCGACACTGGAATGGAAGACCAGAGCCGTCGTTGGGGCGCTTCAGGATCTTGAGGCCCTGCTCGTCGGGCAAGATCCGCGCAACGTGGAGCAGTGCTACCAGATACTTACGCGCCACGGCTTTTGGCGTCTTGGCGTCGAGGGAATGTCTGCCGTCAGCGGCATCGAGATCGCGCTCTGGGACATCTTGGGCAAGTCATTGGGCGTCCCCGTCTGGCGCCTTCTGGGCGGTCAGGTCCGCGATTATCTGCGCACCTACACGCATCTCGGCCTCGGGGACATGAAGGCGGTCTATGAGACCGGATCCGCGGATGCCATCGTGGAACGCGGACGCATCGTGACGCAAGCAGGCTACGATGCGGTCAAGGTCGTCTGCGTTCCCTACACCCACTACGTATCGCCCGCCAAGGCAGTCGATTCCGTTGCCAACATGGTTGGCTCACTTCGCGAGGCGGTAGGCCCGGATATCGACATCATGGTCGATTTCCACGGACGCCCTGCATCGGTTAACGCGGCGATGGACTACCTCAAGGCAATCGAGCCGGCCCGCATCATGTTCGCGGAAGAACCCGTTCCACCCGAAGATGTTGCCGGACTGGCGCATATCACGGCGCGATCGGCCGTGCCGATCGCTTCCGGCGAGCGGCTGATCGGGCGCCGCGAATTTACGCACTCGATCGCAGCCCGCGCCTTCAACATTGCCCAGCCTGATATTTGCCACACTGGCGGTCTGCTCGAGACGAAGAAGATCGCGGCCATGGCGGAAACCGCGGGCATCGGCCTTGCGCCGCACAACCCGCTTGGTCCGATCGCCGGTGTGGCTGCTCTTCATTTCGGCATATCGACGCCGAACGTTGTCATTCAGGAGGAGATGTCCGGTGCCGTCGCCTGGTACGACGACGTCGTCACCTGGCCAATTCAGCGTAAACCAGGTCGCTGGGATCTGCCCGAACTGCCGGGCCTTGGCGTTACCGTCAATGAGGACGTGATCGCGCGCCACCCCTTCAAGCAGGAAGTGCTGCATGCCCGTAATGCCGTCATGCCGGACGGCACCGTGGTCGACTGGTGAATGCGATGGCAGGCCGGCTGCAAGGAAAGATCGCAATCGTCACGGGAGCGGGCCAGGGCATTGGTGCCGCCACCGCCCGCGCCTTTGCGATGCATGGGGCAAAGACCGTTATTGCCGAACTGAATGCGGCAAGCGGGAAAGCGATCGCCGACGAACTGCTGGCACAAGGCGCGGACGCTCTGTTCGTCGAGACTGACGTCACCGACGCATCCGCAGTCGCGGACATGGTCGCGCGGACGATCACGGCCTATGGCGGCGTCGACATTCTGGTCAACAATGCCGGTGCCAACGTCTTCTACGAACCATTGATGATGCCGGATGAGGAATGGGAGCGCTGCCTCAAGCTCGACCTCCAGGCCGCGTGGTTCTGCGCCAAGGCGGTTTTGCCGACGATGTTGGCGAAGGGCTCGGGGTCCATCGTCAACATAGCGAGCTGTCACGCCTTCCAGATCATTCCCCATACGTTCCCGTATCCGGTCGCCAAGCATGCACTTTTGGGCCTGACCCGTTCGCTGGCCATCGAATACGCCGCACGCGGTATCCGGGTGAACGCGATCGCCCCCGGCTATATCGAGACGCCGATCGCGGACGCCTACTGGAACACATTCCCGAACCCCGCCGAGGAGAAGCGGCGAGCCTACGACCTCCATCCGCCCAAGCGTATTGGCCGGCCGGACGAGGTTGCAATGACGGCGGTTTTCCTCGCTTCGGACGAAGCGCCGTTCATAAATGCCGAGACGATCACCATCGATGGTGGGCGCTCGGTTCTCTACCACGACTAGCAACCACCAAAGAGCTCAGGGAGGATCTTCATGAAAACCACAACAAAGGCTTTGGCGACATTTGCAGTACTGGCTGCCGGACTGATGAGTGGCGCAGCAAGCGCAGACGAAATCAAGATCGGCTACATCAACAAGATGGGTGACCATCCATGGTTTGTCGCCGAAGTTGGTGGCGCCAGGAAAGCGGCTGAGGCGGCGGGGGCCGCGTTCGTGTCGCAGGACGTCCAGTTCGACGCCAATTTGACGATCACGACCTTCGATACGATGGTCGGCGATGGTGTGAAAGGCATCGCCATCGTCGTCCCCGACAAGGCGCTGGGACCGGTCATCGCGGAGAAAGCAAAGGCCGCAAAAATTCCTTTGGTGGCGGTCGACGACGATATCTACTATCAGGATGGCACACAGGTCCCCTATGTCGGCATGAATGCCTACAACATCGGTGCGCGGGTGGGCGAAGAGCTCGCCAAGCTCTACAAGGCCGACGGCTGGGCGGGCAAAGAGGTGCGCATCGCCTCGATCGAGGACCGCAAGGCCGACACCTGCATGCAGCGCAACAAGGGCGCGGAGGAAGCGTTCCTGAAGGCGGTGCCCGATTTCAAGCCCGGGAATATCGTGCGCGTTCCCTACGACAACACGATGGTCAACGCCATCGACGTGATGACCACCACATTGACGGCCAATCCCAGCGTCACGAACTGGATATTCTACTCATGCAACGATGATGGCGTGCTGGGTGGTGCGCGAGCACTGGAGAATGCCGGCTATACCGCAGACCAGGGCATGGGGATAGGCATCGACGGGAGCCGCGCCTGCGACGCCTTCGGATCAGGAAAGCCCTCGGCATTCCGTGGGACGATGTGGCTCAATTCGGAAAATCACGGCGCGCTTGCGGTGAAGATTCTCTTGGCCTCGATCAAGGATGGAACGAAGCTGCCGGTTCAATCCTTCACCGACCCGGAATACATCACCGCCGACAATTTTGCGTCGGACTACAAAGCCAAGCTCTGCCACTGAGCCGGCTACGCGTCATGCGCCGCAGGGCGCGTGACGCTCTTTGGGCCGGCAGGTTGTCAGCGCGCACACGCCACCGACACGGGATCGATCCTCGGGAGTGAGCTTTGATGCAATCGGATTTCTTCTCGCTCGATAGGATATCCAAACGCTTCGGCGTCGTGCAGGCGCTCGACAACGTCTCGATTGCCTTTCGGCCGGGAGAGGTGCTCGCCCTGGTTGGCGAGAATGGGGCCGGCAAATCGACGATGATGCGAATTCTCGAGGGCGTGTTCGAGCCCGACAGCGGCACTGTGCGGCACGGTTCCACGCCGATCGTTTTCGGCGAACCGCGCGACAGCCACAGAGCCGGAATACGCGTCATCCATCAGGAGCCGGAGATCGTTCCGAACCTGACCGTGGCCGAGAACATTTTCGTTGGGGAACTGCCGCGGCTGGCGGGCGTCCTGCTCGACTGGCACAGGCTGGAGGAACAGACCGACCGGGTGCTTGCGACCTTCGGCATGCAACAGGATATGCGGCCGCGGCAACTCTGCAGCACGCTCGGTCCGGCGCAGCGTCAGATGATCGAAATCATGCGCGCAATACGTGCCGGCGGCCAGTTGATCGCGTTCGACGAGCCGACCTCGTCACTGACCGACGACGAAGCGCGCCGTCTGTTTTCAGTAATCCGCCGGCTGCGCGAAGAGGGCACTTCGATCGTCTACATCTCTCACCGGCTGAACGAGATCATCGACCTAGCAGACCGCATTGTCGTTTTGCGGGATGGCCGGCTGGTCGACGATTCCCCCGCGGCAGGTGCCAGCGAGCAGACCATAGCCAAGCTCATGGTCGGCCGCGACATCGCCGATCTGTTTACGCGCGAGACGTGGCAATCGGGAAAACCGTTGCTGGACGTGGCGGGCCTGACCACCGACCGCGTCACCGATGTGAGCCTCAAGGTCCGCCGCGGTGAGGTGCTCGGCATCGCCGGCCTTATGGGGGCGGGCAGATCCGAACTGGCGAAGGCGATCGTCGGCTATGATCGGCGCCTCGGCGGAACCATAGCGATGAATGGCGTGCCCGTTGACTCTAACAGCCCACATGCAGCGATCGTGGCGGGCATCGGCTTCGCCCCGGAAGACCGCAAGCACGAAGCCCTGCTGCTGTTCCGCAGCATTCTTGCCAACGCTTCGCTTTGCGTGCCCGACAGGACGTCGACCTTCGGCTTCTTCAACCGGCGCAAGGCGCTGGAGATTGTCTCACCGCTCGCAGCAAAGATGTCGATCAAGGCGCCTAACCTCGACGAACCGGTTTCGAAACTGTCGGGCGGCAATCAACAGAAGGTCGTTCTCGCGCGCTGGCTTGCGCGGCAGCCGATGCTTCTCATCCTCGACGAACCGACCCGCGGCATCGACATCGGCGCCAAGGCGGAAATCTATCGCCTGATCGACGAACTCGCCGCCAGCGGCATCGGCATAATCCTGATTTCCTCGGAAATGCCGGAACTGATCGGGCTGGCCGACAGGGTGCTTGTCATGGCTGGAGGCCGGATCACGGCCGAACTTTCCCGCCCCGACATCGACGAGGCGACGATCCTGAAGCACGCAATGCCGCAATCTGTACCATCGCTCGGAGGACAAATTCAGTGAACAGCCTTGAGCTCAGGACAGCAACAGCACAAACCGACAAAAGGCGCGCGTCCTTACGCATCGCGGAGCGCATCGGCATTCACAACATAAGCCTTCTGGTTGCTCTCGCCATCCTCGTGCTCATCTTCGGCACGATCAGAGGCGATGTGTTCTTCTCCAGCCGAAACCTGCTGAACATCGGCCTCGGCATCACCATCCTGGGCGTTCTGGCGATGAGCCAGACGGTGGTCATTGTCGCGGGCGGACTTGATATCGCCGTTGGCGCAATTGTTGGTCTGACCACTGTATCGACGGCAATGGCCATCCAGTCGACGGGCTCGCCTGCGGTGGGCATTGTTGCCGGCCTGGTCCTGGGCGGTCTTGCCGGTCTTGTGAACGGCATCATCATCACCTATGGGCGGGTCAACGCAGTCATCGCGACTCTCGGTACGATGGCGATCTTCCGCGGCATCGCATTCATCATGTCCGATGGGCAATCGATCGCGATCTTCAGCGACACGTTCCGCTTCATCGGGATCGGACGAATCTTCGGCCTGCCTCTGCTGATCTGGATTCTTTTGCTGACCGCGATCGTGTTCCATCTCTTCCTTGCCCGCTCGATCGTTGGCCGTAACATTTATGCCTTGGGCGGCAATCCCGTTGTAGCGCGCTTCTCCGGCATCAACATCAACCGCTACCGCGTCGGCATCTACATCATGAGTGGCGTGGCGGCCGGATTGGCCGGGATTCTGTTGGCTGCCCGTACCGGCTCGGGGCAGCCCGTATCCGGTTCCCAAGGTCTGGAACTCGAGGCCATCACAGCGGCCGTGCTGGGTGGCTGCGCCTTGCAGGGCGGGAAGGGTACGATCATCGGCGCGCTGCTGGGCGTCGCCATCATTGGCGTCCTCAACAACGGAATGATACTGACGTCAGTGCCAACCTTCTATCAGTTGCTTGCCAAGGGCTCGCTGCTGATACTTGCTGTGGTAATTGCCGAGTACCACTTGAACAGGACATGACGATGGACGCGGCGATCGCTTCGACTAGCCAGGGTAAGCAGGACATTCCTGCCGCAGATGGCACCACGTCATCGCTCAAGGATCGCATCGCACGCGATCTAGGACAGCGCATCCTCGCCGGTTCCTACGCGCAGCATTCCGTGCTGCCAACGGAAGCCGAACTTTGCGTCATCTACGGGGCGAGCCGCACTGCACTTCGCGATGCTCTTCTGACGCTTTCGGCGAAAGGACTGATCGAGGCACGCAAGCGGGCCGGGACGCGTGTGCGCGCGTCGAGCGAATGGAACAGGCTGGATGCACAGGTTCTGGAATGGATGCGCGATATCGAGCCCGACCTCGATTTCGTCCGCGGATTGATCGAGGCGCGACTGGTCATTGAACCCGCTGCCGCCCAACTTGCGGCCAAGATGGCGACGTCAGGCGATCTCGCAGTCATCGAAGCGGCCTATGAAGCCATGCGCATTGCTCCGCAGGACGATCTCGCTGCGTGTCTCGATGCCGACGTCAGGTTTCATACCGCCATTCTTCGTGCCAGCCGCAACCCGGTGTTCGCCAATCTCGGCAATATGCTCGCGGCCGCTCTCAGCTTCTCCTTCCGCTTGACCACATCGGCCACCGCCAATTACCAGCAGACGCTCAGCGCGCATGGCGACGTGCTGGAGGCAATTAGGATGCGCAGGGCCGACGACGCTCACGATCAGATGAAGGCGCTCATCGGGATCGCGTCGAACGACCTTCTTGCAGTGGCTCGCAAAGGCCGCCGTCAACAGCCGATCGCCGCTGCCAAGGCCGACACCGTCCGAAACTGATGGTCCGGACGATCAAGATCAGAAGCGGAGACCTGTCCGCTGAAATTGTCCCATCGCTTGGGGCAGGCCTTGCGAGACTGGACTATGGGCGCGTGCCGCTCTTCCGGCCATGGCCGGATGGCGGGAGCAGCAACCCGTTCGACCTTGCCTGCAACCTGCTTTTGCCGTGGTCGAATCGCATCTCGGGCGGCGGGTTCACATTCGACTCCAAATTCCACGAACTGCCTGCCAATGTTGCAGGCGAGCCATTTCCCATCCACGGCAACGGATTTTCCAGCGAGTGGGACGTCGACAGCGCAGCGCAGGACAACGCGAAGCTGTCCCTCATCAGCAACGGGCCCGGCCCATACCGATATCGCGCCGAGGTGAGCTACGCGCTGGCCGGACAGGGGCTCGAGTTGAAGCTTCGCATCGTCAATCAGGCATCGATCAGATTGCCGTTCGGGCTTGGCATCCATCCGTGGTTCCCGAGAACGGCACGAACCGCGCTTCATGCGCTGGCCTCGCAGGTTTGTCTCGAACTGCCCAGCCATCTCCCCGAACGATTTGTGGATGTCAAAACCCATGCCGATTGGGATTTCGGCGCCCCAGTCGTATTGTCGAGTGGATGGATAAACAATCTGTTTGCCGGTTGGAGCGGCGTCGCCACCATATCGTGGCCGGAGCACAGTTGCAGCCTGCGGATTGAAGCTTCATCGCCCTTGAATTTCTACCTGGTCTATTCGCTATCGGACGAGAGCGACTTCTTCTGTTTTGAACCGGTCAGTCATGCTGTCGATGCCCACAATCGTGGTTCGATCGACAAATGGAATGGACTGTCGGTGCTTGCGCCTGGCGAGGGCCTGGTAGCCCGTTGCAGCTTTGCCGTCACTTAGGCGGACCTCAGCTGCGCCCTCGAATTGGCGGATCTCGGCCAGGGCTAGCCGTCGGCGATCCAATCCGAGAGGCTGCGGGCAAAACTTCGCGGCACGATAAGTTCGCACGCGGTCTCGCCGGTGCGCAGGAAGAGCACGGACACGTGATGGAAGGATGTCAGCACGGCGCGGCCCGGAGCGGCGGCCGGCGCGTGCCAGTCGACGGCAATGCAGCCGGACAGAAGCCTTGCGATACCAGGGCCGGCCATTTTCAAACGAACACGACCTTCCTCGAGGGGAACGGAACAGCCGAGATCGGGGTCGACGGCAAGCGCAGGCGCTTGCGTGCCTTCGTCTAGAGCCAGCCAGAGGCGGCGAGGTGCAACGCGGATAATTAGAAGCCCCTTGTGGCGAACCGTCTCTCCGACCGAAGCTGGAAGTTTCTTGCCCAGCGGCGCCGAGACGCTCTTTTCGAATTGCGTCAATGTCGCGTCCCAGCCCTCTATCTGGATAAGCGGACAATCTGCCACGGACAGGCTGAAATCCCGAGAAGAGGTCAAGCTAGCCATGCAGCCGTTCTCCCTGTGGATCGACGAATACCGGCGAGACAACGCGGGCGCGAACCGTTTCGGCCTTCATCGGATAAACTGCTACGACCTCGCTTCCTTCTGCCGCGACATCACCGGCAAGCAGGGCCAGCCCGACATAATGGCCGCGTTCGGGGCTGAAAGTGACGGAGGTGACGCGACCGCGCCCATGGCCATGGGGTTTCTCATCCGGCAGGAACAGGATGGCGCCGCCGCGCAGGCGTTTTCCGTCCTCAATGCATTCCAGTCCGACCAGGCGCTGTCGGTTGGGGGCCTGGAGGGCAGGGCGCCGTCGCAGGACGTCGCCGACGAAGCCGCTGCGCTTGCCGGCCATGCGGCCGAGGCCGAGATCGTCGAGCGTCGTGCGCCCGTCGATCTCAGGTCCGGCGACATGGCCCTTTTCGACCCGCAGCGCGCCAAGCGCCTCGACGCCGTAGGGCTTCAGCTCGAGCAGTCTGCCGGCTTCGAGCAGACGGCTCCAGAGCTGTTCACCGGCAGTGGCGCCGACATAGATTTCGTAAGCGCGCTCGCCGGAATAACTGAGACGCAAGATGCGGAGCCCACGGCCCTCCCACTCGCTTTCGAGTAGTCCCATGTGCGGAAGTGCCTCATCGGAAACGTCAAGGGCAGGAAAAGCGGCACCGAGGATTGCGCGGCTGTTAGGCCCGGCAACCGACATTGCCGCCCATTCATCGCTGACCGAGGTGACGGCCACACGCAAATCCGGCCAGGCCGTGTCGAGCAGGAATTCGAGACGCGACAGCACATCGGCCGCCCTGGCGGTCGAGGTCGTCATGAAGAACCGGTTTTCCGCCAGCCGCGTCGTGGTGCCGTCGTCGAAGACGATACCGTCGTCGCGCAGCATGATGCCGTAGCGGGCGCGGCCTACCGCCAGTTTGGCAAAGCCGTTGGCGTAGACGCGGTCGAGGAAGATTGCCGCATCCGGGCCCTGGACATCGATCTTGCCGAGCGTGGAGATGTCCATCAGCCCCGCGGCCTGGCGCACATTCCGCATTTCGGCGACATACGCGTCGTTCACGTCACGTCCCGACTGCCGGTAGAAATAGGGCCGCATCCAGAGCCCGACCTCGAGCATCTCGGCGCCGTTCGCCATGTGCCAGTCATGCATCGGCGTGCGGCGGATCGGCTTGAAATGATGGCCGATGGCGCGCCCGGCAAGCGCGCCGATGGCAACCGGCGTATAGGGCGGGCGGAAGGTCGTGGTGCCGGTCTCAGGAATCGTTGCGTTGCGCAGCGCTGCCATCGCGGCAAGTGCGGGAAAATTGCTGGTCTTGCCTTGGTCGGTGCCCATACCGAGCGTAGTGTAGCGCTTCAGGTGCTCGACCGATTCATAGCCCTCGCGATGGGCGAGCTCGATATCCCCGGTTGTCACGTCCATCTGGAAATCGACGAAGGCCTTTGCACGTCCAGCGGGCAGGGCTTCGCGAAGGACGCTCGAGCCGGTCTCACCGAGATCGAGTTTCGATGGAGCGGACACTGGTGCCGACTTGCCGCAGGAGGCTGCCGCTTCGATGCCGGCGCGATGGCCGTCCTCGATGGCAGCGACTGTCGCATAGGCTCCTATCATTGCACCGGCGCCGAACTGGCTGGCTGAAAAGACGCCCGGCACGAAGCCGTCAATGTCGTCGCGATACACAGGTTTGACACCGAGGTGCGAGGTGAGATGCACGGTTGGCGACCAGCCGCCGGAGATGCAGACCAAGTCGCAGGCGGCCGAAGATTGTCCCTCCGGACCATTGAGCGTTACGCGCCTGACGGCATGGCCGCCATGCAGGTCGACGATGCGCGTTGCGGCCCGCACCACCACGCCGAGCCGTGCGGCTTCTGCGGCAAGTGCTGCGGGCGGGACGGGGCGCAGATCGGCAATCGTCACCTCCGCGCCGGCTGCGGCATAGTCGAAGGCGGTGCGCCAGGCACCGTCATTGGTGGTAGCGACGACGATTTTCTTGCCCGGCAGGACGGCGAAACGGTTGAGATAGGTCCGGGCGGCCGAGGCAAGCATGACGCCGGGCCGGTCGTTGTTCGAGAACACCATCGGCCGCTCGATGGCGCCGGTGGCGAAAACGATCGAGCGGATGCGCAACATAGTGACCGTTTGCCGTGTCTCGCCATTCGGCTGCGGATTGGTTGGATCGCGCTGTTCGACCAGTCCAAGGACATTGCCGTCATAGCTGCCGAAAGCGGTCGTCCGCTTCATAAGCGTGATGGTTTCGAAGCCCTCCAACTCGGCCTCGGCCTGCCTCAGCCATGCGGCCGCTGCGCTGTCGGACGGTTCCGCCAGAAGCTGGCCGCCAAGCAGGAAATCCTGCTCGATCAGCGCGACTCGCGCGCCGGCCGCGGCGGCCGCCCGCGCCGCCGACAATCCCGCCGGGCCGCCGCCGACGATGGCGACATCGGCGAAGGCATGACGAACCTCGTAGTGGTCGGGATCCACGCCGGTGCCGGCTCTGCCCAGACCGGCAGCCTTGCGGATAAAGTGCTCGTAGAACATCCAGGCGCGGCGCGTCGGGCCCATGAAGGTCTTGTAGTAGAAGCCGGCGGACAGAAACGGTGCCAACAGCCCGTTGACGCTTTGCATGTCGAAGGTAAGCGATGGCCAGCGGTTCTGACTCTCCACGACCATACCGTCGGCGAGTTCCAGTGTGGTCGCCGGCAGGTTCGGCTCGCGCCTCCCGGCGGTCCCGAGCGTAACCAGCGCATTCGGCTCTTCGGGTCCGGCGGAAAAAATGCCGCGCGGGCGATGATATTTGAAGCTGCGCCCGACCAGCGTGACGCCATTGGCGAGCAGCGCGGAGGCAAGTGTGTCGCCGCGATATCCAGCCAGCTTGCGGCCGTCGAAGGTAAACTCGACCGGCTGCTCGCGAATGATGCGGGCACCCACCGACAGCCGTTTGCGGTTTGAACTCATGCCGGTGACTTCCTGAGAGTTGATTTCCTGGCCCGCAATTTTCTAGCGAAGTCGACGGCTGCGATGGCATGGTTGCGGGTGTCGCGTTCGACCACCAGCCATTGGCGGCAACCGGTCACGTGCTGCCAGAATTCACGGTGCGGGCCGGCCGGGTTTGTCCTGATATAGACGTAGCGGTACCAGGCCTCCGGATCGGGATCGTCATGGGCCGGACTCTTGACCGAGGCATCGCCGCCATAGCGGAACTCGTCATGATCGCGCGGGCCGCAGCAGGGGCATTCGATGCGCAGCATTTTGTCCTGCCTCCTATTGCAGCCAGGCGGAAGGGCCGGCGCCGGCCTCATCGAGCGTGTGGCCGGTGCGGAAACGATCGAGCCCGTAGGCCGCGATCAAGGGATGCGGCTTGCCGGTGGCAATCGTGTGGGCGAAGCACCAGCCGGAAGCCGGCGTCGCCTTGAAGCCGCCATAGCACCAGCCGCCGTTGAGATAGAGACCCTCGATCGGCGTCGGGCAGATGATCGGGCTGGCATCGGGGGTCATGTCCATGACGCCGCCCCAATGGCGAAGCAGACGGACGCGCGAAATGCATGGCATCAATGCAATCGCTGCCTCCGCCACTTCGCGCACGACGCCGAGATTGCCGCGCTGGGCATAGGAATTGTAGCCGTCGAGATTGCCGCCGAAGACCAATCCGCCCTTGTCCGATTGGCTGACGTAGAAATGGTCGGCGCCATAGGCGACGACGTGATCTACCAGTGGCTTCAGCGGCTCGGTGACGAAAGCTTGCAGCACATGGCTTTCGATCGGCAGTTCAAGCCCGGCTTTGGCGCCGAGCACGGACGTGTGGCCAGCGACCGCGAGGCCGACCTTGCCGGCGCCGATCCGGCCTTTCGTCGTTTCGACGCCGACGATCCTGTCGCCGTCACGGACAAAGCCTGTCACCTCGCAGTTCTGGATGATGTCCACGCCATGGCTGTCGGCGGCACGCGCATAGCCCCAGGCGACGGCGTCGTGGCGTGCCGTGCCCGCGCGGCCCTGAAAGATCGCGCCATGGATCGGGAAGCGGGCGGTGTCGGAAAAATCGAGATAGGGCACCAGCCGGCGCACGTCTTCGCGGTCGAGGATGTCGGCGTCGATGCCGTTCAGCCGCATGACGTTGGCGCGGTGGCTGAAACCGTCGAGCTGATCGGCCGAATGCGCCGTGACGAGTTGACCGCGCTGGGAGAACATCACGTTGAAATTCAGCGCCTGAGACATGTCCTCCCAAAGCTTCATCGAGAATTCGTAGAACTGGGTGTTGCCGTCGAGCAGGTAGTTGGAGCGGATGACGGTGGTGTTGCGGCCGACATTGCCGCCGCCGACATAACCCTTTTCGAGCACCGCGACGTCACGGATGCCGTGGTTCTCGGCGAGGTAGAAGGCGGTGGCTAGGCCGTGTCCGCCGCCGCCAATAACGATCACGTCATAGGACGATTTTGGCTCCGCGGCCCGCCAGGCTCGCTGCCAGTTCTTCTGGCCTGACAGCGCGTTGCGGAAAACCGAAAATGCCGAGTAGCGCGCCATGTGTGCAGGCCTATCGAATGATCGGGCCGGCCGGCGTGCGGGTAAGCACTTCGGCGCCCGCATCGGTCAACAGCACCGTGTTGGAGACGAAGTCATTGCCGCGACCCGTTCCCATCAGCCACGACAGGATGTGAAAGCTCATCCCGGTCTCGATCTCGAGGTCGGAATCGTGCCTCAAGCCGGTCACCGAATTGCCGCCGGTCCATGACGGCGGCTGGCCGGCGCCGACAAGGTAACCGCAGTGATGGCGGCGATAGTGGGAAAGACCGGCCTCGTCGGCGACGGCCTGCCAGGCGGCGTAGACATCGCGCGCCTTGGCGCCCGGCCGTAGCGCCTCGACGACCGCGTTGAACGCCTTGGCGGTCACCTCCGCCATTGTGGCGTCTTCATCGCTGATGTGGCCTATGCGAACGAGCCGGCCGAGCGGGGCGTGGTAGCGCGAGATGCACCCGGACAGTTCGACAAAGACGGGCTCGCCCTTGCGGTAGATCCCGTCGCCCCAGGTTGTGTGCTCTTCACCCAGGCGCGCGGCCGGGCGGATGAACGGTCCGAAGCCCGGCGCATGACCGCCGGCGCGGATCATTGCCGCAACACATTGGGCGGCGACCTCCTGTTCGGAAGCGCCATCGGAGATCGCCGCGATCGCGGCACCGGCGGCGGCGTCCGTCACTTGTGCCGCCCGCCGCATCAGCGCCTGTTCTTCGGCGCTTTTCACCCGCCGCATTTTGTCGATCAGACCGGAGACATCGCTCCACTTTGCATCGGCTTTCATCTGGAGTGCCACGGCAAGTCCATGGCTAAGGCCGGCTGTCCAGTATTCGAGGCCGATCCGCTTGCCGGATAGGCCGAGCTCTGCCAGCACCCGCGCGGCAAGGTCGGCCGCCGTTTCGCTGTCGGAATGGCCACGGAATTCCGCTGCCTTCACCTGCTTCTCGATCGTCACCTTCTCCATCGAACGGGTGACCAGAACAGGTTTTCCCCGGAGCGGGACAATCAGCAGGTGAGGGGCAAAATACCCCCAGTGATCAAGCCCGGTGAGATAGAAGACGTTCTCCGGCGAGGCAAACACCGCTGCGTCGAGCTCACGCTCAATCAGTGCAGTACGGACCTTTGCCAGGCGGCCGGCGATTTCGGCTTCGGAAAAAGGATTGCGGTCCATCGGGCGTCCTCGTGCTTGTTGCCGGCTTGCTGGCGGGCATGGTCTTTTCGGCAGCCGGGTTCCCGGCCGCCATGTCAGTCGATGACGATGAGTTCGCGCGCCACATCGCAGAGGCGTTCGCCGCCGCGTTCCGTGACGACGAACGATTCCGAGATGGCGATGCCGAAATCGTCGAGCCAGACGCCGGCCATGAAATGGAAGCACATCCCAGGCTGCATCTCGGTAGTATCGCCCAGACGAAGGCTTGCGGTGCGTTCGCCCCAATCGGGCGGGTATGCGAGCCCGACCGGATAGCCGACGCGGCTGTCTTTCTTCAGCCCGTTCCGTCGCAGGACTGCCTGCCAGGCGGCTTCCACCTGTTCGGCGGTGTTGCCGGGGCGCGCCTTCTCGAGGCCAGCGTCGACGCCCTCGACGATCGCCTTGGCCATGTCGAGGATGGCTTGCGGCGGCTCGCCGAAATGTACCGTACGGGTCAGCGCCGCATGGTAGCGGCGGCGCACGCCGGCGATCTCCAGAATGGCGAGGCCGCTGTCCGGCAGCGGCGCGTCGGACCACGTCAGGTGCGGCGTGCTAGTGCCCTCGCCAACGGGCATCAGGGGACAGATCGCGGCATAGTCGCCGCCCGCTCCGGGCACGCCCATGATCTGTGCGTGATAGATTTCCGCAATGACATGGTTTTGCGGCACGCCGGGCCGCATTTTCTCGATGGCGTGGTTCATCGCATGCGTGCAGATCGCACCCGCCTCGCGGATCAGCACCAGCTCGGCTTCGGATTTGACCAGCCGCGCCCAGTTGACGAGATCGTGGTTGTTGGCGAAGTGCGCGTCGGGCAGTCCCTCGACAAGGTGGGCGTGGCAGCGCGCAGTGTAATAATGCGCGTCCATCTCGACGCCGATACGGGCCTTTTCCCAGCCGCGCGACCGGATCAGTCGGGCGAGTTCGTCATATGGGTGTTCGACGGGCTGCTGCACCAGCCGCTCCGAGAACGGCACGATGTTTGTCTCCGGCAGGCCGGTTGTCAGGCGCGCGCTCTTGGCGTCCTGCGCCCTGCCGAACCAGATCGGCCGATCCTCCTCCAGATGGACGAGGACGCACTGCGGAACATAGAACGACCATCCGTCATAGCCGGTCAGCCAACACATGTTGGCTGGATCCTGACAGACGATGAGATCGAAGCCGGCTTTTTGCATGCGTGTCTTCACGCCAGCGAGGCGCTGCCCATACTCCGCTTGCGTGAATGTCCCGAACCCGTTCGCAGTCGCCACCGAAATCCTGCCTTCCAGGTACGCCGCTTGCCCTTTGATCAACATGGGCAAACAGGCCAAATTGTGCACAACTCGACGTCAATTTGTTGGCTAACTACGAATTATCGCCGAATTTTCATGGTTTCTATATCTCTGCTTGCGCAATGTCTAGGGCAGTTGTATACGTCTTATCAAGCAGGCGTCGACCTCGAAGAAGGCTGCGCCCTGGGAACCATCCACCGTTGTCCAATGGGAGAAAAGCATGCTCAATTCATCAATATCGCGCCGCATGGTCGTGAAAGCGGCTGCCTGCATCGCGCTCGCCGCGACGTCATTGACATCGCTATCCGCTCACGCGGAAACCACCCTCGAACGGGCCAAGAAGGACGGCTACATCCGCGTCGGTTTCGCCAACGAGGCGCCGTTCGGTTACGCCACGCCAGACGGCAAGCTGACCGGCGAGGCGCCGGAAGTCGCCAAGGCGGTGCTCGCCAAGATGGGCATACCGCAGGTCGACGGTGTTTTGACCGAATTCGGCTCGCTCATTCCAGGTCTCAAGGCCGGCCGCTTCGACATCATCGCCGCCGGCATGTTCATCACTCCGAAGCGCTGCGCCGAGATCAACTACTCCGAGCCGTCCTACGGTATCGGCGAGGCTATGCTGGTGGCAAAAGGTAATCCGAAAGGCATCAAGGATTTTTCCAGCATCAAGGACAATCCGGATCTCAAGCTTGCCGTGATGGCCGGCGCCGTCGAAGGCGGCTTCGCCAAGGAAGCGGGCGTTGCCAGTGGGCAGATTGTCTCCTTGCCCGACCAGTCCAGCCTGGTCGCGGCCGTCCAGTCGGGCCGCGCCGACGCTGCTGCGCTGACCGCTCTTTCGATCGCCGATATGGCCAAGAAAGCCGACGGCGTCGAATCGACCAAGCCCTTCGGCGAGGTTGCCGGCAAATCGGTGAAAGGTCATGGCGGCTTCGGCTTCCGCAAGGAAGACACCGACCTGCAGCAGGCGTTCAACGCCGAGCTGAAGAAGTTCATCGGTTCGCCGGAGCATATTGCGCTGGTCGAGCCGCTCGGCTTCGGCAAGGACTACCTCCCCAACAAGACCACCGCGGAGCTTTGCGCGGGCAAGTAGGTTCCCAACTGCTGGCGGCGCGAAAGCGCCGCCCTTTTTTCTCCGGGGGAATCGCATGGGTATCCGTACGCTCGTTGCCATGCTGGTCATCGCGCTCGTCGTGATCGGCGCCTTGGCAACACAGGAAAGCTATCGAGTGTTCATGCCGGGGCTGCTGCAAGGCGCGGTCCTGACAATCGAGATCGCCGTCCTCGGCAGCCTGCTCGCAATCGTCATGGGCGTGCTTGCAGCACTTGCACGGATGTATGGCCCGGCGCCGCTCAGATGGCTGGCCACGGTCTATGTCGAGATCTTCCGCGGAACGTCGGCATTGGTACAATTGTTCTGGCTGTTTTTCGTGCTGCCGCAATTCGGCGTCACGATCAACGCATTCGTGGTGGCAGTCCTGGCACTCGGCCTGAACGTCGGTGCCTACGGGTCGGAGGTCGTGCGTGGCGCGATCCTGTCGGTCGCTCGCGGCCAGTGGGAGGCGTGTACGGCATTGAACATGAGCCGCCCACAGATGTTGCGCCGGATCATCCTGCCACAGGCCTTTGTCGCGATGATCCCGCCCTGGGGCAATCTGTTCATCGAGCTTCTGAAATCGACAGCGCTTGTGTCGCTGATCACGCTTTCCGACCTCGCCTTCAAGGCGCAGCAAATGAACCAGAATACGTTCAAGACCATTCCGATCTTCACACTTGTCCTTTTGATGTACCTGGCAATGTCGCTGGTTCTGACGATCGGCATGCGGCTTCTTGAAAGGCGGGCATCGATCGGACTGGCGCGAGGGAAGGCAGCATGATTTGGGACTGGGCATTTGCTTTTGAAATCCTGCCGGTGCTCGCCCGCGCGGCCATCGTCTCCATCGAGGCGACGCTGATCGGCTTTGCACTTGCCGCCTCGCTTGGCCTGGTGCTGGCCGTCGTCCGTATCGCCGTGCCGTGGACCGGCTGGACAATTTCGGTGCTGGTCGAACTGATCCGTTCGACCCCGCTGCTTATCCAGATATTCTTTCTCTATTTTGTCTTTCCGAAATTCGGTGTCGTGCTCGACGCCTTCACCGCCGGGGTGCTGGCCATCGGCATCCACTATGCCGCCTATTGCTCCGAGGTCTATCGCGCCGGTTTCGACAACATCCCTCGCGGCCAGTGGGAAGCCTCGATCGCACTTAATCTTTCGGCCTGGACAACGTTCCGCGACATCATCATTCCGCAGGCGATTCCGCCGATCGTTCCGGCGCTCGGCAACTATCTGGTTGCCTTGTTCAAGGAGACGCCATTGCTGTCCGCAATCGCCGTGCTGGAGCTGATGCAGACGGCCAAGATCATTGGCTCCGAAACCTTCCGCTACACCGAGCCGATGACGCTGGTCGGTCTGTTCTTCCTTGCCATGAGCCTGGTTTCTGCTGCGCTCATTCGCTCCCTCGAAGGCCTGCTCAACCGGAGGACCATGCGATGACGGAACAACCGATGGTTCGCTTCGACAATGTATCGAAACGCTACGGCACGTTAACCGTTCTCGACGGGCTTAATCTGGAAATAGCACGCGGCGAAAAGGTCTCCATCATCGGCCCGTCCGGCTCCGGCAAGACGACGGTGCTGCGCATGCTGATGACGCTGGAGACGATCAATGACGGTGTCATCTGGGTTGAAGGCGAGCCGCTGACCCATATGGAGAGGAACGGCAAACTTGTTCCCGCCGATCTCGCCCACATCCGCAAGATCCGCGCCAAGATCGGCATGGTGTTCCAGTCGTTCAACCTGTTCCCGCACATGACGGCGATGCAGAACTGCATCGAGGCACCGATAACCGTGCTAGGCATGAAGCGGGCCGATGCGGAGGCGCGTGCCGCCGAACTGCTCGACATGGTCGGCTTATCGGATAAGAAGGACCACTATCCCTCGCAGCTCTCGGGTGGTCAGCAGCAGCGTGTCGCCATCGCACGCGCTTGCGCCATGCGGCCCAAGATCATGCTGTTCGACGAGGTGACCTCGGCCCTGGACCCCGAACTCGTTGGCGAAGTGCTTGAAGTCATCCGAAAACTTGGTAGGGAGCATGACCTCACCATGCTGATGGTCACCCACCAGATGGGATTTGCCAAGGAATTCTCCGATCGCGTCTGCTTTTTCCACGCGGGCAAGATCTGCGAGCAAGGGCCGCCAGGCGAGTTGTTCGGCACCCCCAAGAACGAGCGGACACGGCAGTTCCTGCACGCTGTCCTGGAGGCTGGATGACGCTTGAGACAGATGCCACGCCCACAGCCGTGACCGCCGCGCCGCCACGTCCGCTGTCGGCCCGGGAGCGATTTGAACGCATTTACCGGATACTGCGCGACCGCATCTGCCTGCTCGATTATGCGCCGGGAAGCCATCTGTCCGAGGAAGAACTTGCCCAGGAATTCGAGATCAGCCGCACGCCGGTCCGGCGTGTCCTGGCGCGTCTCGAATCCGAGGGTCTGGTTCAATCCGTCCACGGCGTCGGCACGATCGTCACCGATGTCGATATCGAGGAATTGCAGCAGGTCTATCATTTGCGCCTGGAGCTGGCGCTCCTCGTCGGCAAGCTTTCGCCGATCCCGCGCACGGCGGACGATCTCGACCGGATACGGGCGCTCATCGCGCGTTGCGATGCCGATATACTCAATCCCGACCAGCGCGCTTTCCTGCGCCTCAACATGGATTTTTTCTACGAGCTCACGGCGATGACCGGCAACCAGCCGCTGCGCGAGATCAGCGAGCGCCTGTATTTTCAGGTCGCGCGCGTCGTCCTGAAGATGATGCCGCAATTGGGCCTTGTCGAGGAGTTCACCGCGTTCCGCCGCGAAATGGAAGAGGTCCTTGCCGCCGCCGAGATCGGTGACTGGGAGTCCATAGGGCACATAAGGCGGGCGCATATCTCAATGAGCTTTCGCCGCATGATGCGTCATGCAGGCGAGGCCAATCTGGATAGAGCAAGATAGTCAGCCCCTCGGGGTTGTGCTGGCCGCCAAGGTCGGCGACAGCGATAGTCACACCGAATGTGCGGTTTCATAGCAGTCTCCTCTGGTCGAAGAACGCGCCGAGAATTCACTGGCAGTGCAGCAGATGATGAATCTGTCGCGGGGTGCTTCCCGTCAGGCGGCGGCTCTCGCGGACAAGATGCGCCTGGTCGGAATAGCCCGCTTCGGCCGCCAGCATGGCGGTGGAGCTGCTGGAGCGGCTCGAAAAGCCGCAGAAAGCGCTGGTAGCGGAGGATACGGTCAAGCGTCTTGGGGCCATAGCCGAAGCTCGTGTCGAAGCGCCGGCGCAACGTCCTTTCGCTCATCTCGAGCGCGCGCATCAACCAAGGGACGAGCGGCGCGTCGGGTGGCGGCCCGCGCTCGATCAAACGATATGCCGCCTGCATGGGAACGTCGGTCGCGGGCGCGGGCACCTCCTCGGCGACGGCCTGTTGGAGAGAGCAGGCCAGATCCTCGAGACTGTCGCTGGGGCGCACGCGGCTGGCGAGGCGGCGGGCTCGCGCCCCCCACAAATCGTCGAGCGACAGCCTCTTGCCGACCAGCTCGATTTGCGGCACGCCGAGCCATGCCGCCGCCGCGGCAGGATGGAAGCGCAAGCCGATCACGACCTCGTCCGCCGCTAGAACCTCGGTCTGCGGTTCCTTGTCAGGGCCGGCAATTCGGAAGCTGCCTCCGATCCATTGCAAATCGATCGTCGTGTCGGGCATGATGACGATTGGCGGTGAGCCCGCCGGGTCCATTCGATGCACCCACACCGAAGCAAAGCTCCCGCGAAGCCGCGCCGACGCTGGACGTTGCTGAAATGAACCCGTTGCCTGCGCTGGGACGGGATCGCTCATCTCGCTCCCCTTCGGATTAGCGGCGGTGAACCTACGGCGCAGCGGCTGCGCCCGGCCGTCGCTCGAGACAACGTCTTCCAATCGAGAACGGTTGCAAGAATCGGTTGTTTTCTTCCGGCCGGAACGAAGAGGGCAGGTGGAGGGCGATGCCACGTGCATCGCCATCGGCAGCGCCGTGTGCGGCTCATACGTCAATGGCCGTTCTGTTCAATAAGGCAAGCGAGATGCGTGCTTATCTTTCGGCGTCGTACATCACATGAGAGGTATGCGTCATGAGCAACAAAAACGACCAACGGATCGACTACGTCGAATTCAACGTGAAAGACATTCAGCGGTCACGCGACTTCTACGGAAAGGCGTTGGGCTGGACCTTCACCGACTACGGCCCGCAATATTGCGAGTTCAACGACGGGCGCTTGTCAGGTGGCTTTGCTGCTGGCCCAGCGAGGTCCGGAGGAGGCCCGCTCGTCATTCTCTATGCCGATGATCTGCCGGGAACGGTCAAGCGTGTCGAGGAAGCGGGGGGCAAGATCGTCAGGCCGATTTATGGCTTCCCCGGCGGCCGGCGCTTTCATTTCGTGGACCCGGACGGTTACGAGCTAGCGGTTTACACCGAAGATGGCAGCAATGAATGATCGCGTTCCTCCCACCTCAGGTTGGTTTTGCTCGGCGGCGTCTTGATCTGGGCGGGCGCCGAGCATGTCCTCAGATTCCGGGCGATTGCAGCGTCCCTGGCCGGGCGGGGCTTCCTGCTCCCAAGCCTCTTCTCGCGGCCGGATCGGTGCTGGAGGTCGCAGGCGGCCTTTGCCTCGCAACGGCCTTGGGTGGACCCTTTCCCGCCGCGGCGTTGGCCGTATCCACCATTGCGGCGTCGTTCATGGCGCTCAACTTCTGGCCTACAGCGGCGATGAACGCGAAGCGCTTCGTACCGGCTTCACCAATGTTGCCGTCTTGGGCGGGTTGATTGTCGCCGCGACCACTAGCCTGTGATCATCATTTCGGGGCGGCGGCTTCGTCTTCATCTGCAATCAGCTGCTGGTCGTTGGTGATCCGGTGTTGTTGCAGCATCCGCCTATCGCTGCCAGAAGGGCAGCTTGGCGATCTCTTCCTCGGCCTGTCGCCTCGTCAGACCGATATCGTCGATCAGATGGGGATTGGTCTCCGCCAATCGGTTGAGATCCCAGCGAAAGCGTGTCGGCTCGCGCCAGGCCGCGATAATGCTTCGCAGCGTCGCCAGGCTGTAGCGCCGAGGCGATGCTTCCGCCGGCCGCGTTGCCTCAAGCGGGGCCGAGGCAAAGGTGGGAATATCGTTCATGGCAACCTCCATGTGGTTTGAGGGGCCCATACGATTTTGGGAGTGTGGGGCCCTCGACCTGAAAGAGGCTGAATTCTGCAGGATACGACCGGCGTCGTAATTAAGCTCTCCCAAATAGTTCTCAAAACTTCCAAACGGGCTATAGATGCGCCGTATGCAGGGACCGCGCTTTGCCTTTGGTCCGTTCGTGCTTGATCCGGGTGCGGGAACGCTCCTTCGGAACGATGTCCCCGTTGCCGTTAGCTACCGCGGGCTAAAGCTGCTTGCGGCGCTCGTCGGACGGTCCGGCGAAATCCTTGAAAAGGCTGAGTTGATGGACGCGGCGTGGCCGGGTACAGCCGTCGAGGAAGGCAACCTAACCGTCCAGATCGCGCTGCTGCGGAAGCTGCTTGGCCCGGCCGCCGACGGCGGTGAATGGATCGCCACGGTTCCGCGCGTCGGCTACCGCTTCACGGGAGCCGTCGAACAGCTCGGCGTCGCGAAGCGAAAACCTTTGCCGCTGCCCGACAAACCATCGATAGCCGTGCTGCCCTTCGTCAATGTCAGCAACGATCCCGAGCAGGAATCCTTCGCGGATGGGTTGACCGAAGACCTGATCACCGACTTATCCAGGATCTCCGGCCTGTTCGTCATCGCACGCAACTCGGCCTTTGCCTACAAAGGAAAGGCGATGGACGTGCGCGGGATCGCTGAGGACCTTGGCGTGCGCTACCTGCTGGAGGGTAGCGCAAGGCGCGCCGCAGGGCACGTGCGCATCAACGCACAACTGGTCGACGCGGTGAGTGGCGATCATGTATGGGCGGAACGCTTCGATCGCAGCCTGGAAGATATTTTTGCCGTTCAGGACGAGGTCACCGGCAAGATCGTCGAGGCGTTACTCGGCCGGCTGCGTGCACCGCCGCCGCGCAATCGGCCCCAAAATCTCGAGGCCTACGATCTCTGCGTGCGAGCGCGCAAGCTGATGGATGATTCGCCGCAGACGGCGCAGGAAGCGCATCTGATGCTCACCCGCGCGGTTTCGCTCGATCCGGAATATGCCGAGGCCTATCGCTGGCTTGCCATGAACCACTGGATGGGATGGGTGCATTCCGGCGGACCAACCGAAACATCCCGTAGCGCTGCTTTGGAACTCGCGCGCAAAGCCGTGGCGATCGACCCCAACGATGCCGGCTGCCGCTGGGTTTTGGCTTACCTGCTTGCCTACGAGCGCAGCTTCGCCGAGGCGGATGCGGAATTCGCCAAGGCGATCGAGCTTGACCCGAACGAGGCCGATGCCTGGGCGGCATTGTCCGACATCGCGGTCCTGGCCGGACGGGTCGAGGAGGGTCTTGAGCACATTCGCAAGGCGTTCCGGCTGAATCCGTTTCCGGCAAGTTGGTATTATCTCGCGCTCGGCCAAGCGCAATATGCAGCCGGCGAATACGAATCCGCTATCAAGACACTGCGCAGGGACGAGACCTATCGTACAAGCTCTCGCCGTTTCCTGGCGGCAAGCCTTGCCCAACTCGGCCGGCTCGACGAGGCGCGCGCAGAGGTCGAACTGTTTCTCGTCGGCAACCCGCATTTCACAACCCGCCACTGGGCGGCGACGGAGCCATTCCGCGACGCTGCGACGCTTGAGCATTTCGTTGACGGCTTCCGTAAGGCCGGCCTTCCGGAGTGACGCGCCGGCGCCGTCGCACGGTTCGTGCGACCTATTCCTCAAAGCGAACCGTGGCGTCACGATCGCGCTCGTATCGTCTCGTGAGCGGAAACGGCGGCAACCAGGACTCGCGACGGATGATCCAGCTTTCGTAAGTTGGCATCAGTTGGTCAGGCGCGTCCAGGGATCCGAGGTTCACTTCGACTTCGTCGGCGGTGCGGGCGAAAACGGTCGAGCCGCAGCGGGGACAGAAAAACCGCCCGGCATAGTCGCGTGTTTCGCCGTCGATCGTCACCGCATCCTGAGGAAATATCGCGGAAGCGTGAAAAAGGGCTCCATGATGCTTGCGGCAGTCGAGACAGTGACAAAGGCCGACCCGGTATGGGCGTCCCGAAGCGACAATTCGGACGTTCCCGCACAGGCACCCGCCGGTGAATCGGTCCATGCTGCGTCTCCTCCAAAATCAAGCGGCCGGAATGGTTACAACGACCGGCACTGTTGTTGCAATCGCCGCGCCGCGGGCGGGGACATGTCGTTCTTCCGTGGCGATGACATTGCAGCCGCCTCTCTATGCCTTATGCGAGCTTGCCGCCGAAAACAGGCTTTGGTTTGTCATATGGAACGAAACGGCGCGTTCCATTGAGCCGCCAACTCGGCGGCCGAGGCGAGCCTGACTCCGCAGTCGGCGAGTATGCGTGCGACCGTCGCTACCGCCTCGGCGTTGGACGAGGCCATGCTGCCGTTCGGAAGGAAAAGGTTGTTTTCGAAGCCGACCCGGACATGGCCCCCAAGCAATGCGGCGGCGGTCGCGCACGCCGCTTCGTTGCGGCCGAAGGCGCAGACGCTCCAATGGTCGAAGCGCGGCATGTTCGCCGCGAGGAATGGCAAGAGATCGGCAGGAACGGACGTCTGTCCCGGCGTGTAGCGGCCCAGCACGTAGAGAACCGGTATGCTTGCCCAAGGGATCAGTCCGCGCTGCTGCATGTCCGAAAGCCTGACGGCCTCCTCGGGCGCATAGAGGATGATCTGTGGCGCAACCCCCTCGGTGTGCAGCCAGGCCATAAAGCGCACGAAGGCGAGTTCCGATCCGGCATCAGGAACGATTTCGCGAAGCGCCAGGGAGACAGCTTGCGGCTTCACATCTTGTACGACGGCCATCTGTTGGGCCGGCGAATAGATACCGAGTGCTTCGGAGGTGATCTGGATTACCAAGCGGTCGCCGGCAGCACCGCGGATGGCGGCGATCGCCTGGCAGTAGGCGTCGGCGTCGAGCAGATGATTGCCGCTTCGGTCGCGGACATGAACGTGGATCATAGCCGCACCGGCATCGGCGCATTCCGCGGCCGTCCTCGCAAGTTCGGCTGGTGTCAGCGGAATCGCCGGATGGTCGGCCTTGCTGCGACGTCCCCCGTTCGGGGCGACGGCTATGGCGATGCGGTCGAGACCATGGGCCGGCTTCATGGGAACGTTCTGCGAGCGACAAGATTCATATGAATCAATCTTTGATCACACTGAAACAGACGTTGCAATCGCTGGTCTGGCGAGCTAGCAATATCCATGGACCAGGAAGAGCTTGCTGGACAGATCGTCACTGCCTTCGACGGCATGTCGGCGCAGCTTCGGTCCGCCGCGCGCTATGTCCTTGATAAGCCGTATGATGTCGCGCTGTTGTCCATGCGCGAGCAGGCCCGGCACGCAGGAGTGCAGCCGGCGACGATGACGCGGCTGGCCCAGCATCTCGGCCTTGATGGCTACGAGGCGGTACGCGATATCTACGCCGTCGCGATCCGGGACGGCGAAATCGGTTTTGCCGGCAAGGCGGGCCTTCAGGTCGCCAGCCAAAAGCTCAAGGGCGACCACGCGCTGGCGGCCGATATTCTGGATTCGATTTCCAGCCAGCTTGCCCATCTCGCCGAAGGCAGGTCGATCGACCGTCTGGTCGAGACGGCCAGGGCGCTGAGTGCGGCAAGGCGCGTCTATTGCCTCGGCCTGCGCTCGAGCCACGCAGTGGCCTGGCATCTGCATTACATCCTGTCGCTGATCGGCGAGAAATCGGTGCTGCTGCACGGCATCGGCGGAACCGATGGCGACGCTCTGGCCCATGCGACCAGGGACGACGTGCTGATCGCCGCCAGCGTCCTGCCCTACACGCGCTTCACCATCGAGCTTGTCGAGTACGCTGCCGGCCGCGGCGTACCGGTCATTGCGATCACCGACAGCGGGGTAGCGCCCTTGGCGCTGCTTGCCGATCACCTGGTCGTCGTGCCGACCGGCAGCCCGTCCTTTTTCCACACCATGACGCCAGCTTTCATCGTTGCTGAGGTCCTGGGTGCTCTTGTCGCAGGGCAGGCAGGCGAGGGCGCTGTTGAGTCGCTGCGACGTTTCGATGAGCAGGGCGCCGCCCTCAAGACCCATCTGAACCAGCGTCCGCCGAAGAAAATGCCCATGAGGGACCGTCGATGACACACATTCTTCATCGAACCATCCACTCGACGCTGCCGGTCGCCGCTCGCGGCCAAGGCATCGAACTGTTCGATGCCGAGGGCAAGTCCTATATCGACGCGTCGGGCGGCGCCGCCGTGTCCTGTCTCGGCCACGGTCATCCCGACGTGATCGCCGCGCTGCACAACCAGCTTGACCGCATCGCCTACGCACACACCAGCTTCTTCACCACCGAGGTGGCGGAGCGCTTGGCGGATCGGCTGGTCGAGGACGCGCCGAAAGGGTTGGACCACGTCTATCTGGTCAGCGGCGGCTCGGAGGCGGTCGAGGCCGCGCTCAAGATGGCCAGGCAATATTTCGTCGAGAAAGGGGAGCCGCAACGGCGCCATCTCATCGCACGCCGGCAGAGCTATCACGGCAATACGCTCGGCGCTCTCGCCACCGGCGGCAACGAATGGCGGCGCGCCCAGTTCAGGCCGTTGCTGATCGAGACCCACCATATCGACCCCTGTTACGCCTATCGCTATCAAAAGCATGGCGAAAGCGACGAAGCCTATGCGGCGCGCGCCGCTCAGCAGCTCGAAGACAAGATCCTTGAACTCGGCCCGGACGAGGTCATCGCCTTTGTCGCCGAGCCGGTGGTGGGTGCGACACTCGGCGCCGTGCCGTCGGTCGCCGATTACTTCAAGCACATTCGCGCGATCTGCGACCGCTACGGCGTGCTGCTCATTCTCGACGAAGTGATGTGCGGCATGGGCCGTACCGGCACGCTGCATGCGTGCGAGCAGGACGGCATCGCTCCCGACCTGCTGACCATCGCCAAGGGGCTCGGCGGTGGTTACCAGCCGATCGGCGCGGTGCTGCTTGGCCGGCATATCTTCGAAGCCTTTGCCCAGGGCTCGGGCTTCTTCCAGCATGGACATACCTATATGGGGCATCCAATGGCGGCGGCGGCTGGCCTCGCCGTGCAGGAGGTCATCCGGCGCGACCGCCTGCTCGACAACGTCAGCGCAATGGGCGCGCAGCTCGACGAGCGCCTGCACCAGCGCTTTGATAATCACCATCACGTCGGCGACATTCGCGGACGAGGTCTGTTCAGGGGAATCGAGCTGGTGGTCGATCGCGCCAGCAAGGAACCGTTCGACCAGAGATTTGAACTCAACGCTCGCATCAAGCGCGAAGCAATGGCCCGCGGCCTGATGATTTATCCGATGGCCGGGACGATTGACGGTGTGCGGGGCGTTCATGTGCTTGTGGCGCCGCCTTTCATCATTTCCAGACAGGATATCGATCGGATCGTCGAACGGCTCGGTGAGGCGATCGACGCTGCGATCGCCTCAGCGGCCTGACCCGCACGACGCGGACCGCCTCAAACCAGTTCCAACGCGTCATCGGCGATGGGCCGGGACACCCACCAGAGAGGTAGCAACCATGTACAGTTCGATGAAAACCCTGATCGGCGCGGCGGCTTGCATGCTGCTGGCGCTGCCGTCCGTCGGAGCCGAGCAGCGCTTCGTCACGGTCGGCACCGGCGGGGTCACCGGCGTCTACTATGCCGTCGGCGGCGCCATTTGCCGGCTGATGAACAAGGACCGGCAGAAAACCGGCATCCGATGCTCGACGGAGTCGACCGGCGGTTCGGTCTTCAACGTCAACTCCATCCAGACCGGCGACCTCGATTTCGGCTTGACCCAATCGGACGTCCAGTACCAGGCCTATGAGGGGACCGGAAATTTCGAAGGCAAGCCGTTCAAGGATCTGCGGGCCGTCTTCTCCGTCCATCCCGAGCCGTTTACCGTGCTGGCGCGGCCCGATGCCGGCGTCACCAAATTCGAGGACTTCAAAGGCAAACGCTTCAACGTCGGCAACCCCGGGTCAGGCACCCGCTCGTCGATGGAGGAGTTGCTGAAGCAGATGGGCTGGACGCTCGGCGATTTCTCGCTTGCCGCGGAGCTGAAGGCGGATGAGCAGGGCAGCGCGCTGTGCGACAACAAGATCGACGGTTTCTTCTACGGCGTTGGTCATCCTTCCGCCGCGATCCAGGATCCGACCACGGCCTGCGGCGCCAAACTCATCCCGCTGACCGGTCCGGCAGTGGACGCGCTGTTGGCAGCTCATCCGTACTATTCAGTCGCCACCATCAAGGGTGGCATGTACGCCAACAACCCGGACGACGTGAAGACATTCGGCGTCCGCGCCACCGTGGTGACGAATGCCAGCACGCCCGATGAGGTGGTCTACGAGCTGGTGAAGTCGGTCTTCGAAAATTTCGACGACTTCAAGAAACTGCATCCGGCTTTCGCCAATCTCGATCCCAAGGAGATGATCAAGACCGGTCTGTCGGCGCCACTACATCCGGGCGCGGAGCGCTATTACAAGGAGAAGGGCTGGCTCTGAGGCCTTCAATGCGAGGCGCCAAGGGCGCCTCGCATCGCAAATAATTGTGGGGAACGATGACAGATCAAAGCCAGCGGGCGGCAGCGCCTGACCAACCCGTTATCGACATCGACAAGCTCAGCGAGATCGTCGCGGAAGCCGACACCGGTGGGCGCAAGCCGACCGGCCGCACCGCGAAGCTGATCCTCGGCGTATCGCTTGCATGGTCGCTGTTCCAGCTCTGGTATGCCTCGCCCCTTCCGTTCATGCTCAATTTCGGCGTTGTCAGCGACGGCATCGCCCGCTCCATCCATCTGGCCTTCGCCCTGTTCCTGGCGATGCTGACGTTTCCGGCCTTCAAGACCTCATCGCGCAGCCGGGTGCCGCTACCCGACTGGGTGCTAGGCATCGCCGGGGCGGCGTCCGCCCTCTATCTGCTGGTCTTTTATAGCGATATCGCCCACCGGCCGGGTCTTCCCACTACAGCTGACCTGGTCGTATCGATCGCCGGCGTCCTCATCCTGCTCGAGGCCGCCCGTCGCGCCGTCGGGCCTGCCATCACTGTCATCGCGGCGATCATGCTGATCTATATTTTCGCCGGGCCTCACCTTCCTGGCCTGCTCGGCCACAAGGGCGCGACGTTATCGCGCGCAGCCTCGCAGATGTGGCTGACGTCCGAGGGGGTGTTCGGTGTCGCCCTCGGTGTGTCCACCAATGTCGTCTTCATGTTCGTTTTGTTCGGAACATTGCTGGAGCGCGCCGGCGCCGGCGGCTTTTTCATCCAGCTTGCCTTCTCGCTGCTCGGCAAATACCGCGGCGGTCCGGCCAAGGCCGGTGTCGTGGCTTCCGGCCTGACCGGCATGATTTCCGGCTCTTCGATCGCCAATGTCGTGACCACCGGAACCTTCACCATCCCGCTGATGCGGCGGGTCGGATATTCTGCGGTGAAGGCGGGCGCCATCGAATGCGCAGCCGGCGTCAATGGTCAGCTGATGCCGCCGGTGATGGGCGCCGCCGCGTTCTTGATCGCGGAATACGTCGGCATCTCCTATCCCGAGGTAGTCAAGCACGCCTTCTATCCGGCGCTGCTGACCTATGGATCGTTGTTCTACATCGTCGATATCGAAGCGATGAAGACAGGGATGAAGGGCCTGCCGTCACGCCGCACGCACTCCGCATTTCAGGGTGCACTGCGCGGGCTGATGGGCATATGCGGCTTCATCGTCCTCGCAGGGCTTGTCTATTACGGCATTGGCTGGACGAAGATCGTTTTCGGCGCGGCCGCGACCTGGATGATCACTGCCGCGCTGATCGCCGTTTACATCGGCCTTGTCGCCTACCGGGCGCGCTATCCCGACCTGCCGCTCGAGGATCTGGAGGGCGAGATCGTCAGGATTCCGCACTTCGGCGAGACGGCGCGCACCGGATTGCATTTTCTGCTGCCGGTGATTCTGCTGATCTGGTACCTGATGGTGGAGGAGCTCTCGCCGGGCCTCTCGGCATTCTGGGGCGTTGTCGCCCTGATGGCGCTGATCGTCACGCAACGGCCGCTCACCGCCTTTTTCCGCAAGGACCGGGCGCTGGCACGGCATTGGCTTCACGGTTTCGACGATCTGGTCGGTGGCCTGTCCGCCGCTGCGCGCAACATGACGACGGTCGGCATTGCCACTGCGACGGCCGGCATCATCGTCGGCACGGTCCTGCTCACCGGCATCGGGCTGGTGATGACCGAGCTCGTCGAATTCATCTCGGGCGGCAGCTTCATCGTCATGCTTTTGTTCACCGCGGTGATCTGCATCATTCTCGGCATGGGCATGCCGACCACCGCGAGCTATGTCGTCGTCGCCACCTTGATGGCGCCGGTCATCGTCGATTTGGCGGCGCAGAACGATCTTGCCGTGCCGCTGGTCGCCGTCCACATGTTCGTTTTCTATTTCGGGCTGATGGCGGACGTGACGCCGCCGGTGGGGCTGGCGGCTTATGCTGCTGCGGCAATTTCAGGCGCCGATCCGGTGAAGACCGGGATTCAGGGCTTCAAGTACGAGATCCGTACCGGCCTCTTGCCATTCATCTTCATCTTCAACACCGGACTGCTGATGATCGATCTCGAAGGGCCGTTCGACTTCGTTGCGATGGTCGTGACATCGACGCTGGCCATGGTCTCGTTTGTAGCAGCGACGCAGAATTGGATGCTCGTGCGCAACCGCTGGTACGAGACGATTGCGTTGCTTCTGGCCTGTTTCATCTTGTTCAGACCGGGATTGTTGCTCGATCAGGTGAGCGAACCTTATCGGGCAGTGCCTGCCTCCGAACTCAGCCGTATCGTCGACGAGACAGCCGAAGGCGGAGCGGTTCGCCTGCGCCTGACGACACTGAACCTCAACGGCGATGAGATATCGAAGCTGGTTCGGCTACAACTCGGGCCCGCAAATTCATCGGCCGAACGCCTGAAGGCTGTGGGGCTGGACGTCAGCGCGCTCGGCGACAGCGTGACGGTCGGCGTGGTGCGACTGGGCAGCCAGGCGGCCAAATTCGGCCTGCAGCCCGGCGACGAAATCAACCAGGTGCTAGTGCCCGCGGAGCGGCCGTCGCGCTATTGGTTCGCGATTCCAGCCCTGCTGTTGCTCGGTCTCGTCTTCTGGGTTCAGAAGCGGCGAAGGCGGACAGTCGGCCCGTAAGCGTCTTGTGAGCGGAAGAGGCTCGCCAGCATGTCAGTAACAAGAGAACCAAACGGCGCCGCGGAACCGGCTAATGCGGAAATGCGCATGACGACGCGCGACCGCCCCTTCGAACCCGTCGACTACGGGCTTTACGCGCTGACGGTCATTGCCTGGAGCGCATCGTGGTTCGCGATCGAACTTCAGGTCGGCAGCGGCGTGTCGAACGAGGTCAATCTGGTCTGGCGCTTCGCCATCGCCACGCTGCTGATGTTTGCCTGGGCGGCTTTTTCCGTTCGGCGGCTCCGCTTTCCGATCACCGATCATTTGCGCTTTGCTGTGCTTGGCATCCTCATCTTCTCGTCGAACTTCCTGTTTTTCTATTATGGCGCCGGCTATCTCGTCAGCGGCTTGCTCTCGGTCGTCTTCTCGCTCGCCTCGGTCATCAACATGCTGCTCGGTGCCTTGGTCATCGGCGAGCGCCCGGCGCCCGCATTCTCGCCGGCGGCATCATCGGCTTCGCCGGCATAGCGCTGATGTTCTTCCCCGAAATCGCTGCCAACGGGCTTTCCGGCGGGACGTTGGTGGGCCTTCTTCTGTGCCTCTGCGGCACCCTGAGCTTCTGCGCCGGCAATCTCGTCTCCGTCGCAAACCAGCGCCGCGACCTGCCGCTCGTTTCAACCAACGTCTGGGGCATGCTCTACGGCACTTTGTGGTCGGCGTTCCTGGCCTTCCTGCTCGGTGAGCCGTTCGTGTTCGCGACGACCGCCTCTTATATCGGCTCGCTGGTCTTCCTCGCCGTCATATCGACGGTCGTGGCTTTCGCCGCCTACCTGACGCTGCTCGGACGCATTGGCGGCGCCCGCGCCGGTTATGCGACCGTCATATTTCCCGTCTTTGCGCTTTTGATCTCCACGGCGCTGGAAGGGTATGCCTGGACTGCGTACGCGATCATCGGGCTCGTCCTCGTCGCCGCCGGAAACGTCCTGGTCATTCGAGGAGGACGACGCTGACCCATGCAATGCCGCTGCGCGGCCCCCGCCACATAGGTGCACCGATAGATCGGGCGGGGCGCCTTCTTTTTCTGTCTGTTTACCCAGCTTGACTCTCTGGGTCGTCAGTTTAGGCTGTGGTCAATGGGTCAGACCAATGTACCAGGGCGGCCGGGGAGGGGAATTAGACGCGCATGCCGATCCAGGCTGTTGAACCTCGCCGGCTATACCGACAGGTCGCCGATCAGCTCAGGCAGCTGATCGATGCCGGCGAGTTTTCCGTCGGCGACCGTCTGCCGACCGAGCGGGATCTGGCCGACCAACTCGGAATTTCCCGCCCGACGGTCCGTGAAGCGCTGATAGCGTTGGAGGTCGAAGGCCGCATACGCATCCGCGTCGGCTCGGGTATCTACGTCACCGATCCGCCGAGCGCCGCCGCCTCCGAACCCGAAGTCGAGGAAGGCCCGTTCGAGCTGTTGCGCGCGCGCGAATTCGTCGAAGGCGCGATCGCCGCCGAAGCGGCCATCCATGTCCGGCCTGCAGACATCGAACGGCTCGACGACGTGCTGCGCCGGATGGAGGCCATGCGTCACCCCAACAAGATGACCATTGCGCTCGACCGGGAATTCCATACCGCGGTCGCCGGCATTCTCGAGAACGCGGTGCTGGTGCGCTTCATCGGCGAGCTTTTCGACCAGCGCATGAACCCGTACTTCGAACGCCTGTCGATCTATTTCGAGACCAGCGATTCCTGGCAGGTCGCGGCAAGGGAACATCGTGCCGTGCGCGATGCAATTGCCGCGCGCGACCCCGAGCGGGCCAAGGCCGCCATGCAGCAGCATCTGCGCCAGTCGCAAATCAGATTCTCACGCAATTTCGATGAGAGAGCCGCAGCCAAGGAGGTTGCGGAATAGCAGTTGGCCTGGGGGAGATCCGGCCGTCAAGTTCAACCAGGGAGGAATTAGATGCTGAGAAAATACGCAGTTCTGCTCGGTGCGATCACCGCAATTGCCATACCCATGGCGTCGGCCTCGGCGGAAACGGTCCTGAAATGGGCACATGTCTACGAGACGACGGAGCCCTTCCACACCGAATCCGTGTGGGCTGCCGACGAAATCAAGAAGCGCACCCAGGGCCGCTATGCCATCGACGTCTATCCGGCCTCGCAGCTTGGCAAGGAAGCAGACATCAACCAGGGCCTGATGCTCGGCACCGTCGATATCATCATTTCCGGATCGAGCTTCGCGGCGCGCGAATATCCACCGATCGGCGTCACCTATTTCCCGTACACTTTCCGCGATGCCGACCATCTGCTGAAATACACCAAAAGCGACGTCTACAAGGCCCTGACCAAGGGCTATGAGGACAAGACCGGCAATCACATCGTCGCCACCACTTATTACGGGACGCGGCAGACCACCTCGAACCGGCCGATCGCCAAGTGCTCCGACATGCAGGGCTTGAAGATGCGCGTCCCCGACGTGCCGGCCTATCTGGCCATGCCGCGTGCCTGCGGGGCCAACACGGCGCCGATTGCCTTCGCCGAGGTCTATCTGGCTCTGCAGAACGGCACGGTCGAGGCCCAGGAGAATCCGCTGACCACCATCGAGGCGAAGAAATTCTACGAGGTGCAGAAGAATATCGTGCTAACTGGCCATATCGTCGATCATCTCAACACCATCATATCGGCGTCGCGCTGGGCCTCGCTGTCCGACGAGGACAAGAAGATCTTCACCGAGGTGATGCAGGAGGCTGCCGCCCGCGCCACTGCAAAGATCGTCGCCCGCGAAAAGGAACTGGCGCAGGTATTCAAGGACCGCGGCATCACCGTAACGGATGTCGACCGTGCCGACTTCGAGAAGAATGTGTTGGAGAAGGTCACCTTCGAGGAGTTCGGGTACAACAAGGCCGATTGGGAAGCGATCCGCGCTATCAAGTAGAGCATCGGAAACTGGATGCTCAATCAAGAGGATAGAGCGGCAATCGGATTCGCCGCTTTAACCTGCCCATCCGTCGGGCTTCAAATTGCGCCGGACGGGCCTTCCAATCCTTGACGATCCACCAGCTTCGGGAATGCGCGCCAATGGCCGAGGAACACCACACCGAGATCACCGTCGAAGAGATTGCGCATGCCTTCGAGGAAGTGCCGATACGCGTCGACCTGTCGGACCACGGTATCGAGGACTGGGTCACGCTTGCCGTGTTCTGGGGCATGGTCGTCTGTGTCTTCCTGCAGTTCTTCACCCGTTATGCCCTGAACAACAGCTTTGCGTGGACCGAGGAGATCGCCATCAACGCGCTCGTCGTCGTTGTCTTTCTCGGCGCCGCCATGTGCGTGCGCCTTTCGCGCCATATCCACGTCGACGTGCTTTACCACTATCTGCCGGAGCGTGTCGGCCGCTGGCTGGCGCTCGCCGTCGATATTATCCGCATTGCATTCTTCGCCTACGGATCCTGGCTGATGTGGCGCTACGTCACGATCGTGGCGCATGAGCGCATGGTCACCGTCAACCTGCCGCGGCGCTGGTTCTTCTACGCCGTACTGGCCGGCTTCGTGCTGATGCTTCTGCGCTCGATCCAGGTCTTGATCGGCAATTACCGGCGCGGCTATTCGGTGCTCGAGCGTCCTGGTGCGTTCGAGACGGCGGGGGTCTGAGCGATGCTGCTTCTGGTCGGGGGCTTTCTTGTCCTGATGCTCATCGGCGTGCCGGTTGCTGTTTCGATGGCGGCCGCCTCGATCCTTTACCTCGTCATCTACGGCGTGGCGCCCGACATCATCGCAGCCCAGCGCATGATCGCCGGGGTGGAGAGCTTTCCGCTGCTCGCCGTGCCTTTCTTCATCCTGGCCGGCAACCTCATGAACATCGCCGGCGTCACCGGGCGTATCTATTCCTTCGCCCTTGCCCTGGTCGGCTGGATGAAGGGCGGCCTGGCGCAGGTCAACATCATCGGATCGGTGATCTTTTCCGGCATGTCGGGTACCGCGCTCGCCGACGCCGCCGGTATCGGCACCATCGAGATCAAGGCGATGAAGGACCACGGCTATCCGATCGACGCTGCGGTTGGCGTCACCGCCGCTTCCGCCACGCTCGGGCCGATCTTTCCGCCCTCGCTGCCCTTCGTCATCTACGGCATGATGGCCAATGTCTCGATCGGCGCGCTGTTCATGGCCGGCATCCTGCCCGGCGTGGTCATGACCATGCTGATGATGATTACGGTTGCCATCTTTGCCTACAATCGCGGCTGGGGCTCCGACACGCCTTTCGAGCTTCGGCGGCTCGCCGAAGCGGCGGGCGAGGTGCTGGTGGTGGCTGCCTTTCCGATTGGCTGTTACGTGCTTGTGCAGCTTGGCCTGTCGATCAACGTCGCGGTCGGCATCGCGCTGCTGCTGCTGATCGCCGCGGACTGGTATTTCGATTTCTCCGCGGTCATGGCGCTGATGACGCCGGTCATCCTGATCGGCGGCATGACGATGGGCTGGTTCACGCCGACCGAGGCGGCAATGGCGGCTGTGATCTGGTCGCTTTTCCTCGGGCTGGTGCGCTACCGCACGATGACGCTGCGTTTGCTTGCAAAGGCCAGCTTTGACACGATCGAGACGACCGCCTCTGTACTGTTCATCGTTACCGCCGCATCGATCTTCGCCTGGCTGCTTACCGTCAGCCAGGCGGCACAGCTGTTTTCGAACTTCATTTTCGCCCTCACCGAAAACAAGTGGGTCTTCCTGATCCTGGTCAACATCCTGATGCTGGTGGTCGGCTGCTTCCTCGATACGATCGCCGCGATCACGATTCTGGTGCCGATCCTGCTGCCGGTCGCCGCCGTCTACGGCATCAACCCGGTGCATTTCGGGCTGATTATGACGCTCAATCTGATGATCGGGCTTTTGCACCCGCCGCTCGGCATGGTGCTGTTCGTGCTGTCACGCGTCGCCAAGCTCTCGGTCGAGCGCACCACCATGGCGATCCTGCCGTGGTTAGTGCCGCTTATCGTGGCGCTGCTTCTGATCACCTTCATACCCGCCATCACGCTTTGGCTGCCGACCGAGATGGGCTTGATCCGGTGAGTGGCCAGGTGATCGCCGCAACGCTGTTCGGCCCGCAGGACCTGCGCGTCGTGGAGCATCCGCTCGAACCGCTCGCACCAGGCATGGTGCGTGTGCGCTTCGGGGCCGGGGGCATCTGCGGCTCCGACCTGCATTATTTCCGCCATGCCCGCACCGGCGACTTCGTTGTGACCTCGCCGCTTGTCCTCGGCCATGAAATCTCCGGCGAAATCGTCCAGATCAACGGCGCGGCACCCGGCCTGGGCGTCGGCGACCACGTCGCGGTCAATCCGTCACGCTGGTGCGGGCATTGCGCGCGATGCCTGGAAGGCCGCGCCAATCTCTGCGAAAACATCTACTTCATGGGCTCGGCATCGAAGACGCCGCATATGCAGGGCGGCTTCGCCAGTCTGTTCGACGTCACGCCCGCGCAATGTTTCAAGGTTCCATCTGATGTGGCCTACCAGGCGGCCGCACTTGCCGAACCGCTGGCGGTCAGCCTGCACGCCGTCGCGCGGGCCGGCGACATCAGGGGCCGCAACGTCGTCCTGTTCGGTGCCGGTCCCATTGGCCTCTTGACCATGCTCGCGGCCAGGCTTGCCGGCTGCGCTGAACTGATCGTCGTCGATATCGCCGCCGCGCCGCTCGCCTTCGCCCGCAGGTTGGGCGCCGACAGGACGATCGACCTTGCCAGCGGGGACGCCGAGATCCAGTCGCTCGCGGCCGGCGGTTCCCTTGATGTGGCGTTCGAGATTTCAGGCACTGCCGCAGGCCTTGCCGCGGCAATCGCCAGCGTCCGGCGCGGCGGCACGGTGGTCCAGGTCGGCAATCTTCCCGGTGGCCAGATCCCGATGCCCGCGAATGCGGTGATGGCCAAGGAGATCGACCTCAAAGGCACCTTCCGCTTCGGCAGCGAGTTCGGTCGCGCAGTCGACCTCATTGTGTCACGGGAGGTGGACGTCCTAAAGCTGGTGACGGCGGAGCGCACGCTTTCCTCCGCCCCCGATGCCTTCCGACTTGGCGCCGACCGCGCTCAAAGTGTCAAGGTTGTGCTGACCGCGGACTGATTGAGGATTCGCAACGTCCCTGTTTTTTACGAGCCCATTGGCGCTTCACGGTGCAGGTACAAACAGAGGATGTGCGACGGAGCGGCCTCGCGCCTTCCAAACGTGGCGTGTGGGCCATGCCGGCGCGCGCGAAGATGCTGGACAGATTCGAACGACCAGGAGCGATTCGTACCTGATTCTATGTTCCTTTCACGACTCTCGGCTTAATCGGCCGGCGGGATTGGGCCGCGCTCTCGAGTGTCAAGGCCAACCGCTTCTCGTCTTCGATGGCGCGATCGACTGCCTCGATTTCCTCTTGGAGGGCCTTCAGCTCGACTCCGTAGCTGGAGCCGTCGCTGTCGCCAATTTGAAAGCCACTTGCCCGCATTGCGTCGCGAGTATGGTGCACGTTACGGACTCCTTCGCGTCGAGTCGCGACCAGAATTTCCCTGAATTCTCTAAGACGTTCAACGTGATTGCGAGCCATTTGCGTTCTCCTATTTCGTCGTCATCGTCGCTGACGGCGATTCAGCCCGACAAAAACCTACGGCGCAGAAGGTTTAAGCGCCTCTAAGAGATACGCTCGACAGAGCATGAATGCGGAAGGTCAAATTTGAACGTCTTGCAATAGTTTGAAGCACGGCAGCTGGAGAGACGCTTCGACTGAGCGCCTCTGCTGCTCGGCGCTCTTGCTGGTTCCTCCGGCTTCAGGATTGCGAGGGTCGATCTGTGAGCGTGCATGGTCTCATGTCTGGTAAGCGGCGCAGTCACGACTACAGTTGGCAGATCGCCGGATTGGCCCATCACTCCCAACGGCGCGCCTGAGATCGCCCGCGCTCGGTTTTATTGGTCCGAAAACCTCACGCTCACGCCGCGCTGCCGAAAATAAGCCTGCATCAACTTGCGGCCCGAGCGATTGTTCTGCGCCAACTTGGTCGGATCGAACACCGCCTGTTTTATCCCCTCTCGTGTGGGCGCTGCCTTGAGCGTCGCGATACCTGCGTCGATGTCGGCATTGCCCGCCCGGAGCGAGGCATAGATACTTTCGGTCGCCTCGGCCACGGTCAGTTCGCTCACAGATGTCGTCCTTTCATACAGGGCGGCGGCTTAGCATGGATTCGCGGCTCGCCGATACCGATGAGACCGTCATTGGAATCCTGTCGGCGGCGCTGAAGTAGCGGTATTACTCGACCGGCGACGACGGCGTGCTGCGGCTCGGCGTGATGACATACCTTTATGGGGACCTAGTCTAACTGCGTGAGAGATCGAACAGACCCTCCACGCCAGCAATTTACCCCGAACCAACAAATCACTGAGGAGACAATTCCCATGAAAGCGATCGTAGTGACGGACCAGGCTGCAGGAACGGCCGGAATGAAGCTGGGGCAGCGGCCCGAACCACAGGCGGCAATAAACGATGTCGTCGTACAAGTTCATGCGGCGGGATTCGTCAACACCGAACTGGAGTGGCCTTCGACCTGGGCCGATCGGGCCTTCCATGACCGGACGCCGTCGATCCTCGGCCATGAGCTGGCCGGTGTGGTCACGGCCCTCGGCTACGGCACCACGGGGCTTTCGATCGGTCAGCGGGTGTTCGGCCTCGCCGACTGGCATCGCGACGGCACGCTCGCCGAGTATGTCGCCATGGAGGCACGCAATCTCGCACCGCTGCCCGGCGACGTCGACTTCACGGTTGGCGCAAGCTTGCCGATCTCCGGCCTGACCGCGTGGCAGGGACTGTTCCAGCACGGCCGCCTTCGGGCGGGGCAGAGCGTTCTCGTGCATGGCGCGGCCGGTGCCGTCGGTTCGATGGTGGCGCAGCTTGCAAGGGAGGCCGGAGCTTATGTCATTGGCACCGGACGCGCCGCTGACCGCCAGAAGGCGCTCGACTTTGGTGCAAATGAATTCATCGATCTCGGGAATGACACCTTGGAAGAGGTCGGCGGTGTCGATCTGGTGTTCGATGTCATCGGCGGCGATATTCAGAAACGGTCCGCAACGCTGGTCCGGGCCGGAGGGACGCTTGTGACAGTCGTCGGACCAACGGATATTCGACCTGCAGATGGCCTGACGGTTGACTTCGTCGTCGAGGCTGATCGAGCCCAGCTTTCGGAGATAGTTCAGCGGATCCGGGATGGACGACTGCGGACGAACATCGGCAAGGTCTCGAGCATGGATGATGCCGTCGCCACCTTCAACTCAACCGAGCGACGCACGGGAAAGACAGTCATCAGCGTTCGTCCGTAAGAACTCGGGGAGAGAGGGCGGCTCCTCTCTCCTCGTCTACTCCCGTCAGCAAGATACCATTAGCAAGATAATTGCCTCGGCCATGCCGGTCTTCGTCGCTTAGACTCTCCGTGTCGCTCGGTGTATTGGCGCTGTTCCCCTCCGCGAGGCCCCGCGATGGCTGCAGGACTATGCGCCGGACCTCCAGTCGGCCGTGTCGGTGAGCGCAGGGGGGGAGCGTCTTCGCGAGGGAGGACGGAGCGGTCTACAACACCTACCGCCGCTATCCACCGCTTGTGGGGCCGCCCTACGCGCCGTTGCTCGAGTTCGTGCCAAAGCCGTGACATCCGCAACTTGCGCGCCTGCCTTGGCGAAGCGGGCATTCGCCGATAGAGAGCGTGTCATGCAAGCACGTGACCGCTTCTTATCGCGGGGATGTTCCTAAGGCGGAGGCCCTAAAATCAGCCGCGAGCGAAGAAGACGCAGATGCGGAATTAGCGTGCCGTCCTCGCCGCTTCCGCCTCGGCAGCGCGAGCAAGGTCTTCGACCCACTGCTGATGATAGCGGTAGAGCCCACCGGGGTGCTTGTGTCCGAGCACGTCGAGGAACCAAGGGCCCTGCTGCGTCTCTTCCGTCAGCACATGGCAACCCGTGTCCTTGGGAGTGATGACCCAACCGTGATAGGCGGTCGAGCCGGTCTCGTCGCCGTCGACCACCGTTTTCCACGCGAGCCTGTGGCCGGGCTCGCACTCCGTCACGACAAGGCTCATCGGAAATCCAACCGTCACCCGACTGAATCTGGTTCCGAGCGCCAGTTTAGGTTCACCGGTCAGGATCTTGACCTGATCCTCTGGAGGAAAGTAGCTCGACCAGTTCTCGGCGTCGACCAGCAGCTCCCACACCACTTCAGGCGGCGCTTTCACGTCAATGTCATTGAGCGCGTAGATCGACGAAATCTTCGGGTCGAAATGGTCAGGCCATTTTACACGATCATACATGGCTCAAGCCTGCTTCTTGAAGAGATCTTTGAAAATTAAAGGCGCCCAGGTGTTTCCTCGCGCCTGAATGAGCAGCCCACCCTCTGCGAGCCTTCCAAGGTTGACCGGTGCATAGCCGAGTTGCTCGACCAGCGTGGACACCACCGGAAGGGCGCTGTCATTGTCGCTGGAGAGAAAAACCACTCGCCGCCACCGCCGATGGAGGGCTCCTGAGCAAGGACGCCTGCAGGCAGGTGGTTGAACGCCTTGACAAGCGCGGCAGCGCCAAACGCCTTGGCGATTACGGCCGAAGACGGGAGGCTGCCCAAATCGTTTGGTGAGACGCCGTAGGCGTTCGTCACATCGATAATGATCTTGCCCCGCCAGTCCTTGGCAGTGTTCGCAATCTCCCCGTGCGCCCAGAACGGAACAGCCAGCAGGATAATGTCGGCCTTGAGCGCTTCGTTCAGGGAGCTGGGGATGACCGTGGTTCCGATGGCCGTTGCGAGCGGCGCGAGCGCCTTGGGCGCACGTGTGCTTGCTATGGCCACTTCGATACCCTTGCGGGCGAACCTTTTCGCGAGCGCCTGACCGACGGCCCCGGCGCCTATGATTGCGTAAGTCATTTCATATCTCCAGATCGGCGAATTGCCGGTACGTCCTGGAGCTTAGCTAAGGTCGTGGAGCCTCAACCGGGATTGACGATTTCTCAACAGCGGCTGTGCATCGGCGCACCATTCACGGATTGGTCGCGCTTCGGCGTCCCAGTGGAGCTCGACACCCGTGGCCAGGGACAGCGAACTCGAGGACTCCCTCACCCGCATCCGTGAGACGATAGCCTGAGGGTAGCTTCTCGAACAGGTACGCGCCGAGGCGGTGTTCCCGTTGGGCAATGCGTCGCAGCACAGTCGAGTGGTTTACCTTGAGGCGCTCAGCGGCGGCCCGAACCGAACCTTCGCGCGAGATGACAAGAAAGTAGCGAACGTCGTCCCAGTCGATCATGTGGTGCAACCTTGCACCGCAAGGTGCGGTGTTGAAACACGTATTAAATAGCATGAATGGTGCGAACCTCTTCGTCGACCTCCACAGTTCTAGTTTCGCTGCAGCTCCCATACCTCGGCAATCGGCTATTCTGCGGCATTCGCAGCCAGTGCGAACACCATCCCCTGGGGACAGGCGGTGCGCCAACGCACAGCCGCTGTCGAGAAATCGTCAATCCCGCCTGAGCGCGTTCGATCCCATTTGCTTGCGAGGGGGCGAGATGATCGTCGACCCTGGACAAAAAAGGAAAACCGGAATGGGCCGACTTGATGGGCGAATAGCCGTTGTCACAGGTGCGGCAAGCGGCATCGGCCTTGCCACCGCGAAGCGGTTTGCGGCCGAGGGCGCAGTAGTCGTGATGGTGGACCAGCACGGCGAGAAGGTTCGACGTGCCGCGCAGGCGTTGGGGCGGGGCCTGGATCCGGTCCTCGCCAACATCACGAAGATGGCAGATCTCGCTGCTCTTCGCGACCACGTCGCCAAGACCTACGGCTTCGCCGACGTCCTGTTTGCCAACGCCGGCGTCGCTACGTTCGCGCCGGTCGGCGAAGTGAGCGAAGAAGCGTTCGATCGAACCGTCACGACCAATTTGAAGGGCACATTCTTCACCGTGCAAACGCTGTTGCCGGTGCTCCGCGACGGCGCCTCGATCATTCTCACGTCGTCCGTGTCGGGCTCGAAGGGCGCTCCGGCTTTCAGCGTCTACTCGGCCACCAAGGCTGCGGTCCGCTCCCTCGCGCGGACCCTCACCTCGGATCTGAAAGCGCGTCATATCCGCGTAAACGCGCTCGCCCCCGGCAACACCGAAACGCCTGTCGGCATAAATGCCGGTCTGTCCCAGGAGCAGAGCGATGCCTTTTTCGCGCACACTGCCCTCGACACGCCGCTGGACAGGAACGGTCAAGCCAACGATATCGCTGCGGCCGCGCTCTACCTCGCGTCCAACGACAGTTCGTTCGTGACCGGCATCGAGCTGACCGTCGACGGGGGCTTTGCGCAGGTGTGAACCCGGGCCGCTGGCGCTGAGGGGCCGCCGCCAATTTAGGCATCGGCCGACCACTTCGCGCAGGCAGGTACGGCACTTTTCTCGCTTTTTGTCCCAACACGGAGAACAAACATGTTCGAGGCGATCAAATGGCCGGCAGACCTGACGCCCAGCCGATCCCCGATCCATTTCACCAACGAACTCGAGGTCGCGGCCTCTGCTGAAACGATCTGGTCGTTGCTCGTAGATCCCGCCGCTTGGCCTGGTTTCTACCCGGGCGTCGAACACGTGCAGTTGCTTGATGGGCACGAATCGCTTCGCCTTGGCACACGGTTCGAAACCAACCTGGCCGGCCAGGACGTCTTCGCGTCAGTGCAGGAGTTCGAGCCCATGACGCGCATCGCGTGGGGCGGCTACCCCAAGGCGGCGGTGACTTCGAAGGCCTATCACGCATGGATTATCACACCCACGGCGAATGGATGCCACCTCTGGACCGAGGAGACGATGCAGGGCCCGTTCTGGATCGAATTGGCCAAGAAAGCCCCCGATGTTTTTTGGCGCACGCACGAAAAGCTCCTTGAGGATCTCGCCAAGGTCGCAACCGAACGCACTGCCTCACACATCAAGTAAAACAGCCGTCGCTGTCGCAGTCCGAAATTGAAGGAATAGACTCATGAACATCGATCTTAAGGGCCGCAAGGCCGTTGTAACGGGCTCCACGGCGGGCATCGGTCGCGCCATCGCCGAAGGACTGGCGCGCGCGGGCGCTTCGGTTGTGATCAACGGCCGTGGCGAGGAACGCGTTGCGACAGCGCTTCGCGAGATTCGCGAGCTTTTCCCACAGGCTGATCTGACGGGCGTTGCGGCTGATCTGGAGACAGCCGAAGGGGCCGGAGCTCTGTTCGCACAGGCGCCCGATGCGGATATCCTCGTCAACAATGTGGGGACAGCGCGCCCAAAGACCTTCTTCGATCTCACCGATGACGACTGGCTAAGCCTCTTCCAGCTCAACGTCATGAGTGGCGTTCGCGCCGCACGCCACTATGTGCCGAAGATGACAGCGCGGGGTTGGGGACGGGTCGTATTCATCAGCAGCGAATCCGCCCTCAACGTCCCGAAAGAGATGATCGACTATGGCATGACCAAGACGGCGCAACTCGCTATTTCGAGGGGGGCTTGCCGAAGCGGTCGCCGGAACGGGTGTGACAGTTAACGCGGTCCTCCCCGGCCCAACGAGGTCCGAAATCCTGTCGAATATGATGAATGAGCTGGCGCACTCGCAAGGCATCAGCCAAGAGGAAGCGGAGCAAGTGTTCTTGACGACGATGCGCCCGACAACACTGATCAATCGATTTGCGACGACCGAAGAAGTTGCCAACATGGTTGTCTATGTTTGTTCGGAGCAAGCGTCAGCGACGAGTGGCGCCGGTCTGCGCGTCGACGGCGGTGTACTTCGGTCAATCGTCTAAAAGTGTACGGATTATAAACCAGCTTCCCTAGCGCGAGTCGACGTCGCCGGTGAGTTCCGTCGCGGCCGAGATCACTTTCACCATCTCGCATCCGACCCTGCAGGCGCTCCGATGACGGGTTACGGAGTGTGTTGCGGTGGACACCGTCAACTGGGCCAGGTTGGCCACCTTCACACCCAGTGCCTGCGACAGGTGCTTCGGCGAGATATAAAGCGTGCGCGGCTCCTCAAGGCTATCGACAAAGCCTGAAACCACCGTGGAATGTGCGAGCTGTGCTTGGCAAGTGAACAGAGGCCTGACGCCTTCCAGCGCACTGCTGTCCGTCCTCATCCGTAGCGGTTGTTAGCGCACCACTACCACACTGCGGAACTCGACCAGTGCGCCATCGCCTGTGCGCTTGATCAGGCGTCCGTTGTGGACTGCGATGGTCGGGTCGATCAGGTCGCTGCGCAGTGCCCGCGACCTGGCCAAAGTACGGTCTTCATCCGCGCTCGCCAGCCGGCTGTACCCGACCACGTCGGCGGCGAGGATCGCGGCTAACTTGCGGTTCTCGCTCATAGGGGGGCATCTTCTCGTGTCCATAATAACGGGAAGACACGTGATTACTGAAGGCCCGCTTCTGATAATCCGAGCCTCGAAGCTGCCAATCCGCCTCCGGCTCCAAATCGAGACCCTCCTTGCTTGTCGCGAAGTATCGTCAATGCGCCATGCGACCTTCCAACTTGAGACTGAAACACATCATGGCCCTCTCTTTTCCGTTAACGGTGAGCGAGGCGTTTGATCGGGTGGAATCTAGCGCCGTAGATAGGACAAAACATCGAAAAACATTGGAATTGAATGCCGCGAAGCCCCAAACGTCGTCCGGGCCCACCATTACCATTATTTATCAATGCTTTATAGCATGGTCGCCACGAGGTTCGCCGATTCGTTCAGGCCTCTACTACTATTGTCGGCGCGCCGGGCCTGGCATGGCCGATGATGCGAGCCGAAGGGTAGCCGTCCGCGACGATCCTCTCGACGAGCGCGGCTGCGCAGTCGGTCTCGCAAGCAACCAGCAACCCGCCCGAAGTCTGTGGGTCCGTGAGAAGGTGGCGTCGCCACTCGGGCATGCCGGGAGGTAAGCTTACCGCGTCGCCATAACTCGCCCAGTTGCGCCAGGATGCGCCGGTAACGTGGCCGTCGACCGCGAGCGAGGCAGCCTCGGAAAACAGCGGCACGTCGCGGCTGCAAATTATCAGCGTGCACCCGGAACCGCGTGCCATCTCGAGGGCATGTCCGAGCAAGCCAAATCCGGTCACGTCGGTGACCGCGTGGACGCTCGCGTCCTGCGCCAGCTCCGCTCCGATCCGGTTGAGAAGGGTGGTGGAGGCGATCATTTCGCGATAGCCGCTCTCGGAAAGCGCCTGCATCTTGATGGCGGCGGAATAGATGCCGACACCGAGCCCTTTCGTCAGGATCAAGGTGTCGCCTGGCCTGGTATCAGAATTGCGTCGGATATCCTCGGGTCGGCATGTGCCGATGACTGCAAGGCCGTAAATCGGCTCCGGCGAGTCGATTGAATGGCCGCCGGCAACCGGGATTCCGGCGTTGGCGCAGACAGCTTCGCCACCTTTCAGGATTTCGCGGACCATGAGCGTCGGGATCTTGTCGAGAGGCATGCCGAGTATAGCCAACGCCATGATCGGCCGGCCACCCATCGCATAGATATCGGACAGGGCGTTGGTTGCGGCAATCCGGCCGAAATCGTAGGGGTTATCTACCATCGGCATGAAGAAGTCGGTGGTCGCAATGACGCAAGTCGCGCCGTCGAGCTGCCAGACTGCCGCATCGTCGCCGGTCTCCGTGCCGACGAGAAGCTGATGATAGGGACTGGCAGCCGCCGGATCGGCGAGAAGCTGCTGCAGCACTGACGGCGCCAGCTTGCAGCCGCAACCGCCGCCATGGGCGAGGCTGGTCAGGCGCACAACGGGCGCTTCCGTGACTTCAGGCGAGAGGGCGATTGCCATGGTCGTCGAGCCTCCTCTGCTGCCACGCTTTAGTAGGGATCAAAGTCAACCGGAATGGAAAATACGATCGCCCGACGCACGGCACGTTTGGAGCACGCTTACTCTCAGCGGATTTTGTTGAGTTAGGAAAGGCAAGGACCGTATCCAGCGTGCGAGGCACCGCCGTCATTGGGTATAGATCGAAAGGCGCCCCGACCCGCGGGAGCTGTTTCATCGCCACGCTTTACTTTATGATAATACGTTCGTTTTCGTCAATCGCAGTCGCGGTCACGAAAACAAGACAAGAAATTCGACAATAATACACAGTGCCGATTTGCGGGCACGAACCTGCTGCGAAGGCCGTTCGGAGGGCACTTTTGCTGCACCGTACGCACCTCGTTCTTTGGCATTGATTTTATTTGGTCCGAGACTAGTTACCCGGATTGAACCGTTGGTTCGAGTTGCCTTGTGGGGCATCGGCTTCGGGAGGAAACCATGAACATCGATCTTTCTCGACGCGCGTTCCTGCAAACAGCAGGCGCGGGTCTCGCCGGTACTACGCTCGGAGCCCTCGGCTTCGGCGATAGCGAGGCCGCACACGCGGCGGCCATACGGTCCTTCAAGCTCGCGAACACCATCGAAACACGCAATACCTGTCCATACTGCTCGGTGGCTTGCGGCATAATCTTGTATTCGAAGGGTGATCTCAGAAAGGGCGAGCCAGCCGAGATCACCCATATCGAGGGTGACACTGATCATCCGACCAATCGCGGCACCTTGTGCCCCAAAGGGTCGGCCCTGCTCGGATTTGTCAAGTCGCCGACCCGTCTGCAACATCCGATGATCCGCAAACCGGGCTCGGACAAGTTCGAGCCGATAAGCTGGGAAGACGCACTCAGCCGCATCGCCCGCCTGATGAAGGACGATCGCGACAAGAACTTCGTCGCGACAAACAATGACGGCGTGACGGTCAACCGGTGGATCACCACCGGCTTCCTCGCCGCCTCGGCTTCGACCAATGAAACCGCGTTCGCGACCTACAAGGTGGTCCGCAGCGCGGGCATGCTGGTGTTCGACAACCAGGCACGTGTCTGACACGGCCCGACGGTGGCGAGTCTCGCCCCAACATTCGGCCGCGGCGCAATGACGAATTCCTGGACCGACATCAGGAACACGGATCTCGTCGTCATCATGGGCGGCAATGCCGCCGAAGCGCATCCTTGCGGCTTCAAATGGGTCACGGAGGCGAAGGCCAACCGCGGCGCCAAGCTCATCGTCATCGACCCGCGCTTCACGCGCTCGGCTTCGGTATCGGATCTTTACGCGCCGATCCGCCAGGGAACGGACATCGCCTTCCTGCTCGGGCTGATCAACTACTGCATCCAGAACGACAAGGTGCAATGGGACTATCTGAAGGCCTTCACCAACGCGACATATGTTGTCAAGGAGGGCTTCACCTATCAGGATGGCCTCTTCTCGGGCTATAACGAGGCGAAGCGAGACTATGACAAGTCCAGTTGGGACTATGACATAGGCTCGGACGGCTTTGCCGTTGTCGACGCGACATTGGCCAATCCCCGCTGCGTCTGGAATCTGCTCAAGAAGCATGTCGCGGTCTACACGCCGGAGATGGTCGAGCGCATCTGCGGGACACCGAAGGACCGGTTCCTGAAGGTGGCCGCGATGGTCGCCGAGACGTCGTCTCCGACCAAGGCGATGACCTCGATGTACGCACTCGGCTGGACGCAACACTCGAAGGGCTCGCAGAACATCCGCGCCATGGCGATGCTGCAGCTTGTTCTCGGCAACATCGGTATACGCGGCGGCGGCATGAACGCGCTTCGCGGTCACTCCAACATCCAGGGGCTGACCGACCTCGGGCTGATGTCGAACCTGCTGCCCGGCTATCTGACGCTGCCGACTGAGAAGGAGGTCGATCTGGCAGCCTACATGTCGACCCGGGGCTTCAAGCCGCTCCGGCCGAACCAGATGAGCTACTGGCAGAACTACAGGAAGTTCTTCGTAAGCTTCCAAAAGTCGATGTGGGGCAATGCCGCAACACCGGAGAACGATTTCGCCTATGACTTCCTGCCGAAGCTCGACCTGCCGGGCTACGATCTGCTGCGGGCTTTCGAGCTTATGCACCAGGGCAAGATGAACGGCTATTTCTGCCAGGGCTTCAACCCACTACAGGCAGCTCCGAACAAGAAGAAGGTGATCGAGTCCCTCTCGAAGCTCAAATACCTCGTCATCATGGATCCGTTGGACACGGAGACGGGCCGGTTCTGGGAGAACCACGGGCCGTACAACGATGTCGATCCGTCGCAGATTCAGACGGAAGTCTACCAGCTTCCCTCCACCTGCTTCGCCGAGGATGACGGCTCGCTGGTCAATTCGGGGCGCTGGCTGCAGTGGCATTGGGCCGGCGGCACGCCCCCCGGCGAGGCCAAACGCGATACCTGGATCATGGCGCAGCTCTATTTGCGCCTGAAGGAGCTCTACACCAAGGAAGGTGGTGCCTTCGCCGATCCGATCGTCAAGCTCAATTGGCCTTATGCCGATCCCGGCGATCCGAAGGCCGAGGAGCTCGCCCAGGAGATCAATGGCAGGGCGCTCGCCAGGGTAACCGATACGGCCGACCCGACAAAGGTGCTGGCCGAGGCCGGAAAGCTCTTGCCGGGCTTCGCCGCGCTGCGCGACGACGGCTCCACCTCCTGCGGCTGCTGGATCTATTCCGGCTGCTTCAACGAAAACGGCAACAACATGGCCAGGCGGGACACCACCGATCCTGACGAAACCGGCGCCTATTCCAAATGGGCGTTCTCATGGCCCGCCAACCGCCGCATTCTCTACAACAGGGCGTCGGCTGACCTCGCCGGAAAGGCTTGGGATCCAAGCCGCAAGGTGATCGAATGGGACGGCACGAAATGGTCGGGCTACGATGTCCCCGACATCTTGCCAACGGCAAAGCCCGATCAAGTAGGCCCGTTCATCATGAATCCGGAAGGCGTCTCGCGCCTCTTTACCCGGGGCATGATGCGCGACGGACCATTCCCGGCGCATTACGAGCCATTCGAGTCGCCCATCGCGAACCCGATAGCTCCCAAAGTCCGCGGCAACCCCGCAGCGCGGGTGTTCGAAGGCGATATGGCCCAGTTCGCCGAATCGGCTTCGCAGGAGTTCCCCTACGCGGCGACCTCCTACCGACTGACCGAGCATTTCCACTTCTGGACCAAGCACGTCATCACCAATGCGGTGATGCAGCCGGAGTTTTTCGTGGAAATTTCGGAACAGCTTGCGGCCGAGAAGGGCATCACCAAAGGCGGCTGGGTGCGCGTCTGGTCGAAACGCGGTTCCGTTGTGGCGAAGGCCATGGTGACCAAGCGGATCAGGCCGCTCACCTGCGATGGCAAGACCGTCCACATCGTCGGGATACCGCTGCACTGGGGCTTCACGGGAGCGGCGAAGAAAGGCTTTGGCCCGAACATGCTCACCCCCTTTGTCGGCGACGCCAACATCGAGACGCCGGAATACAAGGCGTTCCTTGTCAACATCGAGCCCATCGCCGGGCCGGTAGCGTAGGAGGCGTAAGCGATGTTTCCTCCACTTCCAAATCCTTCGACGACAGATACCGCACCGCGTTTTTCCGACAAGGACCTCATCCGCCGCTCTGCCTCGAGGGTTCCCGCACCCGAGCAGCACTTGACGGAGGTCGCCAAGCTCATCGATGTTTCGAAATGCATCGGCTGCAAGGCGTGTCAGACGGCCTGCATCGAGTGGAACGACACGCATCCGGAGATCGGCTTCAATGCCGGCGTCTATGAGAATCCTGCCGATCTCACGCCGGACATGTTCACGCTGATGCGCTACAGCGAATGGGACAATCCCGAGACGAACGAACTCGAATGGCTGATCCGCAAGGATGGCTGTATGCACTGCGCTGACCCGGGCTGCCTCAAGGCTTGTCCGGCGCCGGGCGCCATAGTGCAGTATTCGAACGGCATCGTCGATTTCGTCCATGAGAACTGCATCGGCTGCGGCTATTGCATCAAGGGTTGCCCGTTCAACATTCCGCGCATCTCCAAAGTCGATCACACGGCCTACAAATGCACGCTCTGCTCCGACCGCGTGGCTGTCGGCCAAGGACCAGCCTGCGCCAAGGCCTGCCCGACCCAGGCGATCGTGTTCGGCACGAAAGACGAGATGAAACAGCACGCCGACGGCCGCATCAAGGACCTGAAATCGCGCGGCTATTCGAATGCCGGCCTCTACGATCCGCCCGGCGTCGGAGGGACGCATGTGATGTATGTGCTGCACCATGCCGACCAGCCGGAACTCTATTCTGGTCTGCCGAAGGAGCCGAAGATCAGCCCGCTCGTGGAGGCGTGGAAGGGCGTGACCAAATATGCCGGCCTCACCATTCTCGGCGTGGCGGCCGGCGTCGGCCTGCTTCACCATCTGGTCATGGGACCGAACAGGGTCTCCGAGACGGATGAGGAGCATGCCGAAGAGCTGACGGAAGGCGACTACGATGGCCGCGTATGACGTGAAGCCGAACGAGCAGGTACATCCCGGCAAGCCAGTGATCGTGGACCGCTACACGGTTGGCGCGCGGATCAACCATTGGATCACGGCGGCCAGCCTGATCCTGCTCGCCTTGTCCGGCCTTGCCATGTTTCACCCGAGCCTGTTCTTCCTGTCGGGGCTGTTTGGCGGCGGCCAGTTCACGCGCTTCATTCACCCGTGGATCGGCGTCTTGCTCTTCTTCAGCTTCCTTGGGCTTTTCCTTCGGTTCTGGAAGGCCAATTTGTGGAGGCCCGAGGACGGAACGTGGCTCGCACGTTTCCGTGACGTATTGTCCAATCACGAGGACAACGTCCCCGAAGTCGGCAAGTACAATGCCGGCCAGAAGCTCGTCTTCTGGTCAATGTCGATCCTCATCATCATCCTGATTTCGAGCGGCATTGTCATCTGGCAACAATATTTCGCCGCTTACACCGCGATCAGTCAGCAGCGGGTGGCGCTGCTTGTTCATTCGATCGCTGCCGTGGCGATCATCGGCGTGTGGATTATCCATTTCTATTCGGCCATCTGGGTACGCGGCACCATTCCAGCCATGACGCGCGGACGGGTGACCGGCGGCTGGGCTTGGCGGCATCATCGCAAATGGCTGCGTGAACTGATCGCACGCAAACCGGACGGACGTTCGGGATCGAATCCCGCCGAATGAGCGGGCATTATTTTTACGCAATTCCGGACGGAAAGCCGTTATACTTTTCGTGGAATTGCTCTGGAGCAGTATCAAGCCGACCACGTGGCCCGTGAGGTTCGTGAGGTTGAAATGCCAAAGCAACAAGATCCGTCACGCCCTGACCCGACTGTAATCGGCGAGGTCTCGGCCCCACCCTTTGCGCGCCTGCCTGATCCGCGGACCTTGTTCATTCGCCGCTCAGAGCGATTGAATGTGTTGGCGGATGACCACCAGCTCGGCCCCTATCTCCGCTTCCTCGCTGCACTGGCGGATGCGCAGCACCGCATCCAGGACGGATTGCCGGATGTCGAATTGCCGACCGCGGAGGCGCGCGAGCGCGCACGAACCTTCAGTATGCCGCCGCTCGATCGCAACCAATTCACTTCGGATGCCGCCCTTGCAATGACGCTCGGCCGTCTGTTCGAAGTGGCAGCCACGATCGAAAAACCCGAGGCGGCCGCAGCCGCCTTGGACAGGCTCGCGAATATCGATGCGTTCGGGGTCGAATCCATGGTGCGCAATGTGCTCACCGATGCGATCCCAATGAACGCGCTTGCCGAGCATGTCTATGTCGCGGCCGCGCTGCAGGTTCACTTCGCCCGCCTCGCGGCATGTCTCGACAGCTCGAAGCTGGTTCCGGTTGCCGACGGCGCCTGTCCGGCCTGCGGTGGGCCGCCCGTATCCTCGATCATCGTCGGTTGGCACGGCGCACACGGGGCGCGGTTCTGCGCCTGCGCGCTGTGTGGAACATTGTGGAACCACGTCCGCATCAAATGTACGCTGTGCGGCTCGACCAAGGGGATAGGCTATCAGGAAATCGAGGGAGGCTCTGGCACGGTCAAAGCCGAGACCTGCAATGCATGCGGCAGCTATGTAAAGATCCTATCCCAGCACAAGGATCCGGCTCTCGATCCGGTCGCCGACGACGTGGCGACGCTCGGCCTCGACCTGCTCGTCCGCGAGGGTGGCCATCGCCGCGGATCGTTCAATCCGTTCCTGGTTGGCTACTGACAATACGATGACTGCTTCATCCGCAAACCCTTTACGCAATCTTCCGTCGGTCGACCAAGTGCTGAGGACCCCGCTGGCGGTGGCCGCAATCGAGCGCTTCGGACGGCAGGCCGCGACGGAGGCCATTCGCCGAGCCGTCGCCGATGCGCGAATGGCCTCCCGCAATGCCGGAGCGATCGTGCCGGAGGCAAACGATCTTGCCGGCGACGCACTTTTGCAGCTCAGGGATGGCGAACGACCTTCCCTGCGCCCCGTTTTCAACCTGACCGGAACGGTGCTGCATACCAATCTGGGACGTGCCCTCCTTGCGAAGGAGGCGGTCGATGCTGTTCGGCTGGCAATGAGCGAAGCGGTGGCTCTCGAATTCGATGTCGAGAACGGCGGGCGCGGCGAACGGGACGATCATCTTCGATCGCTCGTTTGCGAGCTGACCGGAGCCGAGGATGCAACCGTCGTCAACAACAACGCGGCCGCCGTCCTTCTCGTACTCAACACGCTGGCGCTCGGTCGCGAAGCGATCGTTTCGCGGGGCGAGTTGATCGAGATCGGCGGCTCTTTCCGAATGCCCGAGATCATGACGCGCGCCGGCGCCAGGCTTGTCGAGGTCGGCACCACCAACCGCACCCATCGCAAAGACTATGTCACGGCGATCGGCCCGGAGACCGGGCTCATCCTCAAGGTGCACACATCGAACTACCGGGTCGAAGGATTCACGGCAGAGATCCGGGCCCCCGAGCTCGCTGCAATCGCCAAGGCGCATGGGATGCCGCTGGTCCATGATCTCGGTTCGGGCACGCTGGTCGATCTAGCCCGCTACGGCCTTGGGCGCGAGCCGACCGTGCGCGAGGCGGTCGCCGACGGCGCCGATCTCGTCACATTCTCCGGCGACAAGCTGCTCGGCGGTCCGCAGGCGGGTTTCATCGTCGGCTGCAGGGACCTGCTCGCAGCGATCCGCCGCAACCCGATGAAGCGGGCGCTCAGGGTCGACAAGCTTCGTTTGGCCGCGCTCGAAGCGACGTTGAAGCTCTACCGCGACCCAGACCGCCTGGCCGAGCGCCTGCCGACGCTAAGGCTGCTCTCGCGCTCGGTGAGGGAGATTGCAGCGCAGGCAAAGCGCCTTGCTCCCCTGGTTGCTGACGCCGTGGGCGAAGCCTTTGCGGTCGACACGGTGGAGTGCCGGAGCCAAGTCGGATCCGGCGCGCTGCCGCTCGAAACCGTGCCAAGCGCCGGGCTTGCTCTCAAGTCGCGCTCAGGGAGCGGCCGGGCGCTCGAAGCGCTTGCGGCTGCGCTGCGTGGGCTGGGCGTCCCCGTGATCGGGCGCATCGAAAACCAGGCGCTCGTGCTCGATTTGCGCTGTCTGGAAGACGAGGCGAACTTCATCGCCAATCTAGCCGGCTTAAATCCGGGAGGAACCGATGCGCTGGCGTGACCGCCTTGCGCGCCGCCCAGCCGAGACGCCTGTGGCCGCACGCATGACCGAGGCCCTCGAAGCCGCGCGGCGAGGCGACCATGCCGTGGCTCTCTCCATATGGGAGCCGCTGGCTCACCGGGGCGTGGCCCGCGCTCAGAACAATATCGGCGCCTGCTTCGCCGAAGGGCTCGGCGTCGAGCGCGATGCGGAAATGGCCTTTCGCTGGCTGGCGCTCGCCGCCGAGGCAGGGGATCCTGTCGGGCAAAGGAATCTGGCGTCGCTTTATTTCCGCGGCGAAGGCGTCGAGCAGGACTTTCGCCGGGCGGCCGAGCTCTATCGGGCCGCAGCGGAAACTGGCGACGGACCGGCGCAGGATATGCTGAGCTGGATGCTGCTGGAGGGCGAAGTGATGCTTCCCGATGTCGGCGAGGCGCGACGCTGGGCGCTTGCCGCGGCCGATCAAGGCATCGCATCCGCAATGACCCGGATCGGCATGCTCTATCACAATGCGCTCGGCGTGCCGCGCGATCCGGACGAGGCTGTCCGCTGGTGGCGCCGTGCTGCCATGCGAGGAGACGCCGAAGGGCAGGCAATGCTCGGTGCCGCCTGCCATCTTGGCACGGGCGTGCCTGCTGACGCGGTCGAGGCGCTGGTTTGGCTCCTGCGTGCCCAGGCAGGCGGCAGCGCCCTTGCCAGCCGCTATCTGGCTGCGGTGCGGGCCGAATTGAGCGCGGGCGATGCCGCCGAGGCCGAGCGTCGCGCCGCCGCGCCGTGGCCGGAGGCCGCATCATCATGATCGTTGGCACGGCGGGACATGTCGACCATGGCAAAACTGCGCTGGTGTATGCGCTGACCGGTATAGACACCGATCGTTTGCAGGAGGAAAAGACACGCGGCATGACGATCGATCTGGGCTTCGCCTATTTGCCGGTGCCGGGTGGGGATAGCATCGGTTTCGTCGATGTTCCCGGGCACGAGCGTTTCGTACACACGATGCTGGCCGGCGCCAGCGGCATCGACTTCGTGTTGCTCGTGGTGGCCTCCGACGACGGCGTCATGCCGCAAACCCGGGAGCATCTCGCCATCGTCGATCTGCTCGGTGTCAAGCGCGGCGCCGTCCTGCTCACGAAATGCGATCTGGCCGGTCCCGAGCGCCGCACTGCGGTGGCGAACGATATCCGCTCGGTGCTTGCCGGGACGATGCTTGCCGAGGCCCACCTGATTCCCGTCTCGGTCCTTACGGGCGAAGGTATCGATGAACTCAGGTATCTCTTGTTCGAGGAGGCGTCGCATCTTGCCCGGCGTACAGATTCGGGCCGTTTTCGATTAGCGGTGGACCGCTCGTTCACGCTGCGCGGCGTGGGCACCGTCGTGACGGGCACCGTGCTTTCGGGTTCTCTCGGTATTGGGGACAACGTGGTCGTAAGCCCGTCGGGATTGCTTGCGCGGGTTCGATCGATCCACGCCCAGAACCGGCCGGCCGAACGTGGTCGGGTGGGAGACCGGTGTGCGCTCAATCTGACCGGCGAAAGGGTTTTCAAGGAGGCGATCCGGCGCGGCGACGTGATTGTCGATCCGGAGCTTCACGCGCCGTCGGGCCGGATCGACGCAAGCCTTCGCGTTCTGCCGGGGGAACGCAAGCCGATCGGCCAATGGTTTCCGGTGCGGCTCCACCATGCCGCGACGGAGGTCGGGGCACGCATCGTACTCCTCGGAGACGAACCGATCGGGCCTGGCGGCACGGCCAATGTTCAATTGGTGCTGGACAGTCCGATCGCGGCCGCTGCCGGCGACGTTTACGTGGTGCGCGACACCTCCGCGCAGCGAACCATCGGCGGCGGACATTTTCTCGATCTGCGGGCGCCCAGCCGCAAGCGCCGCGTGCCGGAACGGCTGATCCAACTCGATGCCCATGCGCTATTGGCGCCCGAACTGGCCGCCGCCGCACTCCTTGATGCGCCGCCCCACTATTTCGACCTGAAGGCTTTTGCGCGCGACAGGGCGCTTAGTGACTGCGAGACGAAAGGTCTGATCGATCAACTCGGGCTTGTCCGTTTTACCGTCGGAGAAATGCTTCTCGTGCTGTCGCCGGAGCGCTGGTTGCGATTTAAGCGCGACTTGGCCGCGACCCTGGTGACCTTCCATGCCGACAATCCGGATTTGCCCGGTGTAGGAATGGAGAGACTGCGTATTGGGCTTGATCCACGTCTGCCGGCCTCCTCTTTCATAGCAGTTCTGCGGAGCCTTTCGCACGTTGGAGAAGTTGCCTTGGACGGCGCCTGGGTGCGGCTACCCGGTCATGAGGCGCACTTGACGGCAAAGGATGAAACTCTCTGGCTGCAGATCCAGCCTCTCATTGGCGGACCCGAACGATTCCATCCGCCGAGGGTGTGGGATATTGCCGAGGTGCTGGGCTCGCCGGACACCGAAATCCGGCGGCTTCTGAAGCTTGCCGGCCGCATGGGGAAGGTCCACGAGGTCGCTCATGACCACTTCTTCCAGCGCGAGGCATTGGCGCAGATCGTCGAGATCGCGCGCGACCTTGCTGCGTCGATGCCCACAGGGCAGTTCACCGCTGCTCAATTTCGCGATCGCGTGGGCAGCGGACGCAAGGTCGCCATCCATGTCCTCGAATTTCTCGATCGGCACGGCGTGACGCTGCGGCGGGGAGACTTGCGCCGTCTGAACAGGCGCAGGCTGGACCTGTTCCGCCTGACAGGCGAGGGTGAGCCGCCGATGGCGCAAATTTCTGGAGGAGCATCGTCCCCGGTGGGGCGTCCGGACTTCAAATCCGGGAGGGGCCGCGAGTCGGTCTCTGGTGGGTTCGACTCCCACTCTCTTCCGCCATCCTAGTGAGCCAAGATGAACCCGACGGCTTCCTTTCTGAATGACCTGAAAACGACGGCTGAGACCGCCAGGACAACCGAGGCAAGCTTCAGGCGACAAGCGTCCAATCAGATCGCGGTTCTGGAACAGGAGCGCGCTTTCGCCTTCAGGCGGCTCAACCTCATGCAGGATATCTCCGACGCCGTGGCCTCAGCCGAAAGTGAGGAGATCGCCGTGGCCAACGCTTTGGCCGTCTTGCGCTTGCGGCTGGGCTGGAATGCGGACAGCGAGGCGCGCACGGAAGCGATCACGCATTTTGGACCGGTTGCGCTTGCGTTGTTCCAGGCCGCGAAGTTGCCCGACGACGAACCCGCCACCAATATCGGCGAGGCCCTTGCGATTTTTGAGCATTGGTACTCCGAATCCCGGGGATCGCCGTTCTGGGCGCTGTTCGAGCACCAGATCGTTGACACGCCGCTGGTCGACTTTTGACCGAGCGGACTTTTCGGCATACCCGGACGTGAGCGCAGAGAGCGCAATGTCGCTTTTTACCGACAAGATGCGGTAACCGGCGCCTCGGCCACCGCCGTAAGCAGCTGCTTTGGGCGCGGATGCCGGAAGGCGTTCCCTCCCATGACAGAGGCGGCGTAGCGCGGTCGTGTGGCCAAACGGCCATGCCGGTGGCGAAGGACATCGGCCGCTCCCAGTTATATCAGCATGAGAGCGGCGTACTGCATGGTCAGATCGAAGCCTCCACCCGAAGCCAGGGCGAGCGATACCGCCGCCGCCGAATCGCCCAGCGGCAAGCGCGTCTATGATACGGCCCCAGACACCAGCCCGACCCCACCTAACGAAGTGGTTGTAGCAAGTGGCGATATCCCGCTCCTTGGGTGATGAGCACAGTTACATATATAGCAGCATAACCAATATCATCTGGACCCCTTGAGGGGGCTGCGCTGGATGCACGTTGGCAGCGGGGCATTCGCGTCGGATTCGCCGATGAACAGATAGCTTCAGAACGCGGCTATCTGCGTAGCTCCGTCACCAGCGCGTCCCAATGACAGCCGGGCGGATGCCGGCAGTGCCGCCGACGCTATCCCTTGATCGCCGAGCCGACGATCGAATCCACGAAGAAGCGCTGCAGGAAAACGAACAGCACCAATGGAGGCAGCACGGCAAGTGTGGCGCCGGCCATCTCCAGTCCAGTATTGAGGGCGCCTCTGTTGTAGCTGAGCAGGCGGCTGAGGCTGATGACGATCGGATAGTCGTGTGCATTGCCCTGTAGAACCGTCAGCGGCCAGAGATAGCTGTTCCAATGATAGACGAAGGCAAACAGCGCCAATGCCGCGATTGCCGGTGCCACGCTCGGCGCGACGATCTTGAACAGGATCAGGAGTTCCGACGCCCCATCCATCCGTGCTGCGTCGATCAAATCGTCCGGCACGCCGGCGATGAACTGGCGCATCAGGAAAATGCCGAAAGCATTGGCGAGGTTGGGAACGATGATGCCGGCAAGGCTGGCATTCAGGCCGATCGATCCGACGAGCCGGTACAACGGGATCAGCGTGACGATCGGCGGCAGGAACATTGTGGCGATCAGCACGGAAAACAGCAACGAGCGGCCGGGAAAGTGATGCTTGGCGAAGGCGTAGCCAGCCATCATGCTGGTGACCAGAATGCCGGCGGTGGTGATCGTGGCGATCACGAGCGAATTCCACATTGAGCGGCCGACATTGATGACGCTGGAGACTTTCTCGTAGGCTTCGAGGCTCGGCGTGCGCGGTATCCACACCGGCGGCACCTGCATGGTTTCGGCCGGCGTCTTCAGGCTGGAGAGCACCATCCACAACAGCGGGAAGGCGGAGGCCACGGCAACCAGCAGCATCAGCGTGGCGAGCAGCGCTCTGCGGCCGGCCAAGCGTTTGCGCGCCAACCGGCTCGATCCTGAGCGGCCCCGCGCGCTCATTGGTCATCCTTCCGGTTGGCAAATGCAAACAGCGCGCACACAACGACGATCAGCGCCAGCATCAGCATCACTGCCATGGCCGAGCCCAATCCGCCTTGCGCGCGCTCGATGCCGACACGGCGGATGTGATAGGTCAGCACGTTGGTCGAGCCGACCGGCCCGCCTTGGGTGATCAGCGCGACCGGCTCGAATATCTGCACGGCGTTGATGATGGCGATGACGGCGCTGAACAGAAGCGTGCGCCGCAGCAGTGGCAAGGTGATGAAGCGGAACTGTTCGCGCCGGTTGGCGCCGTCCAGAGTCGCCGCCTCATAAAGACTGCCCGGGATCTGGGTCAGCCCGGCAACGGCCAGCACCGTAAAATAGCCGATCTGCTGCCAGACATTGAGCACGACGATCGAGATCAACGCCGATCTTGGCGAGGACAGCCAGGGTTGCGGGCCGATGCCGGCGAGGCCGAGCATCTGGTTGAGCGGCCCTTCGCTCGGCGAATAGAGCTTCGACCAGACCAGCGTCACGGCGATCATCGGCACCATGTAGGTGGAAAACAACACGGTCCGCAGCGCCGTGCCGCCTGCGACATCGCGCTGGTAGACCATCAAGCCGAACGCTACCGAAAGGGGCAGGATGAGCATCACCGACAATGCCGTGTAGATGGCGGTATTGAGCAGCGCTCGCTTGAAATCCCGCCCGACCGAGGTCGGTCCGAATATTTCGCGAAAATTGTCGAAGCCGATGAAGCTCGCACTGGAAAAAGGTGTTTGCGTTGACCAGTCCTGGAATGACAGCCAGATGGTGAGCAGCATCGGCAGCAGGATGAAAACGCCGATCAATGTCACGGCGGGCGCCAGCATGATGCCCGCCGAGGCACGATAGGTCTTGATCATCGCTCTGCTTCCAAAGCGTCGGGCTCACGAAACGGCGCCTTCGCTATTTGGCGGCACGCTCCAGGATCGAGACGGCATCGGCCTGCGCGTTCGCCTGCGCATCCTTGGCCGAGAGCTGCCCATACTGCAATGCCTCGAGCGTCTGCTGGAGCGATTCGCTGAACTCCTGCCCTCCCGGGACGACAGGGAAGGGCTTGGCGTCGGCAAGCACGCTGACATAGCCGGACAGGAACTCGGAACCGAGGTTGTCCTTGTGGGCTTCGATGTCGGAGGTCCGCGTCGGCAGGATGCCCATCGACATCAGAATATCCGACATTGCCGAGGCGCCGTTCTTGCCGGACTTCGGACTGTTCAGCCATGCCAGGAAATCCCATGCCGCTTTTTGCTCGGCCTGACCGGCATTGGCGTTGACGACGGTCATCCACGAATAGGAGATCGAGTGCGGCTTGTCGCCGCTCGGACCGACCGGGATGGGTGCGGTAGCGATATTGGAGAACTTGTCGCCCATGCCACTCTTCAATGCGCTTTCCCACCAGTTGGCCATGATGATCATGCCGGTCTTGCCGGAGACGAAATTGTCCAGGAAGGGGCCGGTGGTGTTGGCGTCGGCGGTGGCCATCGCCGGATCGCTGGCGCCGGACTTGATCAGATCCTCGTAGAGCTGGAAAGTCTCGCCGGCTTGAGGACTGTCGAGCATCGGTTTGCCGTCCTTGACCAGCTCGCCGCCATTGGAGACCAGCAGCGAGGCGAACGGGTGGACGACGCCCGCGGCCCAGGAATTGATCATGCCGAAACCTTGCTGGCCGGCATCTTTCCTGGTCAGCTTCTGGGCCGCATCCTTCAATTCGGACCAGGTCTTCGGTGCGGCCGTAATGCCGGCCTGCTTGAATAGCTCCTTGTTGTAGTTCAGCGCATAGACGTCGATCTCGTTTGGAATGCCGTAAAGCGTGGCGCCAACAGAGGCCGCACTGACGACACCGGCCGGCCACGCACTCTTGACCTCGCCGGCAACCGTATCGGGGGCCGGCGCGACCAGCTTGTCTCGCGCCAGTTCGGGCAGCCACAAATCGTAGATACCGCCGATCGTCGGCCCATCGGAACTGCCGCCCTGGGAACGCAGTGTGGTCAGGAGGTCGCCGAAGGGGACGGCGCGGATGGTGACGATCACATCCGGATTGCTCTTGGCGTAGTCCTTGGCCGCGGCGTCCAGCAGAGCGACCGTTTCGGGCGACCAGTGGGTCAGATAGGAGATGCTGACCGATTGCGCCCATCCAGCGGTGGGCGAGGCTAGCAGCCCTGCAGCCAATGCCAGTTTCGAAATCCAAGCCAAAGACATCCGGGATCCTCCGCGTGGGCGCACAGCGATATGAACGACGTTATGACAACTTGAAGCAACGATGCAAGGGCTATCTTCGCGGAGAGTTCCTGGCCGGCGCCGTGGGCGATTTCTTATCTGGCCTATGAGGGCAGAGATGTGTCATTGAAAACAGATAATTAGCTGCGATCGCTAAGGTTGTTTATCACTGCCGGAAATGCCCAAACGTGCCGCAAAGCTCTTGCGAACAAAGTCATGTCGTTATAATGATACTTACCCCGCCGCAAAGGAAGCCGATGTCGAATGAGAGACTGATCATGGTTCATCGACGCGCTGCGCTCAGCCTGATTGGCGGCTTCGCCGCCGCGTGCACCGGGGTCTGTATCGCACTGCCGACCAGAGCCGACGACACCGTGAGGAACTGGCGCGCCGAGGACCGGGCGGCAGCCAGTCGGAGTCGCTCTCGATGACACGCGTTCTGGCCATCGATCTTGGCGGCACCAATTTGCGCGCCGCAATCCATACCGGCGATGTTCGCTGGCTGGAGATGCTCAGCCGCGAGCCTGCGCCGGCAAGCCTTGATGCCTTCGTCGCCCGTATCGGCGCGTTGCGCGCCGAGGCCGGTCCGGTCGAGGCACTTGGCCTGGCGGTGCCGGGGCTTGTAGAAGGCTCGGTCTGCCACTGGGTTCCGAACCTGTCCTATCTCGACGGTGTCGACATCGCGGCGTTGTTTCCTCGTCTGCCTGTTGCCATTGGCAATGACGCGCAGATCGCCATGCTGGCCGAGGCGGTCGAAGGTGCTGCAACAGGCTTGTCCGATGCCATCCTGCTGGCGATCGGCACCGGCATCGGCTCCGCCGTTCTGGCCAATAATCGCATCGTCGCCGGCGCACGTGGCGGCGCCTGCTCATTCGGCTGGGCCTGCGCCGACATCGAGGATGAAGGCGAGGACCGCAGCGGCTGGCTGGAGCGCTTCGCTTCCGGGCGGGCGTTCGACGCCGCGGCGCGCCAGATCGGGCTGGCCAATGGCGGCAGGCTGGTCGAGGCCGCCCGGGCCGGCAAGACGGCCGCCCTTGACGCATTGGAGTTGCCGGCGCGCCGGCTGGGCACCGCCCTTGCGAGTGCGGTCGCGCTGCTCGATCCCCAGGCAGTCCTGATTTCCGGCGGCCTTGCCGATGCGCTGGACGTGGTAGGGCCGCCGCTGCTTGCGGCATTGCGGCGTCAGCTGCCGCCGCATCTGCGCGGCGTCGTTCTGCGGTCCGGCGAATTCGGTTCCCGCGCCGGTCTCGTCGGCGCCTCGCTGGCCGGTCTCGCCGGAGCACAGTGGAGGCAGATAAGATGAGCGAGCCGAGCTTTCAGCAACCGGACCGCAAAAGGCCCGAGCCGCTCTGGTATCAGGTGGAAGAGGCCATCCGCGCCATCGTCAAGAGTGGCGAGTGGGCGACTGGCGACCAGATTCCGGCCGAAGACAGACTGTGCGCCCTGTTCGGGGTGAGCCGCATCACGCTGCGCCACGCGCTGCGCAATCTGGAGGAGCACGGGCTGCTCAGGCGCGAACATGGCCGTGGCACCTTCGTGCGCTCCACCACGCTGGTCGCCGGCACCCGCGAACTGACCAGCTTCACGCAGGAAATGGGCAATATGGGCGTGGTCGCGGGCTCGCGCTTGCTCGACTGCAGCCTGACCACCGCCAATGCCGCCGCGGCCGGAGCGCTGGAGATCGAGGAAGGCGACCCGGTGGTGCGCGTCCGCCGGCTCAGGCTCGGCAACAACGAGCCGATCGGTATCCAGACGGCGCAGCTCTCGGCCGCGCGCGTGCCCGGCTTTCTCGATGCCGGCCTGCTGCAGGGCTCGCTCTACGAAGCGCTGGAGCGCCATTACGGCATCGTGCCGGTCGCGGCACGCGAAAACTACCGTGTCGGTGCGGTCGGGGCGGCGGATGCCGAGTTGCTCGATCTGCCCGCGGGGAGTCCCGCTTTCGTGGTCGAGCGCATCACCACCGACGAGCGCGGCCCGTTCGAATTCACCGTCTCGGTCATGCGTGGCGACCGCTACGAAATCCGCTCGACGCTGCGTGCCGGTCGCGCCGCGCCAACCGCAAGAAGCTGAGCCATACCCAAGCCGACCCATAACAGGAGTACCGACGTGTCCGATCTTTACATACCTCGCCTTGCCGCCCTCATCGAACAGGCCTCGAAAGCCAATGCCGAAGCTTTTGGTGAGGCGGCCAGCCGCTTTGCCGACACACTCGAGAGCGGTGGCTTGGTTCATCTCTACGGCTCTGGCCACTCGGTGTTGCCGGTTCAGGAAGTGTTTCCGCGCTACGGCAGCTATGTCGGCTTCAATCCGCTGACCGACCCGCGTGTCATGTGGCATAATGTGCTCGGCGCCGGCGGCGTGCGCGAACTTCTGTGGCTGGAGCGGACCGAGAAATACGCCGAGAAATTCCTAGATCACCAGCCGCTCAACAAAGGCGATTCGATCATCATCTTCGGCCACAGCGGCCGCAATTCGTCCGGCATCGACACCGCGCTTTACGCGAAAAAACGCGGCATCTTTGTCGTTGCGGTGACCAGCAAGAACAATCTCGACAAGCCGGCGACGCACTCTTCCGGCAAGCGGCTTGCCGATGCCGCCGACCTTGTCATCGACACCTGCTCGCCGATCGAGGATGCCATCGTGCCGGTCGAGGGCTGGAGCCGGCCGGTCTCCGGTTCGTCGACCGTGCTTGCCATGATCCTGGCGCATGAGTTGATCGCCCGCACCGTCGAGGCGCTTTCGAAGCGCGGCATCGAGCTGCCGGTTTTTGCCTCGCCGACGATTGCCGGCGTCACACTGCACGACACCGACGTCATCTATGGCGTCTATCGCGAGAAAATGCTCGAGGCGCAGAAGAAGCACCTGCCCACCTTCCAGGCGACCATGCGCGGCGAATAACCGGGGAGGGCACGCAAATTTGCGAGGCCTTCCGAAGGGCGTAGTCAGGTCACGAGGCGGCGACACCCCCGCGCACCGCTGGAGCCGATCAGTTTCGGAGTGCAGGATCAGGAGGAGCTGTTTTTGGGGACAGCGGTGAACCGTCGACCAGGTCTGGGCCGCCAGATTGCCCGCCATTCTGAATCGCTTGTTCGCGGCTCGTATCATGGTGCAGCTCCGGAACGGTGAAAACCGGCACCTCACCCTTGAAACCCTGGAGCTCAAAGGCGCCCGCCTGGACGACTGGCATCGATGCTCCCTTCGCAAAGCCGGGACCAAGCACCAGGGGGATGCGCAGCTTCTTGGTCGTCGATTCGAGCCGTGCCGTGCGGTTCACCGGCGAGCCGATCGCGGTGTAGTCGAAGCGCCGCTCGGAGCCGAAATTGCCTACCGAGCAGATGCCGGTCTCGATGGCGACGCCGATTGCGATAGAGGGGTGGCCGTCGGCGGTGAAAGCAGCGTCTTCGCGCTTTACCCGTTCTATCAGGGCTAGCCCCGCGTCGAGCGCGCGCTCGCGATGATCCGGCTGATCAAGCGGCGCGTTCCAGAAGGCCAGCACGGCATCGCCCATAAATTTGTCGATGGTGCCGTCGCGCTTGAGGATCTCATCGGTCGCAATGCCGAGGAAGTGGTTGACCACCTTTGCGATTTCCTGGGTATCGAGTTGTTCGCTCATCGTCGTGAAGCCGCGTATGTCGCTGAGCAGGATTGTGATCTCGCGCTTCTCGCCGGACAGGATGGCTTCGGTGTCCGAGCTTGCGAGGCGCTGCACCACGGAAGGCGACAGATACTGGGAGAACTGCCGTGCCAGGGTGGACCGGCGCTGCTCGCTGCGCCTGTAGAGGACATAGCCTTCGAAGCTGGCTACCAGGATCGTCGCAAGCGCCGGCTGCAGCGGGTCATAGAGTGTACCCTGCATATTATATTCGAGAGCACCGAACACGAACGGCGTGACGGCCAGCAGCGCGAGAGCCAGGGCACCAAGCACGACACGTTCGGCGAGCATTCCGGAAAGCCCGATGAACATGATGGCAGTGAGGACAAACCAGAGCCGCTCCACCGTGCGCGCGTGCATTGGCTCCGCCAGGTAGCGCCCGGCAAGCAACTGGCCGATTGCATCGGCGTGGATGTCCGCGCCTGGTCGCGCTGGACGTGTCGGGGTGGGCAGGTACTGCGTCAGTCCCACGGCCGACAGATCCACAATGACAATGGCATCCCGCAGCCGCTGATCGCTGTCGCCCGAAAGGATAGTGCTGGCAGATATGCGTGGCGTATCGGTGCTGGTTTCCCAAAGGCGGATGGTCCCCTCCGGCTCGAGCGGCACGATGGCGCCGGCCATCCTGAGCGCGTCGAACCCGGCGGCATTCAGGCGGGCTATGTAGCCGTCCTGTCCGGCATAAAGGCGCAGGAGTTCGAGTGCGAAGGACGGCCACAGCTGCACGCCTTGAGCGGTGTTGCGAAGCCAAAGCAGCGGCACATGGCGCAGTACGCCGTCTGGATCTGGCAGGGTGCGAATGACGCCGAGGCCCGCGGCGGCGTTCGAGAATTGGTCAAGCGAGCCGGTCAGGCCGGTGAAGCCGGGAAGTGTGTCGGGTACCTGCCCGACGATCGACCAGCCGGCTTTGGGCTCTGCTTCTGAAACTGTCGCCTCGTTGCCCAGGCTGACGGCAAGCGCCGTTCGGTTTTTGGCCAGCGCCGCTGCCAGGCGCTTGTCTCCGGCGATGCCCTCAGGCGAGGTGTCGGCCTCGGGCAGCACCAGCGCAAGCCCGATCACCGCGGCGCCGGATGCGGTGATGCCATCGACCAGATCGGCCAGGAGGCCACGGTTCCAGGGCCATCGCCCATGTGCCTTGAGGCTGGCGTCGTCTATCGAGACGATCACGACAGGATTGCTCGTCGCTTGGCGCGGGGCGAGAAACTGGTAGAAGTCGTATGTGCGTTCGCGGAGGCGCGACAGCGGCCCGTCGAAAGCCAAATGGCAAGCGAGCAGCAGGAGCACGACCGCAAGACCGGATATTTTGCGCCTGCCAGCTTGCCGCCAATCAGCCCAGCGCCAACCGACCAAGAGGCTCATGTCGTGCGGCCAGGCCTAATTGCAGTAGTAGCAGCAACCTTCACCCTCACACTCGCCATCATCCTTCACCCCGCCGCCCACAGGTGGCGTTAGGCTGTCGGGGAACTCCATGACCACTCCCGGTAATGCGCCGTCGGTGGACTCGCAGACTTTGAGCGAGCCGCCGAGTGCCGACGCACAAATCGCGCTTACATCCAGTCCAGGACCCGGTGCGCCTGGCAGGCCGGTGCCGGCTATCCGGTCGATGCTGTCCAATATCGGGAATGTGTCGATGCCGCCGTAGCCGGTCAGCAGCTTGCCATCGTCCGATGTGCAGGCGTAGCCCGGGTTTGTGATGACCAGCCGTTTGCCATTGATCGTGCAGGTCATGCGGCCGGCGCGCAGTATGCCGACGGTCTGGCCGGCTGCCACCAGCACTTCGATGATGCCGCCTCTGGCGCCGAGCACCATATGCGGCGTCGCAACCTGCATGACGCCGCCTTTCGAAACCTGGCCGCCATAAAAACGGGCCAGGCCGCTGTTCATCCCGATGTCGATTTTTCCAGATACGGAGCCCGGATTGTAGACGAATTCATCGATCGTCAGGCTGGTGTTCGGACCAATCTTGGCGCTCGATTCGTCCCGGAACACCAGCATTCCAAGACCGGTGGGATCGCTGCGCAACTGATCGCCGAGTTCCACGCCGGCACCGACGTTCATTGTCCCGCCGTTGTTGCGGACGATGTTGGTCTGGTAGGCCGTCATCGACCCGATCGTTTCAGCGGCGGATGGTGCCGCGAAGGCAAGGCAGGCGACAAAAATGGCGATCTGACGGTACGGGGTCCTCATCGCGGCCTCTTTCAATTGAGCGTCAACGTGTAGCTCATGAGCATTTCGAACGATTTCCGGTCGCGGTTGGCGATGTCGAAGTTGGTTTCGCGATAGGCGAGATCGACGCTGATCTTCTGCGACTCCGTCAGCTGAAAATCGCTTTCCGAGGCAATGCGCCAGAAGTCGCTCTTGATATTTGTGCCGATGCCAACGGACAGATCGGGAGTGTTGCTGTGGCCGGCCGAGAACGCGACCTGGTGCGACCATGCGAAAAGATCCGGTACGGTCATCAACAGGCCGCCATAGCGGATCTCGCCCGTGTAGCTGTGGCCGATTTCGCCAGATCCGGAGGCGAAGTCATTTGACCCGACAAAGCGCAGTCCGAGCGCCTGGCCATTGCGGAAGCGGTAGCTGCCGCCTGCCTCATAGAAAACCCTGCTATCGGCGAAAATGCCTTGCGAGGCGCTTAGATCGATGTAGCCGCCGCCTGCAAAAAGCGTCGTCTCGACCGTCGGGCGCACAAGAAAGCGTCCACTGAGGCCGATGCCGGTTTCTTGGATATCGCTGTCGAAACGATCTGTAACAGTAAACGCCGAAAGCAGCAGGCGCAGCGAATCGATCCCACTATTGGGCAGCCCCTTGTCCCAGGTGATAGCGGCGTTGCCGTGGACGAAAGTCTCCTTGCTACCCGGAACCGACAGGTCTTCCGTGAAAAAGCGCTGTGTCGCAGTCAACGACCCCGAAAGGACCAGGGCGTCGGCGCTTGGCGTGCCGAGGTCCCATCGCACAAAGCCTTCCGCCCGCCCATAGGGCGAGACGAAGCTGTCCTCGTCCTGCGCCCCACCCGGCTCAAAATCGGTGAATGCGCTGAACACGCCGCCGGTCAGGGCGAGTTCCCAGGTGACGCCACGCAACGCGCGCTCGATGCGGGCAAGCAGGCGAGCAGCTTCCTGCTGCTCAGCCGCGGACAGCCCCCCAACCTCGATGCCGTACTGCACCTGCCGTCGGGCCAATTCATAGGAGCCGACATGATAGTACAACCGGCTGGCCGCCAGCCGGGCGCGCGCATCGCGGGGATATTTGATCAGATACTGCTCGATTGAGGAGATCGCCTGATCGTATTGTCCTGCATTGACGGCAACCGTGACGAACTGGGCGAGCGTTCCGTTGTCGGCCGGACTGGCGATGCGGGCTGAAAACGCATCGTCATAGGCCGAAAAAAGACCCTGCGCGCCAGCCGGCAATGCGCTGCTACAAAGCAGCGCCGTGGCGCAGCCGACGATTGTTCGAAACGAAGATTGCATGCCGAGAACCACCCCAAACCCGACCAGTGCGAAGGACTTAGCACGACCACAAGAAAAAAGGCGACTGAACTTTGGCGAAATCGTCCGAGTTTTCAACAGCTGTTGCAGCCGCGCAACAAACTATCGGGTCCATTCGTATTTCGGCTGCGCTGGTTGTCAAAACATCTTCTCAGCGTTTCTGTAACAATGGAAGTATTCGTCACCAGCGGCAACTAATTCAATCATCACCAATCGTGGATCGCACACCCGACAAGATTAATATTCTCTGCGCGTATCTGGTCACCGCCCGACACATATAGCTCATCCAAAGGTCTTCCTTGGGCGTTGCGCAAGCGGTCGGAAGCTGCAGGGCCGATGCTTGTCGCAACGGCCTGTGCGATTGCGGGCTGGTCTTCGCAATTTCGTCCGCCGCCGACGTAGTCAGCTTATAGGAACCCATCGCCCAGGGAATGCGTCACCGGACGCGCCCTTGCTACAGCACGAGCATAGTGGCCAGCCCCAGCATCAGGCCCATGCCTACGATATCGGTCACGGTGGTGAGAAAGATCGCCGAAGCGACCGCCGGATCGGCGCCGACCCGGCGCAGGCCCAGCGGGATCAGCACGCCGGAGATTCCGGACATGAGGCACGATCCGGACATGGCGAGCAGGATCACGAGTGCCAGCATGGGCGCCTGGGCCGCCGACTCCGGTTGCCGCGAGGCGTAGAACCACATCGCCGCAGCCGCCACAAGACCGACGAGCACACCGTTGGCGATCCCGAGCGCGCCCTCCCTCATCACCAGGTGCAGCTTCGATCGTTTGTCCACATCGCCAAGGGCAAGGCCACGCAGCGTCATAGCCAGTGCCTGGCAGCCGGTGTTTCCGCTCTGCCCGGCCAAGACCGGGAGGAATGCCGCCAGGGCGACGATCTTCTCGATCGTGCCTGTGAACGAGCTGACCACGAAAGCGGCCATGAAGGCCGTCAGTAGGTTGAGCTGCAGCCACGGATGCCGCTTCAAGAAGGCTGAAAACAGGGGCGTAAAAGAACGCTCCTCCTTCTGGACACCCACCATCTGGCCCGACTGGGCAGAAATCTCGATGATTTGCTGCTCGAACAGCCGCCAGCCGCGGACCTGCCCGAGCAGCCGGTTCTCCGCGTCCACCACCGGATAGACAGGGTAGTGACGGCGTACCGCCGCCTTGCATGCGTCGCTCAAAGAGAGATCGGCGGGGAGGGCGAACGGCTTCGGCAGCATGATCTGATCCACCGTGGCGTCCGCTTCGCTCAGCATCAGATCGCGCAGGACCACGAGGCCAACCAGTTTATCGCCCTGGTCGGTGATGTAGAGATAAGTGAGCTCGGTCGGCACCGGGGTGCGTCTGACGGCCTGCACTGCGGCGGCTACTGTCGTGCCGACGGGAACGCTGGCGGGAATCGGGTCCGTCAGTTCGATGAGCGACTCGGGGACCGCGACGTCCTTGCCATCGCCATGAGGCTTGACGGGCCGCATATGCGGCGGCAAATGCTCCGCCACCTTGCGGGCGTGCCGGTCTGGCAACAACTTTAGTGTGTCCCGGATGAACTCGGGAGACTCTCGGGCCAGCAATACCGCCGCGTCATCAGGTGCTCGAGCACGCAGCGTGCGTACCAGCTTCTCAACGTCGTTCTCTTCCTTCATCTGTTCCCCCAATTGCGAGTGTCTTGCCTCTGACGGTATGACACGGATCGGATCGCTCTGTCCTGGCGCAGTGGCCCATGCGCCTCGATCCGGAAATTTCGCCTCTTTGGGTACCGAGTGGACCGAACCGAGACAGATCTGAGCCATTGCGGGGTGCATACAGGCGGGCTGTAACGTCAGAGTGTCGCCGAGAATTTGACGTGTTGCGAACTTCACCGGTCTTCCGGGCTTTGCGATCACGCCGCAGCAATAAGACTTAAACCCGGAAATTCTGCAGAGGCAGGATCTCGGGCGTTCGAACCTGATTGCCTCATCCGGCGCATCTTGCCAGGTTCACCAGCTATTGACGCCAGCAGACATCTACCGGTAACTATCTGGGTCCTTGGCCTTCGCGGCCTGGCAAGCAACCTTACTCAAAGCAGCCTTACGGTAAGCGCCTTCAAACACGCGGATAGCCCTCTCGAATTTAGCCGGATTAGGCACCAAGTGTTTATCTAGCCCGTCGTACAAAAGTATGGAGACGGCCATCATGGCTTTTCCACTTTCGCTTCGTCTCAGCGCCGGGCACGCCATAGATGTTACCTGAAATTGCTGCAGCCCGATGCAATTTGCTATCTGACATACGTGCCAAGTAATTGATGTTTTGCTGCTCTCCCTGCCCGGCTGAAGCAGTCGATATTGTGAAGCAGATTGCTGCGATGACCGTTACCAAAATGCGGGTCAAACGTTTCCCCTCTTCTTGCAGTCAACTCGCCCTACTAATCACCCCTTATCATAGCTTAGCCTGAGCCTCAAAAGCTCGCCAACCGACGCCAGCGGGCGCAAACGCCATTTTGCTCGATGTCTGCGGATCGGACCCGCGTACGCTTGGCTGGGGCGCCAGGATTCGAACCTGGGAATGTCGGTACCAAAAACCGATGCCTTACCACTTGGCGACGCCCCAACAGCCGGAGCGTGCCCGCTGTGCGCGCGGCCTTATAGGACGAGCCGCGAGAAAGCTCAATGCCGACATATCGACTATGCGCGACCGACCCGCCAGTTTTGCAATCGTCACTTTGAACGGACCTATTCACCCCAAACCGCCATTTCATTGCCGGCCGGATCGACGAAATGGAACCGCCTGCCGCCGGGGAATGAAAAGATCGGCTTGAGGACGGTGCCGCCGGCATTCTCGACGGCGCTTAGTGTTTCCTCCAGCCTTTCGGAATAGAGCACGGGCAGCGGCTTGGCCGGCGCATCTTGGCCATCCGCCTGAAAACCGCCGTCCAGCCCTTCGGCAAAAGCTGAATAGGTCGGCCCGTAATCGGTGAACGACCATGAGAAGGCTGCGCTGTAGAAAGCCTTCACGCTGTCCAGCGTTCCGCCTGTCGCCGGCATTTCCAGATAATCGAGCTTTCCGGCCATTCTCATCGTTCTGCCCTTTTGTTCTTGTTATGTTCTACAACAAAGCTTTCCAAAAAGCAAGTCTTTTCTGTGCCGCTTTTCCTTAATCGATTGTAGAGGCCGGCCGGCTTGGCCGATGCCTTGCCTTTCGCACTGCAGCATCATATCGCTCGATTTGCCGATCTTTCCAATCTCCTGCAACCGGGGAGCAAGCATGACCAAGTGGGTCTACACCTTTGGCGATGGCGCGGCGGAGGGCCGTGCCGGCGACCGCAATCTGCTCGGCGGCAAAGGCGCCAATCTGGCCGAAATGTGCAGCCTAGGCCTGCCGGTGCCGCCAGGGTTCACCATCACCACCGACGTTTGCAACGCCTATTATGCCAACGGCCACACCTATCCGACTTCGCTGGAGGCGGACGTTGCGGTCGCGCTCGACCATATCGGTCGGCTGACCGGACGCCGTTTCGGCGATCCCTCGAAACTGCTTTTGGTGTCGGTTCGCTCAGGGGCGCGCGCCTCGATGCCAGGCATGATGGACACCGTGCTCAATCTCGGCCTCAACGATGAGACGGTGGAAGCCCTGGCCGCGGATTCAAGCGATGCGCGGTTCGCCTATGACAGTTACCGCCGTTTCATCCAGATGTATTCCGATGTCGTCATGGGTCTCGACCATGAGGTGTTCGAGGAAATCCTCGAGGACCAGAAAGGCGGCCTCGGCCATGAGCTCGACACCGAACTGACGGCGATCGAATGGCAAGGCGTGATCGCGCTCTACAAGGCCAAGGTCGAGGAGGAGCTTGGCAAGCCCTTTCCGCAGAATCCGCACGAGCAGCTCTGGGGCGCCATCGGCGCGGTGTTTTCCAGCTGGATGAATAACCGCGCGATCACCTACCGGCGCCTGCACGATATCCCCGAAAGCTGGGGCACGGCGGTCAACGTCCAGGCCATGGTCTTTGGAAATATGGGCGACACTTCGGCCACCGGCGTCGCCTTCACCCGCAATCCGTCGACCGGCGAAAAGCAGCTCTATGGCGAGTTCCTGGTCAATGCCCAGGGCGAGGATGTCGTTGCCGGCATCCGTACGCCACAGAATATCACCGAGGCCGCGCGCATTGCCGCCGGTTCCGACAAGCCGTCGCTGCAGAAGCTGATGCCGGACGCCTTCCAGGCTTTCGTCAGCATCTCCGACCGCCTGGAAAACCATTACCGCGACATGCAGGATCTGGAATTCACCATCGAACGCGGCAAACTGTGGATGCTGCAAACCAGGTCCGGCAAGCGCACCGCCAAGGCGGCGCTGAAGATTGCCGTCGACATGGCCAGGGACGGACTGATTTCAAAGGAGGAGGCCGTCGCCCGCATCGACCCGGCCTCGCTCGACCAGTTGCTGCATCCGACAATCGATCCGAAGGCGGCGCGCGATGTGATCGGCGTCGGCCTGCCGGCCTCCCCGGGCGCTGCGACCGGCGAGATCGTGTTTTCCTCGAACGACGCCGAAGAGGCCAAGACGCAAGGCCGCAAGGCGATCCTGGTCCGCATCGAGACCAGCCCCGAAGACATCCACGGCATGCATGCGGCCGAAGGCATCCTGACGACGCGCGGCGGCATGACCAGCCACGCCGCCGTGGTGGCGCGCGGCATGGGCAAGCCTTGCGTATCAGGAGCCGGCTCGCTGCGCGTCGACTACAAAGCCGGCACGCTGATGGCGATGGGAGCGACCTTCCGCAAGGGCGACGTGATCACCATCGACGGCGGCAACGGCCAGGTGCTGAAGGGCGCCGTGCCGATGCTGCAGCCGGAACTCTCGGGCGATTTCGCCGCCATCATGGAATGGGCCGACGGCGCGCGCCGCATGAAGGTGCGCACCAACGCCGAGACGCCGCTCGATGCGCGTATGGCCCGCTCCTTCGGCGCCGAAGGCATCGGGCTTTGCCGCACCGAGCACATGTTCTTCGACGGCGACCGCATCGTTGCCATGCGCGAGATGATCCTGGCCGATACGGAAAAGGACCGCCGAACGGCGCTGGCCAAGCTGTTGCCGATGCAGCGCTCGGATTTCCTCGAGCTGTTCGAGATCATGGCCGGCCTGCCGGTGACGATCCGCCTGCTCGATCCGCCGCTGCACGAATTCCTGCCGAAGACCGAGGCGGAGGTGGCCGAGGTCGCCGCAGCCATGAACGTATCCCCGGACAAGCTCCGGCGGCGCACCGAAGCGCTGCACGAGTTCAATCCGATGCTCGGCCATCGCGGCTGCCGGCTTGCCGTCTCCTATCCCGAAATCGCAGAGATGCAGGCGCGCGCCATTTTCGAGGCAGCCGTCGAGGCCGGCAGGAAGGCCGGCGCGCTGGTGGTCCCGGAGATCATGGTGCCGCTGGTCGGCCTGGCGAAGGAGCTCGAATTCGTCAAGGCGCGCATCGATGCCGTCGCCAAGAGCGTGATGGAGGAAACCGGCGTCAAGATCACCTATCTGACCGGCACTATGATCGAACTGCCGCGCGCTGCGATCCGTGCCCACGTCATCGCTGAGGCGGCCGAATTCTTCTCCTTTGGCACCAACGATCTGACCCAGACCACCTTCGGCATCTCGCGCGACGACGCGGCCTCGTTCCTCGAGACCTACCGGCAAAAAGGTATCATCGAGCAGGATCCGTTCGTGTCGCTCGATATCGAGGGCGTCGGCGAACTGGTGCGTATGGCGGCCAAAAAAGGCAGGGCAACGCGGCCGGAGATCAAGCTCGGCATTTGCGGCGAACATGGCGGCGATCCAGCGTCGATCCATTTCTGCGAGGAGGTCGGCCTCGACTATGTCTCGTGCTCGCCCTATCGGGTCCCGATTGCCAGGCTGGCCGCCGCGCAGGCGGCAGTACAGGCGGCAAAGAACGGCCGCGGATAGAAGTTGGAGTCCACCGGCGTCTGACCTTACCGATTTGTAACCAAATTCACGCGAACGTGCGCGTGACGGCTCCAAATCCCGACATCGTTTCTGCCCAGTTTCCGGCTCCCGAACCCGTCCCGGTGCCAGAAACAGATGTTGCAGAACCCGCCCGCGCACGTCCGCTCGATTCTTATCCTCCAGACGAAATTCATCGGCGATCTTGTCCTCGCCTCCGCGCTCGCCAGAAACCTGCGCCTCGAATATCCAAAGGCCAGGATCGTGTTCCTTTGCGAGGCGAGCTTTGCCAGTTTCCTGACGGCTCATGGCATCGCCTCGGACGTGGTGGCGTTCCGGCGCGCCCGGATGCGTGGCACCCCACTGGAGCGTGGCCGCGAGCTTTACGCGATGGTGCGCGCTCTGCGCCGGTTCCGGTTTGACCTGACCATCGACCTAGCCGATTCCAAAACCTCACGCATCATCGTCAGGCTCGTCAACGCCAAGACCCGCGTCGGATATGATCCTCCCGAAAAACCGTTGCGCTGGATGGAACGCCAGCCCGCCAACGTCCTGGCCAAGCCGTTTGGCTTTGGTGGCCGGCATTATCTCTACCGCTATCTATCGCCGCTTGAGGCGCTTGGCGTAGAGTTGCGCGCGCCGGTCCCAAAGATTGAGCCGCTGCCGCTGGAGACCGCCAAGGCATTGGCGCTTCTCGACCGGCATCATCTGCGGCGCAACGCCTTCATAGCCGTTCATGCGGGAGCGAGCTTCCGGGGCCGGCAATGGCAACCGGAACGTTTTGCGCTGGCGATCGACGAGCTCTCGCGACAGACCGGGTTGGACTTCCTGCTTGTCGGCGGCCCCGGTGAACAGGCATCTGCCGAGCGCATCGTCGCCAAGGCCGTTTCGCCGGTCGTCAATTTGGTCGGGGCGCTGTCGCTGGCAACGCTGCTGGCGGTCCTCGGCCAGGCACGCCTGTTTCTGGGGAACGAGAGTGGCCCGATGCACATGGCGGCCGCCGCCGGAACGCCGGTTGTCGGCCTCTTCGGCCTGACCGACCCCGCCGTCTGGGGTCCTGTCGGCGTGGCCAGTGTTACGCCGCGGCCCTCCATGCCTTGCGAGTGCATAGCCAGGGACCTGTGCCGCCGTCCCGATCCGAGCAAGGCTTGCTGCGTCTGGCGACTAGAGGTTAAAGCGGTTGTCGACGCGGTGCGCGCGATCCTTTCACGTACGGTTAAGGACGTCGAGCACGCATTGTGACCTCGTGCTTGCCAAAGGTCAGGCCGGTGGTCAAATTGCCGCTGCCGACGCTTTTGCAGGGGCATCGTCCCGATTTCCGCCTTGATGCCGGTCTTGGGGTCGCCGCTTCAACTTTGATCCGGCGACCTGGAAATAGTCAATGCGCCTGTTCCAAAAGCATTTTTGCGCCATTGCGATATCGCTGTGGGCTGCTTCTCCCAGCAACGCCCAGTTGCTCATCGAACCGACGCTGCACATCAAGGCCGAGGCGGGCGGCGGCCGCGTCGCGCTGACGCTCGATGCCTGCGGCGGGCGGACCGATACAAGGATTCTCTCGGCGCTGGTGGAAAACAAGATTCCCGCTACCATTTTCGTCACCGGCATCTGGCTGAAACACAACGCCGCCGCCGTCGAGATCATGCGGGCGCATCCCGAACTGTTTGAATTGGAAAACCATGGCGGCCGCCACGTCCCGGCCGTCGACACGCCGCAAAAGATCTACGGCATTCGCAGTGCCGGTAGCCCGCAGGCCGTGCTGGCCGAAGTCGAATCGGGTGCTGCCGCTCTTGCCGCGACCGGCGAACCGGCGCCGAAATGGTTTCGCGGCGCAACCGCCGAATACAGCCCGTCGGCAATCGCGATGATACGCAAGCTTGGTTTCAAGATCGCCGGATTCTCGATCAACGGCGACGGCGGCTCATTGCTCGGTCCAAAAGAGACCGCCCGGCGCATTGCCGCGGCAAAGGACGGCGACGTCATCATCGCTCACATCAACCAGCCGACCCATGCGGCCGGCGAAGGCGTGGTCCAGGGACTTCTGGCGCTGAAGGCGAAGGGCCTCACCTTCGTGCGGCTCGACGACGCTGACGGCATCGGCGATGAAGGCACCACCGACTGATCAGCCGGGCGTGGCCTCGATCGTCACCTTGTTTGGATAGAACGCGCCGTAATCGCGGATAGCGGCCATCTCGTCGAACGGCCGTTCATAGGCCCACATCGCGTCCTTGCCGGCATCGCCGGCGGGCAGCACGCTCCAATAGCTGGCATCGCCCTTGTAGGGGCAATGGGTCGAGTGTTCGGTCTTGCCAAGCTGGTTGAAGTCGATGTCGTCGAACGGAATGTAGAAAACCGGAGGGTAGGGCGATTCGGTCAGCACTTTGACCTTGCTGGACGAGGCGATGACGGTATCGCCGGCGCGCACCGTCACGGTGCCCTTATAAGGCTTGACGGTAATGACCTTGTCCGGATTGCGTTGAAAGCCGGGTGCCGGGTTTGCGATCTGGTCCATGTCGGATCTCCTTGCCTCAACCCAAGATGTGTCTGGCAAGAGCCTCGCGCAAGAGCTGCCTGCCACCTGGCGGGGTCGCCCGCAGTTGGCAAGTCTTGCGCTCGCCTCCGGTAGCCCGCCTGGAAATCAGGCCGCGGCCTGGAATGCGTCCATCAGCCCGGCATAGGCGGCGGCAATGCCGGCCACCGGATTGGTGCTTTTCGAGGTGGTCTCGACCTTCAGCGCACCACCGCTGGTCGGCAAGGTGAGCAGCAGGAATTGACGATTGCCGCCATCGCCGACGCAGGCGGCAGCGACGTGCTGGGCTTCGCCCTGGTTCTCGACGCACATCTTGAACAAGAGCGTGCCGCCGACCGCCTCGAGGGCGCCACCGACGACCTCGACGAATTCATCTTCGGAAACGGTTTTGGCGTCGGGCACCAGATCGGCCTGCGCGACATCTGCTGCAACCAGATCGGCCAGACTTTCAGCAAGCGTATTTTCGAGGGCTTCGTCGTCGAGCTGCGCGTCCATGCGACACCTCTTTCATTAGCCAATCGCGCTCCGCCCGTTAATCAACGTTAACGCCGAGGATGGCCGGATTGTGGCGAATTCGGCCTCATTTCGCCCTATGCACCGCTCCAGCCCGGTCACCGCTGGACAATCCGCCGGTTCGTCCCACAATGGCGCAAAAAAATAACGGGAGGAACAAGATGCTCGGGTTGATGCAGGAATGGCCGCTGCTTTGCCATAAGCTGATCGACAACGCCGAGAGGCAGCACGGCAGACGCGAGATCGTGTCGCGCTCGATCGAGGGGCCGATCGTGCGCAGCACATATGCCGAAATCCATCATCGTGCCCTGAAGGTCGCCGAGCGGCTCGAGCGTGATGGTTTCGGGCTTGGCGACCGCATCGCGACCCTGGCCTGGAACACCGCGCGCCACATCGAGGCCTGGTACGGCATCATGGGTGTCGGCGCGATCTATCACACGCTCAACCCGCGGCTCTTTCCCGAGCAGATCACCTGGATCATGAACAATGCGGAGGACAAGGCGATCTTCGTCGACCTGACCTTCCTGCCGCTGCTCGAAAAGATCGCCGGTGCGGTCAAGTCGCTGAAGCAGGTTATTGTGCTGACCGACACGGCGCATATGCCGGAGACTGCGCTGCCCAATGTGGTTGCCTATGAAGAATGGCTTGCTGAAGCCGACGGCAACTTCGCCTGGAAGACATTCGATGAAAACACGGCCGCCGGCATGTGCTACACCTCGGGTACGACGGGCGACCCGAAAGGCGTCCTCTACAGCCATCGTTCGAACGTGCTGCACGCCATGATCGAGGCGATGCCCGACGCCATGGGCCTGTCGTCGCGCGATACCATACTGCCGGTCGTGCCGATGTTTCACGCCAATGCCTGGGGCCTTGCCCAGAGCGCGCCGATGATTGGCGCCAAGCTGGTCATGCCCGGCTGCAAGATGGATGGCGCTTCGCTCTACGAGCTGCTCGACACCGAGCAGGTGACCTTCAGCGCCGCTGTGCCGACGGTGTGGATGATGCTCCTCCAGCATCTGGAAGAGACCGGCAAGAAACTGCCCTATCTGCAGAAAGTGGTCATAGGCGGCGCGTCTTGTCCACGCGCGATCACGACGAAGTTCCAGGACAATTACGATGTCCAGGTCGTCCACGCCTGGGGCATGACCGAGATGTCGCCGCTCGGCACGCTGTGCACCCTGAAGCCGGACTACGCCGGGCTGAAGGGCGAGGCCCGCCTCGGCGTCCAGCAGAAGCAGGGCTTTACACCGTTCGGCATCGAAATGAAGGTGACGGACGACGCCGGCAACGAACTGCCATGGGACGGCAAGACCTTCGGCCGGCTCAAGGTCCGCGGGCCGGCCGTCGCGCGCGCCTACTATGGCGGCATCGGATCCGAACAGTTCGATCAAGACGGCTGGTTCGATACCGGGGACGTCGCGCACATCGATCCCTGCGGCTATATGCAGATCACCGACCGCGCCAAGGACGTGATCAAGTCGGGCGGCGAATGGATCTCGACCATCGAGCTCGAGAACGTCGCGGTCGGCCATCCCGATGTGGCAGAGGCCGCCGCCATCGGCATTCCGCATTCCAAATGGGGCGAGCGGCCTTTGCTCGTGGTCGTCCGCAAGCCGGGCAGGGAGCCGACCAAGACGGACATCCTCGCCTTCATGGACGGCAAGGTGGCGAAGTGGTGGATGCCGGACGACGTCGCCTTTGTCGGCGAAATCCCACACACCGCTGCCGGCAAGATCCAGAAGATTACCTTGCGCCGGCAGTTCCGGGATTATCACCTGCCGACGGATTGACCGGAGATGCGGCGTCTTTGCGCCTTCAAGCCGCCGCCGAAAGGCACTATGCCTTTGTTCGGGTTGGGGCAGCGCGGAAAACAATGACGGGAATTCCCGAGCGACAAACGTCGAGGGCTGCCGGTTGGTCGCGGCGCGCCGGCGCGTTTTCGGCAGTCCTGCTGCTGACCGCTCTTATCGGCCATCGCTATGACCTCGTCGAGACCCCAGCTTTCCTGTGGGTGCTTGGCACCGTCGCGTTGCTGGCAGCACTTGCGCTTCTGTTCGCCGGATTTGCCTTCGCGCGATTGTGGAATTTCGGCGATCGCGGCGGCCAGGACCTGACCGCCGGCGCCTTGCTGGCGCTTCTGGTGCTCGTCCCATACGCTGTCGCGGCCTATTGGGCGGCGACCTATCCGCCGCTGCGCGACATCTCGACGGATCTGGACGACCCGCCGGCGCTCGATATTTCTACCCGGACAAAGGGCATGAACGAGCTTTTGCCGCCGACGCCCGGCGAGCAGCGCCTGCAAATCGAAGCTTATCCGCTTGTTAGCGGACGCAGCTACACCTTGCCTTTCGATCGCGTTCTGGAGGCGGTCAAAACCGTGCTCGATCGGCGTGGCTGGCAGCTCACGGCGCCATTTCCCGATGCAGCAGGGCAAAGCGACGTGACGGTCGATGCGCTGGCCAAGAGCTCGCTGCTTGGCCTTCCAGCGGATGTCGCCATCCGCGTGACCGACGACGGCGACATGGTCATCGTCGATATGCGCTCGGCCTCGCGTTACGGCCGCCACGATCTTGGCGATAATGCAGCGCGCATCACCGATTTTCTTGCCGAACTGGACCAGGAAGTCGCCGGCCAGGTGGGCGTGGCGCCGGCGGAATGATGTCGGGAGGGTGCTACTTTGCCGGCGAATAGATGCCGTCGATAGCCGGCGCGCCGTCGGTGTGGACCAGGCCGCGCGCCACCAGGTCTTCCAGATGGGCAAGCACCGACAGGGCGGCCGCGCCATGCAGGCGCGGGTCGGTGTCTCGATAGATCACCTCCACCATGTCCTTGATTGCCCGGTCGCCGCTGTTGATCCGCTCCAGAATTGCCCGTTCGCGCATTTTGCGATGCGTTTTCAATCCGCGCATGAAGTTGCGCGGCTCGGTCACCGGCCCGCCATGGCCGGGCAGCAGCAGCCGGTCGTCGCGTTCGATCAGCCGGTCGAGCGATGTCATGTAGTCCGCCATCGCGCCGTCCGGCGGCGCGACGATCGTGGTTGCCCACGCCATGACGTGGTCGGCCGAGAAAAGGATGCCGGTTCCCTCCAGCGCGAAGGCTGCATGATTGGCGGTATGGCCGGGCGTCAGCACCGTTCGGATCGCCCAGCCGTCGCCGTCGATCACCATATCGTCCGGCAGCGCGATATCAGGAGCAAAGTCGGTGTCGGCGCTGGCATCGAGCGGACTGACCTCGCCGGTACGCAACGGCCGCGCCGGACGATGTCGGCCTTCCGCCAGAACCGTCGCACCGGTATGCTGCTTCAGCCGCGCCGCCAGCGGCGAATGATCGCGATGGGTGTGGCTGACGAAGATATGGCTGACCGGCCTGGTCCCGATCGCTTCGAGCAGTGTTCTAAGATGTGCCTCGTCATCCGGTCCGGGATCGATCACCGCCAGCGTCTCGCGTCCGACGATATAGCTGTTGGTTCCGTGAAAGGTGAACGGGCTTGGGTTCCTGGCGGTGACGCGTTGAATATCAGGCGCAACGGCTACGCCCTGGCCGTATGCCGGATCGAAGCGTGTGTCGAATTTCAGCGCCATGCGAAAGTCGGGACCTTTTTGGGGAGGGCAAAACCGATTGCCGCATAGCACGGAAGCAAATATAGGAAAACGCAAGGCCGCGTGCGGCGGCAATCCGGAACGGGGAAGACCATGGCAATTGTAACGACGATGCGTCCGCTCATTTCTCTCGCTTTGCCCGAAAAGGGCGCGGCCCGCCTGGCGGGACAGCTTTTACTGGCGATTGCCGGAACGCTGCTGCTGATCTTATCGGCCAAGACCAAGGTCATGCTCGGTCCGGTCGATATCTCGATGCAGACGCTCGCCGTCTTCCTGATCGCTGCCTCCTTCGGCATGCGCCTTGGCGTCGCCACGCTGCTTCTCTACATGGCCGAGGGCGCATTGGGCCTTCCGGTCTTCCAGAGCACGCCCGAAAAGGGCATCGGCATTGCTTACATGCTCGGTTCGACCGGCGGTTATCTAGCCGGCTTCGTCGTCATGGCGGCGATCGTCGGCTGGGCTGCCGACCGTGGCTGGGATCGCCATCCTATCAAGCTCTTCAATGCCATGCTGGTGGCCGAGATCGTCATGATGGCAATGGGCTTTGCCTGGCTGGCGCTGTTGATCGGCCCGGAAAAATCCTGGCAGTTCGGGGTAGTGCCCTTTATCGTCGGTGATCTGATCAAGGTTGCGCTGGCCGCGAGCCTGGTGCCAGCTGTCTGGTCGCTGTTGAAGCGTTCGTGAAGCCGGGTCGAGCGGAACTTAAGTCAAAAACTGGCCTGCACCTTGCATCGCTGTCGCCATGTTATTGCCTGAACCCCCATGACTCGATGGGTAACCCGTTCTGCGCGATAACCTGCCGAATGGTTTTCGCCATAGTTGGTGTGGCCGTGCAGGATCTTTCTCGCTGGCGGCAGGCTTGTGCGCGGCGCCATCCGTCACATTAGCTTCAAGTCGACGGACTAAGTACCAGAACCAACGGGCGATTCGTCACGACCAGCGTAACCAAGCACCTACGTATGGAAATAAATTGCTCGACATAGCATCTTAGCCAGCTGAAAAAGAAAGCGGCCCGGTGATTATTTAGGCAGAGCTAAATTTCTGGACAATGTGTAGGAAATTCTTAACCCAACCGCCTTGACTCTAGTGGCTTGGTTGCTTGCTGGTATCCACACACTGTCGTAACCGTTGACCTGAGATCATGCCGCCGACTGCCGAAGGGAGACACGTGAGTAGCGCGGAAAAAACAACGAGCAAGGCAACAACCCCGTCGCCTGAGCCGACCGCCGCGCCGGCAACTCGCTGGTATGCGGCCAGCGTCTTTCCCGGGAAGGAGCACGTTGCCGAGCGGCATCTCCGGATCCAGGGATTCCAGCCCTTTGTGCCTCGCTGCGAGAAAACGGTGCGTCATGCCAGGCGGCTCGAAACACGAGTTGCGGCTTATTTCCCCGGTTATATGTTCATCGCCCTTGACGTCGCGTTTCAACGTTGGCGCTCGATTAATGGAACGTTCGGTGTGCGCTCCCTCGTCATGCAAGGGGACCGGCCTTTGCCTGTCCCCTCCGGTCTGGTAGAGCGCTTCATTGCGTTGACCGGCAGGCATGGCTTGCTCGATTTCAGCGGCGGCCTCGCAGCCGGCGCTTCGGTTCGGATCCTTTCCGGCCCTTTCGCGGAAATGATCGGTCGCCTTGACCGGCTCGATCCAGCCGGAAGGGCTCGGGTTCTGGTTGCCATCATGAATGGGGAGATACCTGTCGATCTGGATACCAGGGATCTCGTAGCAATCGCATAAAATCGCAGCATCAAGGTGCGGCGAGGCGATGCAAATTGTTGTAGGATCGGCTCTCGGGTTTTCACCCGGGAGTGCGGTAGCCGTTCTTCGGTGGGACTAGGCGCTGTCTGGCGAGATCGTCTCGTCGGCGCTGATTGAGGGTACGCGGTATGCGAATAACAATGATTGGTGCCGGCTATGTAGGGCTCGTCTCGGGCGCCTGCTTCGCCGACTTTGGCCATCAGGTCTGCTGCGTCGATCGTGATGCGGAAAAGCTTGCCATGCTCAAACTCGGCAAGATACCGATCTATGAGCCAGGGCTCGACGACCTGGTCACCACGAACACCGCGCAAGGTCGCTTGCGTTTCGACGACAATCTGGCCGATGCCGTTTCTCAATCGGATGTCGTCTTCATTGCCGTGGGCACGCCATCACGGCGTGGCGATGGCCATGCCGACCTGTCCTTCGTCTATGACGCGGCCGCCGAAGTTGGTCGCGCACTCAAGGGATTTACGGTCGTGGTGACGAAATCGACCGTCCCCGTCGGTACCGGCGATGAGGTGGAACGAATCATTCGCGAGCAAAATCCCACCGCTGATTTTGCGGTGGTCTCCAATCCGGAATTTCTTCGCGAAGGATCGGCGATCGAGGATTTCAAGCGGCCCGACCGCATCATTGTCGGGACCGATGCCGAACGGGCCAAAGCGGTGATGGGCGAAATCTACCGGCCGCTCTCGCTGAATGTCGCGCCGATATTCTACACGAGCCGGCGTACGGCTGAGCTTACCAAATATGCCGGTAACGCGTTTCTGGCCATGAAGATCACCTTCATCAACGAAATTGCCGATCTCTGCGAGCGGTTGGGGGCCGATGTGCAGGACGTCGCGCGCGGCATCGGCATGGACAACCGCATCGGCGCAAAGTTTCTTCACGCCGGGCCGGGCTATGGCGGTTCCTGTTTCCCGAAAGATACGCTGGCGCTGGTCAAAACCGCGCAGGACGCGGCAAGCCCCGTGCGACTTATTGAAACGACGGTCTCGATAAACGACCAGCGCAAACGGGCGATGGCGCGCAAGGTGGTCGAAGCCTGCGGCGGCTCGGTTCGTGGCAAGACCATCGGTATCCTCGGCCTTACGTTCAAGCCGAACACCGACGATATGCGCGATGCCCCGTCATTGGCCATCATTCAGGCGCTCAAGGATGCGGGCGCTTCGGTCAAAGCGTATGATCCCGTCGGCATGGAGCAGGCGCGCAAGATGATCGAGGGCATTGCGTTCGGGGATAGCGCCTACGCGGTAGCCGACGGCTCGCATGCGATCGTCATCGTCACCGAGTGGAATGCGTTTCGGTCGTTGGATCTGAAGCGGCTCCGTGCACTCATGGCGACGCCGGTGATGGTTGATCTGCGAAACGTCTACCGCGGCGAGGACGTCGTTAGGGAAGGCATAGCCTATTCGAGCGTCGGCCGAGAGCGGCATCCTGTCCAGTGAATGAACGTCCAGGTTTTCATGGGGCCGATTCGCGGGATTCAAATTGATCGCCACCACCATCCATTTACCCAACAAACGGCATCTGCTGCTCCGGATGCGCTTTCAGCTGCTTGGCGGATTGACGTTCGCGATTCTGCTGCCGGCGCTGATCCGCCTGTCGGTCGATCAAGAGGTGATCCGGTCACCGAACCTGCAGGTTACGATCTTTGCGGCGTTTATCGCTCACACGACAGGTTATCTCTTTTATAAGCGCATCGGCAATTTCCCGGGTGTTGCAGCGGCTGGCTACATACTGCCAACCTTCGCCCTGACCTACGGCCTGGTGTTCGCGACCATCTTCTTTTTTCGGTTCGACTACAGCCGGTTCCAGGCAGCGGCTAGCTTCATTCAATCGACATTGTGGTACTTTGGTTTGAGCTTGGCTACCCGGCGGCTCGATGCACACCGACTGGCGATAATTCCCGGCGGAGACGTCAACCGGCTGGAGAGCATACCGGGCGTTAACTGGCACAGGATTCATTCGCCTGAGACGATCGTCGAGTACGCGACCGGCGTGGTGGCCGATCTTCGAGCCGACCTTTCAGATGAGTGGGAGCGGTATATTGCCGACCGCGCGCTCTCGGGAACGCCAGTCTATCACGTCAAACAAATCAGCGAGTCGCTCACAGGTCGAGTGGAGATCGAGCATCTTTCTGAAAACACTCTGGGCTCCTTGAACCCAAACCAGGCTTACCTGAAAATAAAGCAGGCGATAGACTGGGCTTCTGCATTATTTGTGCTTGTTGTTTTCTCGCCATTGCTGTTGTTTGTGGCAATTGCGGTTAAGATCGATTCGCCTGGGCCGGCGCTATTTAGACAGAAGCGAATGGGCTATAGAGGGCGTTCCTACGAGGTCTACAAGTTTCGAACGATGAAACTCAGCGACATAGCTGTCGACGAGAAGGAAGCGGCTATCACGAAGGCCGGCGACGCACGCATCACCCGCTTGGGACAGTTCTTAAGAAAATCCAGGATCGACGAGTTGCCGCAGGCCTTCAACATCCTGCGCGGCGAGATGAGCTGGATCGGTCCGCGGCCGGAAGCGCTCGTACTGTCGAAATGGTACGAGGCGGAGCTTCCATTCTATCGATATCGGCACATCGTGCGGCCTGGCATTACCGGATGGGCGCAAGTCAACCAGGGCCACGTCGCGGCCGTCGACGATGTCCTGGAAAAACTTCATTACGACTTCTACTACATCAAGAATTTCTCCCCTTGGCTCGACGTGCTGATTGTATTTCGCACCATCCGAACCATGCTGACGGGATTTGGCGCGCGTTGACAAAGCGGCAAAGATCGCTAGTCGACGCAGCCAAGTCGCCACTCAGAGCTTCGTGGGATGACGATAACCACCAGCTTTTTGAAATGGGTATTTGCGATGACTAAAGTTGCGCTGATCAGCGTTGAAAATACCGTCGTATCGACCTCGGAGAAAGTACAATGACTAGGAAGGCCGCGCTCATTACCGGCATCACCGGCCAGGATGGCGCCTATCTGGCGGAACTTCTCTTGGCAAAGGGCTATGATGTCCACGGCATCAAGCGGCGGTCCTCGTCGTTCAATACGGGCCGTATCGATAGTCTCTACCAGGATCCGCATGAAAAGAACGTAAGGCTGTCGCTGCACTATGGTGACATGACCGATGCCACCAACCTCATCCGTATCGTCCAGGAGGTGCAGCCCGACGAGATTTACAATCTTGCCGCACAATCGCATGTCCAGGTGAGCTTCGAGACTGCAGAATATACGGCGAATGCCGACGCGATCGGCACATTGCGTCTCCTCGAAGCCATCCGGCTGCTTGGCTTGACAAAAAAGACGCGTTTTTATCAGGCGTCGACTTCCGAGCTCTACGGCAAGGTGCAGGAGATCCCGCAACGCGAGACGACGCCTTTCTATCCCCGGTCGCCATATGCGGCTGCGAAAATCTATGCCTACTGGATCACGGTGAATTACCGCGAAGCCTATGATATCCATGCTTCCAACGGCATCCTGTTCAATCACGAGAGTCCGATGCGCGGCGAGACGTTCGTCACCCGCAAGATCACCCGCGCAGCCGCTGCAATCAGCCTCGGCCTTCAGGACAAGCTCTACCTCGGTAATTTATCCGCTGAACGGGATTGGGGCCATGCCCGCGATTACGTCGAAGGGATGTGGCGAATCCTTCAGCATGACGTGCCAGACGACTACGTCCTTGCAACCGGCGTAAAGAATTCGGTCCGCCGCTTTGTCGAGCTTGCATTTGCCGAGGTCGGGGTCGCAATCGAGTGGGTTGGTTCCGGTATCGCCGAAAAAGGCGTAGATGCAAAATCAGGCGCCGTTCTAGTCGAGGTGGATCCGCGCTATTTCAGGCCGACCGAAGTAGAGCTTTTGATTGGCGACGCCTCGAAAGCGGAGCGCGTTCTCGGATGGAAGGCGACGACGTCGCTCGCCACGATGGTCCAGGAAATGGTCCAGTCCGACCTCGAAACGGTAAGGCGGGAATCCGAACATCGGCGCCTCGACGAGGATCGCATTCGCGTCGCGGCACAGTAAGCGCGAGCGAACCGGCATGAGAATTTCCGTATGGCGATCATTTGAAGGGGCAAAGGGCGGGCTCGACAACCGGCGTGCTTGTGGACGTCGATCCGCTTCTCATTCGGCCGACCGAGGTGGAGGTTACGCTTGGCGATCCATCGAAAGTTGTTTGAGCGCCCCTTGGCTGGAATGCGACTACTTCTCAAGCACGTGGCCCCAATCTTCGGGCAATGACGCTGGAGACGCAATGTCCGTGGGGCGGCGAAGAGCACGGCCAGGTCGTCGGGCTTGATGGTCGAGCGAAGCGCATGAAGATTTCCGTCCTCACTGTGTGCCGTAACTCAGCCGATACGATTCGGCACACGCTGGACAGCTTTTTTGCCCAGGAATTCAAGGACAAGGAATTAATCGTCGTCGATGGAGCCTCGACAGACGAGACGCTTTCCATAATCCGATCCTATCCGCAGGACCGGATGGTCGTTGTCAGTGAGTCCGACAGTGGAATGTACGAGGCCCTCAATAAGGCGCTTCGTTTCTACAAGGGGGATGCAGTAGGCGTGTTGAATTCGGATGATGCGTTCCACGATACCTCTGCTCTGGCCCGAATCTCAAACGCGCTGTCAAACACGGACATCGTTCAGGGGCATCTCAATTTCGTAACAGACCACTCGAGCAAGCGGGTCGTACGCAAGTGGACGGCTTCTCCAAGGCCGGCGAGCGGCTTTCGGAGCGGCTGGATGCCCGCTCATCCGACGTTTTATGTTCGAAGAAAGGTGGCGGAAGCTGTGGGCGAGTTCAACACTCAGTACAAGGTGGCGTCCGACTATGATTGGATGTTAAGGAGCATCGAGTTGCATCCTTTCATCCTCTCTACCGTCGACGGAACCCTAGTTGACATGATGATAGGCGGAGAGAGTACGAGGAATCTTATGTCGACTGTTCGTCATAACTTAGAGGCGCTTCATTCGCGTCGAACATGGCTGGGGAGTCACTTGGTTGATTTTGCTCTTGTTGCTAAGCCGCTGCGAAAACTTAACCAGTTCATCTGGCGATAACACTTCCGACAGAAAGACAAGATCGCGGTGAAAAGGTATTTTTATAGCGGAGGAGCTGTCTTAGCTGAGAGTGTCGCCACAAACTTATTCGGCATGGTTGTACTTGCATTCGTCGCGAGAAGTCTCGGGCCGAGCGACTACGGTTTGTACGCATACGTCTTTTCTCTGGCATCAATTTTTAGCCTCCTTGGACAGTTGGGACTGGATGGAATTCTGGTAAGAGAACTCGTATCAAGCACGCGACCCTCATACGTCATTCTGGGCACCACTGTTGCGTTGCGACTTCTCGGCTATACGCTTGGCGCCCTTTTGATGTTGGCTACCGTCCCCGTGTTGGCGACGAAAGGGCAGAAAGAAGTACTCCTCTATGTTTCGGCTTGTATCTCGATAGTGTTGCTTTCGCCTACAGGAATATTTACAAGCTGGTTCAGGGCTAAAATAGAGTCTGGAAAGGCAATGATCGCCAATGTTTTGTCGGTAGTCGTTTCAGGATCTGTAAAGATACTTTTAGTTTACTGTGGATATGGTGTCGTTTCGGTCGGATTCACTCAGGCATTTGGAGCTGCTATCGGTGTGCTGCTTCTCTTTGTTTTGTTTGACAAAAGCAGCGGCCCGTCGTTGAAAACGTGGCGCGTCGACATTTCCTACGCTCGCTCTCTACTCTCCCAAAGTTGGACCATCTTCTTCGGAAGCGCCTTGGCATTGATCTATTTGAACATTGATCTGACAATGCTTCGGTTCATGACCGACCCTAAAGTGTCGGGTGAATACGCAGCGTCTGTGAAACTAATACAGGCATTCTACATTATTCCCGCAGCGTTCAGCGTCACGATATTCCCATACCTGGCGGCAAACTCCGGCAACAAAGTAGAATTCTTTCGTGCAATGCGACTGGGCTACTCTGCAATGGCAGTGATGTCGTACTTGTGCGCTTTATCTTTGTGGGTATTTGGTGATCTTATGGTTCGGGTTCTATTCGGGGCAGAATACCTCAATTCCGTAGATTCTCTGCTAGCGCTTTCTTTGACGTTACCTTTTTCGTTTGCTAGGTATCTCACAACCAGATGGATAGTCATCGAAGGCAAGGGCACGTACCTTATCTTGAGTGAAGGGGCAGGCGCTGTTCTAAACGTGATGCTGAATTTGGCGCTGATCCCAAAGTACGGAGGAGTTGGTTCTGCTTTTGCGACGCTGGCAGCCTTTTTTGTGTCTTCATATCTATCTTTGGCCTTCTCCAAAAGCAGCCGAGAACTATTTAAGATAGTCACCCTCGCTTTCTCGAATCCGTTCTCGATCCTCTATAGCGAGCTCAGAAAGCCACCGTTCATAAGGAGAACGACGTAGTGTCATTTGTAGGCAATTATCTTCCTTCGAGAGTCCTTGCTAAGCTCGACTCGTATAGAAATTCAGGCCTGGATTGCCGTGCGAGTGTGGAACTGGCCAAATTAGGACTGAAGTTCCTCCCTTGGACAGTCTCGGCAATGCGGCCGTCTGCTGTATTCTCGCTAGTTAACGAAATTATTATTAATAAACGTAAGACGGTCCTTGAATTTGGGAGTGGAATCTCCACGCTGTATCTTTCGAAGGCTGCGGAAATGATTGGCGGCACAGTGATCTCAATAGAAGACAATCCGGTGTGGGCCTCTCTGGTTTCTGACATGTTGAAGGCGGAGGGCCTTTCTAGCGTCGGGCAGGTTTTGGTCGCGACGCTTCAGGAATGTAGCTATTCATTGGACAGTTCGGTTTGGTACGACACAGATATTGTTTCCCGTGCTGTCGCCGGGTCGAAGATTGATCTGGTAGTGGTGGACGGCCCCCGCGCTCACACCCGCGATTTGGCGCATGCCAGATATCCAGCTTTGCCTGTTGTCTATCCCCACTTGTCACCACGATGCGCAGTGGTGCTCGACGATATCAGCCGCAGCGGGGAGCGGCATATCATTAAGAGATGGGAGGCGGACAGCGAATTGAAGTTCGACCAGCTTGCTGCCCGGGGTGGTTACGCTATTGCGCGGCGGGGTGACTACTTTATGTCATCGATTTAAGCGACATGGGCGCCAATTCATTGAAAGTACTCCACATTCTGGGCGGCGCGCTCGGTTCTGGCGCTGGTAGAGGCGCCCTGACCCTCCATTTGGCGCTGCGGGCGCGGGGAGTGGATTCCCGAATTCTCGGTAGGGTGGAGCGACGCACAGATCCAGACTACCACGCTGTCCGCTTAGGTGGAATAGCAAGGCTGGTAACGGGTGTTAAGACTAGGCTATACTGGCGGCGCTTACAACGCAACATGGTTAGTAGAGGTGCATCCTACTTCCCTATTGCTGTAGGACTTGATCCCCACAAACACCCCCTTTATTCATGGGCGGATATAATACACATCCAGTGGGCTCATGCCTCCACGATGAGTCCGGAGTTCTGGGATGTGCTAGCGAAAGAGAGTCGGCCTGTTGTATTCACACTGAGAGATATGTGGCTATTCACCGGAGGATGCCATTTCTCGAACGGTTGTGGTGGTTATCTAAATGGTTGCCAATCTTGCCCAATCCTAAAACCAAAGGCGCACTCAATAGCGTCAGACGATCTGGGTGTAAAAAGCAGTTCATATTCTAATAGGATGGCTTTCATCGCTATTAGTGAAGATGTAGCGAAAAAGGCGCAGTTCAGCACAGCATTGGCTAAATACAAGATAAGTGTGATCGCGAATTCAATTCCGGTTAGTAAGCTAGTTGTGCTTGACAAACAAAAATCGCGGGCCACCCTTGGGCTGGATAAATCGAGATTCGTCATCGGAATAGGTGCTATCGATTTGTCGGATCCCCGAAAGGGTGGCGATATAATACCCAGACTTCTGAAGGAATTCCCGGAAGGGTCTGGCGTTCAGTGGGCTATATTTGGTGGAAACTTTCTGCACAAAGGCGATAACGCGAGGTACTTCGGCATGATCAAGGATTATGGCCAACTTAATTTGATATATTCTGCTGCTGATTTGTTCGTGATGCCCTCTTTGCACGAAACATTTGGCAAGACGACGGCGGAAGCTATGGCGTCTGGTACTCCGGTTGTTGCATTCGCGAACACGCCAGCTCAAGAAATCATTGAGGAATGTGTAACTGGCTGGACCGTTCCTCACAACGACGTCGAAGCTCTTATCGCCAAGATTCGGAATGCTATGGCCATGGCCCGTGGGGAACTCAAAGAAATGGGTATTCGGGGGCGGGAGGTCGTCGCGAAACGATACTCACCGGATGTCGCGGCCCTCAAGCATATCGAATTATACCGTGACCTGCTGCCTGCGGCCAACGCGTAATTGTGTCGGCGGCGATTTCGCGTCCCCTTTTTGTCTCCTGGTGGTCTGATGAACAGAAACAACGGTTCCGTACTGGTCGTTCACGTGGGTCGCCGAGATAATTATGAGGTGATCCAGGCCTTTTACGACGCCGGTTGGGAAGTCAGCCTTCTAACGGATTTCTACTACAAGCCGAAATCATTCATCGGTTTGGCGTCGCGCATGTTGATGCGGGATACTGTGTACAAGAGATGCCGCAGCGGATTGGTCATCAACATATACACTACGATTCCGTTACTGATTGCGGACTATGTCGAAAGAATCATACCCAGAAACAAACATGTTAACCGGTTTAGAAGTTATTTGTTGGGTGAAAAAGCGCGCGTTCTGCTTCGAACGTCAAAATTCAAACTGGCCATTTTTTACTATAATTCCGGAATAACTCGCGCTGCAAATGATATTGGTATCGAGTGTAAACTAGCGCTTTTCCAAATGCATCCGCACCCAGCAGCTCTGCGCAGAATTTACAGCGACTACGCTGCTGTGAGACCAGAAATTGCGGTTGAGATGTTCTCCGAGGAGGAGGAAATGACAAATAGCACGTCATATCTGTCGAGACTGTCTCATGAGGTGAGCGTTTCCGATACGATAATATGCAGTTCGTCATTCGTTTTGCAGACCTTGATCGGGGCTGGCGTGCAGCGAAGCAGGATCAAGGTGATCCCTTATGGAGCGCCTGGACGTTTTCGTTCTTTGTCCTCGGATCCGTCGGTGCGAGGTGTCACTAGTGACTATGCAATCGACCTTGCATTCGTTGGCCAGTTTGTCGTGAGAAAGGGTATCTACGAGCTTCTCAAGCTAGTAGAAAGACGGCCCGACATTCGACTCACTATTTACACTCGTGAGATGCAGAGAGCTCGGGAGAAGACAATCCGATGGATTTCGAGAGTTCCCGAGAACGTGATTTTCAGGACCATCCTTGACGATTCGGCACTGTGGTCATCGGCAAGCGCCGCAGATTTCCTAATTTTGCCGAGCTTGGCCGAAGGCTTTGGACACGTGCTGCTCGAGTCCATGAGCGCCGGATTGCCAATTATCGCAAGTTGCAACACCGGAGCGCCAGACGTATGCGTGGACGGCAAATCCGGGTACCTCATGGGGGGATTCATGGAGGAAGATATTGAGGAAGCGGTTGATAGAGCCATACGTGAGCGAAGCCGATGGTCTGCGATGCGAGTTGATGCGCTGGCTGAAGCAAGAAAACACACGTGGGCTGCGTTTCGCAGCGGTATCGCGGATCTCTTTTCAAATGGAGGCTGACAAGTGAGGTATTGGTCGATAGCGCGGCGCCTATAGTGACACTTCCAAAGCTGTTATATTGTTAGGAGCATAGCTGATGCTTGGAATAACAATATTTCTGGCGGTCGCGTGGATGACGTACGCATTCTGCCGTTACGGCGCTGCGTCGTTTCCGTTCCTATATACGGCATCGTGTCTATTTTACCTAGTATTGCTGCCCTTGATCGTCGGTGAAGTGGACCTAATAACGGGAACATATGCGCGGCCGACTGGCGTTTACTATAGTTCTGTGATCGTGTTCTGTATGTTCTACATGTTTGGATTCAGAATTACTGCACCCTTAGCGTTCACGCGGCTGCCAATCCAGCATCCGCCACCTCGCCTCAGAGAGTTGGCGGGCAGGATCGTTATCTGGGCGTTATACGTCGTCTCTGGCGCATTGATTTCTTACTCGATTTTGTCGAGAAATATATTCAAGGCGGACGGATCCTTTTTATTCACCATTGTCGGCTTTGATATACTGCTAGTGTGTTATCTTGTGGGAAGAAAGGATAGAGGCGCGTCTGCAAATATCGCTCTTTTTCTAGTCCAAACCCTGTTATTTTTGTATGCGGGGTTTCGATATAGATTGGCAATTCTGTTCTTAGCGGAGTTGATGAACCTGCAGGGGAGAGGATTTCGGCCATTTCGCGCAGCTGTGGCTGTGGGGGTCGCCTCAGTACTAGGTCTGGGCCTTGGTGCGCTGGGCCAGGTAAGGAGCTATGGCAGTTTTTCCGTTTTAGATCTCGGCAACCTTGGATTTGCCCCGCTTGAGTTTCTAAAGCGAAGTGGAGAGCAGACGGTGGCCTTCGCGACGATCAATGTAGTGGAAGGGGTCGATCGGCTCCAGCTCGTGGGATTGGAGCCAGTCTTGGTATTGGTCACCCAATTCATTCCCGCTGCCATATATCCCGACAAACCACGTACTACGTATCTTGGTTCCTACCTGATCGTCACAGAGGGACTGCAGGGTACTGGGGCAGCATTCCACGACCTTGGTCAAGCCGTGCTTATGTATGGGCTCTATGGCCTTCCATTTTCAGCTGCTCTCTTGGGTGGGATCGCTGGGGTGTTTTTTCAGAACACGTTGAAACGAAGCCCCAATGCATATTATTCCTGTGCCGCTGTTGTGTTGTATGCCGTGTTGATTCCCACGCGCGGGTACTTGGCTCAGCAGATAACTTGGGCGTTGACGTTTTTAGTGCCACTCCTTGCGTTGGATTTGAGCCGACAGGTCTTTGGGCACGGGATCAGTCGCTCTGAGCGCAGAACCGATCGATACTGGTACGGCAGACGGTGAGGGGTGGCGGAAGGTGTCTGCGATGGCTAATTCACTTAGTGAGAAACCAGACGTGGCGTCATTCGCTCCGCGGGCGGCCACCCAACTTCTACGGTGAATGGATGCGCATTCGGACAATGACACTAGACTACGATGCTCCGCTCTTCGTCGGGGCAGAGACCGGCCTAATTACCGGTCAGGCCAAGGCGTTTAGAGAGGCCTGCGCGGCTGTACCCAAAGCCCACATCGTTGATTCGTCATTCGAGCGCAAGATTAACCTCATTTCCTTCCCAATCCGTTTGTTCATCGGGTTCATGAAAACGAAAGGCGCTGTGTATTTTACTAGCAGTCGCAGCCGGCAGGGGTTCTTGACCAGAGACCTCCCTGTAATTCTGCTTGCCAAAGTGTTCAGACGTCGAATTATAAACCATCTACACGGAAACGATTTCGAAACATTCCGAGCCGAGGCCGGCCGGCTGTTACGCGGCATAATAGACATGATGTACTCTCAGATAGACACGTCCGTTGCTCCTGACAGAAAACTTTTAACCCAATATCGGATGTTTGAACGAATGAAGTTGGTGGAACTGCCGAACTTCTTTGACAACGATATTGCTACCACCAAAATGGTGAAAGGTCGCAAGGGTTTCTTCAGCATACTATACCTATCTAACCTGATTTTCTCTAAAGGCTTTACAGTCGCCGTAGATGCGACGGAGATACTGGTATCCGAAGGATTGCCTGTCAGACTTACGATCTGCGGGAGCCCCATTGCGGACGCGAACATGACGGTCGGCCAGATCGAGGCATATCTGCGGAATGTGAGTGCGAGAGATTATATCACCTTTCTGGGGCCGGTTCACGGCGCGAGGAAGGCAGCCATTCTTTCGAAAGCCGACGTGTTTGTTCTACCGACAACCTATCCAACCGAAGCTGCACCGATAAGCATCATCGAGGCGCTTGCCGCAGGATGCTTTGTAGTGTCATCAGACCACGGAGTGATTTCACGAATGGTCGAAGGATTCCATGCAGATCTTGTGCCACCCACGCCCCGTGATGTGGCTAACTCTATCTCTCGGTTCCACTTTTCGGACTCCCGCGCTAATGTACCTATTTCAAATAGGAGAAGGGCTATGGCGATTTACTCGTCCGAGAGATACCGCACCGGAATAAGGAATTTGTTTGATGGCACATAGATTAGCTATTTCCATCGTTATACCGAACTACAACTATTCTAATTTTTTGGAAGATCTCCTGAGTAGCATTAACGGAAGTACTCACAGGTCGTCTATACAGATAATCATTGTAGATGGTGGATCAACGGATAATTCAAAAAGTGTTGCTGACGCCTATCTAAAACCACAGGACAAGCTGGTTTGTGAGCCTGATGACGGCCAAGCAGACGCGATCGCAAAAGGATTAACAATGGCCGATGGCCGCTGGTTTATGTTCCAAAATAGTGACGATATGTTCAACATTAACGCCTTGGATGATTTTGTAGAGAGCCATAGCACTGGCGTTGAAGAAGTAGTGGCATACGATCAGGAGACGTTGTTGGATAATGGATCTAATCTTAGGCACTTTTCCTCGTTCCGGCATTTGTACCCTGTCCGGTGGAGGCAAATGTTTGTAAATATATATTACACAAATCAGTCCACAATATATAGCACGAAGCTCGCCCAGAAGATTGGCTTTGATAAATCATTCCGCTTCGCATTAGATTACGATTTTGCAGTCAGGTTCTTCAAAGCTGTGAATCCTAGAGTAAAATTGGTTCGGGCAGTGTTAGGAATCCAAAGGCTTCATGAAAATACCAAGACGTCAACCATGCAGGATGTGTGTCAGATAGAGACAAAGTTTGTTAAGGATCGGGAGTTTACCCTGAGCGATCGCGTAATTGGAGTGGCTCAAGCTGCATTTTATCATGCGTTAAAGGTATTTTTTTATAGGTTCGCGGCAAAGCGCGACGCTATTCCACCTGAATGGGGCGCTACTCGGCCTGAGCAGCCGGCGTCTAACATCCGGGAGAGCGGCAAACGCTGTGGTAGATGATATGAAAATTCTGAATCTACTTAAAAAGAGCTTTTTAGTCGTTTCTCGAAGGGCTATTTCGTTGCTCGAGTATATCGACGTAGATCTCTATATGTCGGCCTTCGCGTGGTACTTGAAGCGAATTGGGATCGACTTAATTGGGAAACCTAGGTACATTAGTGGATCGGCATACTTCGATGGAGCGGATTACCGGAAAATACATCTTGGCGATAACATCACGATTTCCCGCGAGGTAATGTTTCTGACTCACGACTACTCAATTACAACCGCTCTGGCTAGTACCGGGACGATTATTCCAAGAGGAAGCGGTGAAATGTACATATTGGACGATATAGTTGTTGGAAAGAACTGTTTCATAGGCGCGAGAGCGTCGATTTTGCCCGGGACCAGAATAGGAGACAACGTTGTCGTCGGAGCCGGAAGCCTGGTTAGGGGCACTATAGCGGATGGCTGTATCGTAGCCGGCAACCCAGCCAAAGCAATTGCGTTTACCCGGGAATGGGTTGAGAAAAAAATTAGGTTGGGAAAATATCTTGTTCAATAATCGAGAGAGGGGGGGTATTGGTAGTCATCTGAGGTTTCTCGGGCTAGAGGGCTCGCAATCACATGCTTGGCCAAGCTCCGGCTGAGGCGCCCTGCAGTGTGCCAACTCGCGCCAAGGTGGCACCGGTTACCTTTTAGGAGATCCCATGTTGAGTGACGCAAGATGCTGGGCCATTTTCCAGTGACAAGAAGTGATACGAGCGTCTATGAGTCGGGTCGATATTGGTCTGTTGTCACTGATTTCCATGATGATCATGGGCAACCTAAAGCTGAGCGGGTCCATGATCTTCTCCACGGCCTCCCGATAAATTCGATCCTCGACATTGGATGTGGGAGCGGTCGCGCCCTGGTGGCTCTCTGCGATATGACCGGTGCGAAAGGCTACGGTATTGATCTCTCGCCGGAACCTATAGCATTTGCTAACCAACATTATGGGAATGAGCGGGTCCGCTATGCTGTTGCTGATCCGAGGTCACTCTCTGGAATTAGTTACGATCTCGTCATGCTTCTTGACGTATTCGAGCACGTCGACGATTATATAGGGTTCCTAAGGTCTGTGCGTCCTCTCGGTCGATATTTCGCCTTCAGCATTCCACTCGACATGAATGTTACGTCCATCCTTTTTGGTGGCTATATGCGCGCGCGGAAGCTGGTCGGGCATCTTCACTACTTCACTAAGGATTCAGCCCTCGCCACCGTAGAGTATGCTGGGTTCAAAGTAATAGGATATCGGTATGCAGACCCTGGGATCCGTTACGGAAGCGCCGGTGAATTATTTGCAAGTTGTCTTCGGGTAACTGCGCGCAGAATCTCGCATAACATGGAAACCAAGCTATTTGGCGGAAATGGGATCTTTGTTCTCGCGGAAGTTGCTGATTAGACACAAACTTGCGCTGGACGCAAAGGAGTTGGCCCTGAGCCGTTGAAGCCGTTGCCGTTCAAGAACGGGCGTGCCCGATGCTTGACGCACTCGAGACTAAGGCTGACTCCAGTGAATGTAGGCGGTTTTCCTTTCGTCAGGGGTAAAATTGGCGGCTAGGCAAATTGCGCGATATCGGCAGCGCCCTTGTGTGGAGAAGGTTGCTCTTCATCCCGGAGTTGTGGTTATTCGGCGGCAGAGGATTGCTACGGTGCGAACTGTTACGGGAATGTTAGGTGGTGCCCTCAAAATCGTTCTCGCGCGGACTTTGCCCGCAGAGATAGATCGTGCAACATGGCTATTCACCCGCCATCGGCCGAGTCCAAAATGCTGCCCGTGTTGCGGGACGACTGCCAAGTTCAGAATATTTGGACTGCCGCCGCGGCTAGACGCGGAATGCCCCAAGTGCCACTCCCTGGAGCGTCACCGCTTGCAGCGCCTTTACCTTGACGACAACCCGAGCTTGATCGAAGGAAAAGACGTTCTGCACTTTGCGCCAGAATCATTTGCGCGTCTATATATAAGCGAACGCGCATTGTCATACACTGGCGGCGACCTAAATCCAGCGCCTGGAGACGTATCCGTCAACATAGAGGCGATGGACTTTGCTGACCATTCGTTCGACCTCGTCATCTGCAATCACGTGTTGGAGCATGTCGACGATAGAAAGGCTTTGGCCGAATTGCGCCGTGTCTTGCGGCCGTCCGGCACGCTGCTCTTGATGTTCCCGGTCATCGAGGGATGGGCTACAACATACGAAAATCCTGCCATTCTGACGCCCCAAGCTAGGCTTGCTCACTTCGGGCAGGAAGACCATGTTCGCTATTTTGGCTCGGACGTTCGAGACCGGATAAGAAAAGCGGGATTTAACCTCTCCGAATTTACTGCCGAGGAACCTCTTGTGCACAAGTTCGGCCTACTTAGAGGCGAGAAGCTCTTTGTTTGTGCGGGCGTTCCCTAATCCACGCTTATATGGACACCTCGAACTACCGGCATTTCCAGAGTGGGTGGTGCGACAATGAGGTTGCGAACAGCCTGACGCGCGGCGGGGGCTGGAT